>QGUY01000403.1 GCA_003242315.1 Bacteroidota bacterium
ACCTTGTAGAGACGCACAGCCGTGCGTCTCTGTCAAACTATCGACTATCTATCCGGAAACGCACAGCCATGCGTCTCTACAGAGTTAATCCCATGGATAACGTTTCGGGAATCAGTCCGACCGCGGTCAAATCATGTGCGTAACATTGGCCAGGGTCCCGGCATACTTTTCGGTCGCAACCCCAAACTTTCGAAGAAACTCCACTCCTTCATCAAGCGGTATACCCTTGTGCTCGGCATACGAGTTCAGGTAAATGCATCTTGTGATGCCCATCGTGTAGATGATCCGGGCACACGCCAGGCAAGGCGATAGCGTAACGTATAGCGTAGCACCTTCTACCGACATCTTGTTCTTGACGGCATAGAGGATGGCGTTCTGTTCTGCGTGAATGGCGAGCGAACATCCACCTTTTGAATCGCGGGGACATCCAGTCTCGGGCCATTCCTCATCGCAGTTATGCGTCCCTGCCGGCGGACCGTTGTAGCCAATAGAAATAATACGTGTGTCCTTGGCGAGCACTGCGCCGACATGTCGCTTGATGCAGTGTGAACGACGCGCCAGATTCACGGCCAATTCCATGTAGATGTCGTCAAATGCAGGTCTGCTCATCTCGCAATGGGTTGAGGCGGCAAAATAAGTAATTCCGCACTGTCTTTTCCGCCCGAATCTATCCCTGTTGTCCTTAAGTGTGAAATAAGTATCTTAGGCGCCATGACAAAGTGGGTCGTAACCTCAGTGGTCTGGCTTTGCGTGGTAAGTGTGTACGCCCAGGAGTCGCGCCTTAGTCCTCTCTCAATGGCGCGCATGCGGTACAAGGACACGTATGTAAAGATTACGTACGGACAACCGCTCAAGCGAGGCCGCGAAATTTTCGGCAGTCTGGTCCCCTATGGTGAGGTTTGGCGCACGGGCGCGAACGAAGCGACCGAGATCACGCTCACCGGCGACCTCCTGGTCAATGGCCTGCTGCTTCCCGCTGGCACCTATTCTATCTTTACGATTCCAGACCGAATCAAGTGGACCATCATCATCAATCGTGAGTTGAACCTCTGGGGTTCGTATAATTACAATCCGAAGCTTGACGTGTTCCGCTTTGAAGCGCCGGTTCAGGAAACGCCTGAGGTAGTGGAAGCATTTACGATCGCCCTCGACCAAAACAACGACCGTGCTGAGATGACGTTTCAATGGGATCGCGTGAGGGTTACAGTGCCTATCCGATTTGTAGAAAAACAATAGAAGATGCTGTTCCGGTACATCATTACTCTGCTTCTATCCGTGTGGATGCACAGCCTTGTCGCACAGTCGCCCGCCGAACTTGACAGCCGCAATGGTTTCAAAGACATCCGCCTTGGCACACGCGCTGATTCCGTAAAGGGTGCCAAATTGAGAAAGGAGTTCACCGCTAAGGAAAATGTCTATCCGTCGCAAACCTATGTCGTTGAGCATCCCGAATACGCTACAATCGGTGACGTCAAGATAAAAAGCGTAGAACTCGGCGCTTACCGGAACCTGATCGAGACCATTACGCTAATCACGGACAAAGATCCGCGCCTCATGAAGGCACTGGAAAACCTTTTTGGTCGCGCTACCTACGACGCGAAAAACTATCAGTATTTCTGGAGAGGCGACTCCGTGATCCTCACCTATAAATCTCACTCAAAGAACAGTTTGATACTGGAATACCGTTCGCTGGTCATCCCCCGCATGATGGTGGAAGACCGGAAGAGCAAAATTGATAAGATTGCTGAAGATTTTTGAACTACAATGTAAACCTATGAGACGCACACTTAACCTTACAGTCATTATCGCCTTTGTATGCTCCGCGTGCTTCGGGCAGCAAGACAAGCGGACGCCGGAATCCACAGAAGTATGGGAGCCGCAACCTAAGATCGTGACGCCGGGCACTACGCCTTCCGACCCTCCTTCGGATGCCATTGTGTTGTTTGACGGCCGCGATCTTAGCAATGGGTTTCAGTTGACAACGGAGGTCCGGCCAAGTGGACGGTAAAAGATGGCGCCGTGACTGTTGCTCCCGGCACGGGAGACATCAGGACTAAAGAATCGTTCGGCGACATCCAACTTCACATCGAATGGCGCGCTCCTGAGGTTACTGATCCTTCCAAGGTCAGCCAGGGACGCGGCAACAGCGGTGTGTTCCTCCAGGAACGGTATGAGGTTCAGGTGCTGGACAATTACCAAAACAAGACCTACATCAACGGTCAGGCGGGATCCATCTATAAGCAACATATTCCCCTGGCGAACGCCTGCAAAAAGCCGGGAGAATGGCAGACATACGACATCATATACACCGCTCCGCGTTTTGGTACCGACGGACGCGTAGTTGTTCCGGCCTATGTTACCGTGATCCACAACGGAGTGCTGTTGCTTAACCATGTGGCGCTGCTCGGTGCGACGGAATACATCGGATTCCCCCTGTATAAAGAGCACGGCGATGCGCCGCTGCGCCTGCAGGACCACGGCAACCTGGTTAGCTACAGGAACATCTGGGTAAGAAAACTGTAAGCGAAGCAGACTTCCATCGATTGTCCGGTGCGTGAAATCGCCGCGTCCTAAGGAAACAACAAAACATCCTTATTTTTGCGGCCATGATTTCCGTATCGGACATTACTTATTTGATCGGCGGGCGGCCCCTGTACGAAAATGCGAGCATGTTTATCCGCCCGAAGGACCGTATTGGTCTTATCGGACTCAACGGGAAGGGCAAAACCACACTGCTCCGCCTGATCAATGGCGATATTCAGGTCACCTCGGGAAGCATCAGCAAGAGCAACGACTGCACAATAGGCTTCCTGAACCAGGAC
>QGUY01000122.1 GCA_003242315.1 Bacteroidota bacterium
TTTAGAAAACCCGGGGTATAACTCTGTAAAAATGTAAACTCCCTTACCAAACGAAAACTCATTCCGAGCACGTCAACCAAATCAAAAATCAAAAATCAAAAATCACCACCTGCTCCCCTCTCGGATTCGCTATATAAGAATTTATAAGATGCTGCACGACCGGTGTCTCCACGCCGGGGTTGATGGCGCTGCGGACGAAATTCAGATCGTCTATGGGAGCTTTACGATCGAGGAAGCCAAAGCCCAGATATTTTCCTTGTTCGACAAGCACAAGCGACTGCTCGCGAGCGTGCCTTCCTTTGCCGATGATGGCCAATGATCCTGGTCCCGCCGTGAATGAACGCATGGCTTCGAGACAACGCGTGTTGTACTCGTGTGACGTTTCAGCACCCATACATGCGCCTTTGCAACAGCCTGTCTGAAATTCAAAACAAAGACCCTTCGATAATTGCAGGCCACTAAGCTTCGGACACAGGTTGAACGTTCTCACCTTGTCCCACAGGTATCCCCACGCATCGCCTTTTGACGAGAAGCGTATCAGCGGTCGCGTTCCCCGCGCAACAGTATTTACAGTAAAACGAATGTAACCGTTGCGGTCTTCGTAACTGTATATGCCCCACTCTTCCACACGATACTTTTGTGCAAGATTGTACTTGGGCCACAACCTACGTATCTCCTGCGATTCCAGTATGAGCGCAATGAGTTCGTTGCCCGTGAGTTGATAGGTAATGTTATGAATTTCATCTCTGATCCGGGAACGATTCCATTCACGCGCATCTCCTGTGAAGTGTCCTGCGATACGCTTCTTGATATTTGCCGCTTTCCCGACGTAAATAACAGTACCTCTTGCGTTGTGGAAGTAATATACTCCGGGTTTGGCTGGGAGCGCGTCAAACGTTTCTTTAGGAAGATTGGGTGGAAGAATGGTTTCACCCGAATTTCGCTTGAGGCATCTCAGGATATAGTTGTCTTTGTCGCGCTTAAGCAGGCAATCGAAGATCCTGGCCGTTGCTGCCGCGTCACCACCGGCACGATGGCGGTCAGTGATTTCGATGCCGAGGCTTTCTGCAAGTCTGCCGAGACTGTACGAACGCAGGCCGGGAACAATCCTCCGACTTAGTCGAACCGTGCACAACTTCTTGGCACGCCACGATATCCCTACAGCTTCGAATTCCTGTCGGAGGAAAGAATAATCGAAATGTGCGTTGTGAGCTACGAAGACCTTATCCTTCAATTGCTCATAAACCAGGTGCGCAATCTCCGGAAACGAAGGCGCATTCCAAACCATTTCCTGTGTAATCCCGGTAAGGCCCGTAATGTATGCGGGGATGTTCCGCCCGGGATTGACGAGGGTGTGAAACCGGTCTGTAATCCTCAGGCCATCATGGTGATAAATCGCTATCTCGGTAATCTTATGGTTCCCGGCATAGCCCCCCGTCGTTTCGATATCCACAATAGCGTACATGGCCCCTGAAAATTAGCGAATCATTCTCTATCTTTCCACGAGTATGCTTCCCCGCCCTGATTTTCTATGACACTTCAATCACACAATCAATGAATTCTGTTGTCCGATTTCTTCTTTCCGGATTGGCTGTCCTGCTGACAGCGTACCTTCTGCCGGGCGTACATGTTGAAAATTACGGCTATGCCCTGCTTGTCGCCTTGCTACTTTCGCTAGCCAACATGTTCATAAAGCCTATCCTCGTGATCCTGACAATTCCGGTAACGATTCTCACCTTCGGCCTTTTTCTTCTCGTCATTAACGTACTGATCGTTCTCCTGGTTGACGCCATCGTACCTTCAGGATTTGAAGTGGATGGTTTCTGGTGGGGATTGGCCTTTAGCCTGATTCTGGCGATTTTTAATAGCTTGTTTGCGGATCTGACAAAAAGAGGCTGATCCTATGTGATCTATGTGACCTCTTGTGTCCTATGCGGTTCCATATTTTTCCAGAACCACATCGGGAACATGGTGAACATAGGACACATAGCTCGATTTGATCTGCGATTTACGATTGACGAAGTTTTGACTACCCTTCGGGCACGGCCTGAACAAGTCTCCCACACAACCTCAAAAGCTCAGTCTCAGCAACCTTAGCATTGTACCGCGCCGTGATCAGTTCGGTGTACGCGGACTCAAGGCTGATTTGGGCTGTACGAAGTTCAATGAACGTAGTCACACCGCGCTTGAACCCTTCCAGGGCTATGTGGACGTTTTCACGCGCAAGGGCCACTGTCTCCTCACTGATTCTCATGACCTCGCGCGCATTGTGGTAATTGTCGAAAGCGTTGTTCGCTTCAATCAGCACTTCTGTCTGACGCTGGTCGTAAATGATTTGTTGACGCTGTGCGTCAATATGTGCAAGTCGCACGCGTCTCCGTGCGTCGAATCCGTTAAGAATGGGGAATGTCAGCGAAAAGCCGTAGTTAAATCCCCGGTTTTGATTGAACAGTGGCGTAAAGTTGTTGATCGCTACTTCGTTTTCCGTCCGGCTGAAATTGTAATTCGAATTGAAGTAAAGAAAAGGATACAATTCACCTTTCCGTTCCCGAATGGTGAGATTCGATATATCAATGTTCTTCTTCAACGCCTGTAACTCGAAGTTGCGTCGGCTGATCTCTGAGATGATTTCTTCCCGATCCAGACTGAGATCAATCACGATGGTATCCGCGACATCAAAGTCTGCAGGAAGTTGCATACCCACGAGGCCATTCAACTGATCTTTTACTTGCCGGATGGCTGTGCGTTGTTCCACGACTTGCCTTCGCTGCGAGTTCAAATCGATTTTTGCCTGAAGCAACTCCGGCTTGCCTCCTGTTCCGACCTCCAATTTCAGTTCAGCCAGCTTTACACGTTCCTCGCTGACGGCCATTTGTTCCTGCGTTGCCTTCAGCTGCTGTTTAAGCGCGACAATAAAATAGTAGTTGTTGATTACAGACGCGACTGTATTCACTATCTGGTCGCGCAAAAGGAGTTCTCCCTGCTCGGCGATTTCTGCGATGCGTTCGCGCGCGGCGAACATTCGCGTGCCGTCGAACAAGAGCCACTGCAGCTGAGCCGACGCACTGATGTTTTCGGATTTGATGCCATCCCGCCTTCTTTCTGTATTGTCGGGAAGAACCTGTCTCTGGTTGTTGTTATTCCAGGTTTTACTTGCTACAGCCTCGATCCGCGGCAGCAAAGCACCGAACGAGTACTGATCATCGGTTTCTGCGGCCGAGAGTGCATTCTGAGCAAGATGTATCCCATAATCCTTTTCCAGGGAAAGCTGGATGACCTGATTAAGGGTCACCATCTCCTGTGCCTTCAGGGAAGGCGCCAGTACAGCAAGGATCAGAGCGATTCCCGCCCGTTGACTAACTTTCATACACCAGTTCAGTGGCCGGTTCTGCCACCCGTTTCTCAAATTCAACATGCTTCCGCGGTCGTGACAGGTAGGAATAGATCGCAGGTATTACGAAAAGTGTCAGTACAAGGGAGAAGAGAATACCCCCGACAACAACGATACCCAGGGGTTGTCGGCTCGTCGATGCCGCACCCAGTGATACGGCGATGGGCAGCGTTCCCAGCACCATCGTAAGGCTTGTCATGAGAATGGGACGAAGCCGCAAGCGAGACGCTTCCAGCACTGCCTCCATCTTCGACAGTCCGGCGTCGCGACGCTGGTTCGCAAACTCGACGATTAGAATACCATTCTTCGTCACCAAGCCGATCAACATGATCATTCCGATCTGTGAAAAAATGTTGATTGTTTGTCCAAACAACCACAGCGATATGAACGCACCGGCGACGGCGAGTGGCACGGTAAAGAGAATCGTAAGTGGATCAATGAAGCTTTCAAACTGAGCTGCCAGGATCAGATACACAAGAACAAGCGCCAGCACGAAGGCGAACGACGTGTTGCTGGAACTCTCTGCAAAATCGCGCGACGTACCCGCTAGCGACGTGTTAAACGTGTCATCGAGAAGTTCGGCAGCAATCTCCTCCATAGCTCTGATACCATCACCTATGGTCATCCCCGGAGCGAGTCCGGCTGACACCGTCGCGGAACGATAGCGGTTAAAGTGATAGAGCGCCGGCGGCGTTGTGGATTCTTCGACAGTCACAAGATTATCGATCGACACCAGATCTCCGGATCGGGTCCTTACATACAACCGTTTCAGGTCGTCAGGATCATCGCGGTTTATTCGTGTTACCTGGCCGATGACCTCATACTGCTTCCCGTCGCGCGTAAAGTAACCGAAACGCAGATTACTGTACGCGAGCTGCAGTGTTTGTGCGATATCCTGCACGCTTACACCAAGCTGGGTTGCTTTCAGACGATTGATTTGCACCCGGAGTTCCGGCTTGTTGAATTTCAAATCTGAGTCGACGCCTTCAAGCACGGGATGTTGCTCTGCAGCCGCGAGAAACTTTGGCAATACTTCCTTCAGCTTCTCGAAGTTGTTGTTCTGCAGCACAAATTGAATTGGCAATCCGCCCGAGCGCGTTACCTGGATCGTCTGTTCCTGCGTGGCAAACGCGCGACCCTCAGGGAAGCGGTGAAGGTTCCGGTTTACCATTTCGACGATCTCGAACTGCGAACGCTCGCGTTCATCGGGATCTACCAGCGTCACGCGGATAAATCCTGAATTAGCGGCACCTGAACCCGAGAATCCGGGCGCGGTAACCGACAACGCTATTCTGTACTCGGGAATCGAGTCAGTAATAAAATCAACGAGCTTCTGCACGTAGGCATCCATGTAATCGTAAGACGTGCCCTCGGGCGCGGACAGCCGCAACCTGAATTGACTGCGGTCTTCCAAAGGGGCAAGCTCCGACTGCAACTGGCTTCCAATAAATCCAGCTATACCAAGACACGCGGCTATAATGACCAGCGACACCCACCTGACTTTCATAAAGCCCGCAAGCATGCGTTGGTAGCCTCGCTCCATGCCGGAGAAGAATGGCTCCGTAACGCGGTAGAACCATGAATGTTCGTGGCGACTGCGGGTCAACTTGACACTCAGCACTGGCGTCAATGTTAGCGAGACAAAGGCACTGATCAGCACGGCAGAGGCAATGACCACACCGAATTCACGGAACAATCTTCCAACGAATCCTTGCAGGAAGAGAATTGGCAGGAAAACGATCGCCAGCGTTATGGACGTCGAGATAACCGCGAAAAATATTTCCTTCGATCCGTACAACGCCGCCTGGTATTTGTTCATGCCCTGTTCGAGCTTCTTGTAAATGTTCTCGGTTACCACTATCCCGTCGTCCACTACAAGACCAGTAGCCAGTACTATACCCAGCATGGTGAGAACATTGATGGAGAAGTCGCTCACGTACATAATGAAAAACGTGGCGATGAGCGCGACAGGAATATCGATGAGCGGCCGGATCGCGATCCTCCAGTCACGGAAGAAAAAGTAAATAACCAGGACAACGAGAACGATCGCGATGAACAACGTTTCTTCCACCTCACTGATGGAACGCTTGATGAACACCGTTTGGTCCATCGCGATGTTAAGCTTGATGTCTTCCGGAACTTCCTTCTCTATTTGTTCCATCCGCTTGTAAAACTCATCCGCGATGGCAACGAAGTTGGCACCCGGCAGCGGCACGATGGCAAGTCCAACCATGACGACGTTGCTTTCGCGCAAGACGGTCTCCTCGTTCTCGGGGCCGAGGACGGCCTGCCCAACATCCTTCAGTCTGATGTCACCGGTAGGTGATGATTGAATGATGACGTTATTGAATTCCTCCTCGGTAAACAATCGGCCGAACGTGCGCACGGTAAGTTCCGTTGACGTACCGGCTATCTTACCGGAGGGTAGTTCAACGTTCTCGCGGTCAAGAGCGCGTTGCACATCGAGTGCAGTGAGTCCATATGCGCTGAGCTTGGCAGGATCCAGCCAGATGCGCATCGCGAATTTTCGCTCACCCCAAATCTGGATGCTGCTCACACCGGGGATGGTCTGCAATCGCTCGACGAGGTTGTTGGTCGCATATTCAGTCAGCTCAAGTGGATTCTTGGTGCTGCTCTGAACTGTCATCGAGATGATGGCATCGCGATTGGCATTCGCCTTTGAAACGACCGGCGGGTTGGTGAGGTCTTGCGGCAGACTCCGTCCGGCTTGTGATACCTTGTCGCGCACGTCGTTTGCGGCCGCTTCCAGGTCTACACCCAGTTCAAACTCGATGTCAATGGAGCTTACACCGACACTTGATGAGGAGGAAATATTGCGGATACCGGCGATGCCGTTGATGGCCTTTTCGAGGGGTTCCGTAATCTGTGATTCAACGATATCGGCATTCGCACCTGAGTAAGAGGTCCGGACGCTGATGGTTGGCGGGTCGATTACCGGGTAATCGCGAACGCCAAGCCGGGAAAGGCCGATTACGCCAAAGATGACGAGAATTATACTCATCACAGTGGCGAGCACGGGCCTGCGCAAACTCAGCTCTGAAATATTCATACAGTTAATCTAACTGTTTTTGACCGATTCTTCTTTTACTGGTAAGTCAGGATTTTATCGAGCCTTACCCTTGACGCCGGGCGGATTGCCATGAGCCCGCTGATGATTACGGTATCGCCGGCCTGAAGTCCATGTGTGATCTGAACGTAGGCTGAGTCCCGTATTCCGGTTTCCACTTCACGGAATTGTATGCTGTCGCCCGTATAGATAATGACTTGTTTCCCTCGCGCCTGGGGAATGACGGCCTGCGTCGGGATCATCAGGGCGTTGTCGGTTTTGCCAAGCTGCAGATTCACTTTCGCAAAAACACCGGGCACAAGTTCTCGGTGCCCCTCCCTCACGAGGGCACGCACAGTAAGTGTTCTCGTTGCTTCGTCTACGCTGTTCTCAGTAGCCATCACGGTCGCCTCGTGCCATTGTTGGCCACCGTCGACACGAAAGCGCACCTTGTCGCCGGGGCCGACGGACCTCGCGTATTTTTCAGGGATGGCGAACTCCAGCTTCAAACGTTCGACTTGCCGGATACTGGTGACGATGTCATTAGGGGAAAGGTAAGAACCCAGGCTGATGCGGCGGAGTCCGAGCTTGCCACGATAGGGTGCACGTATTTCTGTTTTGGCAATCGCGATGCGCGTCGCTTCAATGTCAGCCTTCAGATTCTCGACGTTGAGTTGGGCCAGATCGTAATCCTGCTGACTGATACCATTTATCTTTAGTAACTCGGCTTGTCGCTCTTCCGACTTCTGTGCGATTTGCAATTGCACTTCGAGCTTCCTCAGTTGGGCCTGCAGGTCGCCGTCAAAGAGTTTTACCAGCAGCTTGCCTTTCGGAACAACGCTACCTTCGGGTATATCGAGTTGGACGACGCGTCCACTCACTTCGGCACGGATATCTGTTTCCTCTTCAGGCAGGAGGGTGCCTGACACTTCCACGGTTTCACTGACGGATCGCGGCTGCACGAGAAATCCGTCAGCCTGTACCGGGCCACGCGTCCTGGCCGCGGCGGGGCCATCCTTTTTCGCGCTGCACGAGAAAAAGAGCAGTGAACCAATACCGCACGCCATCAACAAGTATCGTCCCATAATACACTTCCTTTGACAGATCACGTTCCGGGTTGGTCTGAACGTGCTTTGAATTTCTCGTGAAGATTTAGAACCTGCGGAATGATCAGCGCAGATTCGTCGTTTCGTATAACGGAATCTGCCCGCTTTATTTTTTCTTCATCGCTCCATTGTTGTGCCATAATTCTGCGAACCTGATCCGCGGTTCTTCCCCGGTCGCGGTTTATCACGCGATTGACTCGGAGGGGTTCCGGTGCTACAACGAGGACGATATGATCTAGCTGTTTATAGGATCCTGACTCGAACAACAACGCAGCCTCCTTGATCACATAGTCATGGTGCGCATGCTCCGCAACCCAGTCCTCGTAGTCGGCTGCGACGCGCGGATGAACAAGCCGGTTCAGTTTTTCCAGTTGATCCGGGTTTCTGAAAACCAGGTCACCAAGGTAGGACCGGTTTAACGATCCATCCGGATTGAATGACAATTCTCCGAATTCTTTCCGGATGTTGGACATCAGAATTCCATCGGTGGTCATAACATATTTCGCCCGGCTGTCGGAATCGTAGACGGGAACGCCAAGTAGCGCAAATATTCGCCCCACAACGCTTTTGCCGGCGCCTATTCCTCCTGTAAGCCCAACCTGGTATGTGCTCATAAGGTCCAGTCAATATGTGATGTGGACGCTGTCGATTTCGACAACCTTGGCGCCACCGGGGAGTCCTGCTATTTCGGGTTCGGCGCTGATTTTTCCGCCCTTGAAGCCCTTCAGGTTCACCACTGCCCTCATCGAATCCCAGACAAGGCTTTCTGCCTGGCTACGGCGAACGCTGATCGTTACCGGAAGCTTTTCAACCTGCAGGTCGGGCTTTGCTGATTCGGGGAGGTTGACGAGTACAAGCTTTACCGAATCGGTAACCTCCACGTACTCCTCAACGCGAAAGCTAACGTGTACGGTGGAAGGCCTGAACGCAATCAGTGGCCGATGGGGCACGGTAACCTCTACTTCTTCGTCGTAATCCTCATCAATGTTGGTGTGTTCCAGGGAGAGCGACAACGAACGTCGCAATTCCGATATGTGAGAAAGAGGTCCGTCCGCTAATACTGAATCGGGGCGTATTTGAATCGGGCTGACGACGCCGTACCCGGGGCGAAGAAAGCGTTCAACTGAATCGATCCTAAGCCTCACCCATTTTCGGTCGCGCGGCTCAATGTTGACATAAATTGTATCGTTGACGACGAAGTTAATTTCCAGTCCTTCTATTTGATCGGAGAACAAAGCGGGAAGCGTACTGCCGACGATCTTGCGAACAGACGCAGGGCGGTCGAGCGGTATAACCAAAGGCGTGACGCGGAACCCCGCGCTCCTTCGGAACAAATCCCAGCCCATGCCGGATACGTTAATGGTAAGGCGATCGGGCAACGGTTCGACCGGAATGTACGCCTCTTCGTTGTATTCGAATCTCAGCGGAAAGTTGACGTTCGCTGTGTAGTTGTCGTTCAGCGAATCAAGAAACCAGAAGATTGTTGCTGCAAGTACGCAGAGTGCGATTGCCTTCCAATTCTTTTTGTTGACATGAAGCAGACGGAATATGGAATTGACAAACCGCACGTCTTTTTATCCTTACTTTCTGGCAGCGCGGGTAGCCTCCATGGAAATTGCCGCCTTGTTGAGCCGTATACGCCCACCCTTTTCCACTTCCAGGATCACAGTATCACCGTCGATCTCGACAATGCTACCGTGCATCCCACCAATGGTCACTACATAGTCGCCCTTCTTCACTTCCTCGATGAACTTCCTTTGCTCCTTAGCCTTCTTTTGTTGAGGCCGGATCATGAAAAAGTAGAACACGAAAATGATACCGACGAAGAACAACAGCTGTGTCCACTGTCCTCCCTGTGGTTGCGCCTGTAATATTATGGTGTGCATACATCGAATTTTAACGAACCGCTAAGTTACACATTTGGTGTGAATGGGATCAGTCGGCATAAAAAAAGTCCCGGCGGCCGGCCGGGACTTTCGAAAATTCTTCAGCACGTCTTGTCAGCGGGAAGCGGTGGCAGGCACGACCATCGCCTTGAAACGAAGCACGGTTTGCTTCGGCCACGTATTTGCCGTAACAGTCACGGTCTTGTTCTGAATGTTGGGCTTTCCCTTGGAATCGAACTTGGCTGTTACGAAACCCTCACCGCCTACGGGTACAGGCTCCTTGGTCCAATCTGAAACCGTACAGCCGCATGAACCCTGGGCGCTTTGGATGATCAGGGGTGCTTCGCCGGTGTTCTTAAACTTGTAGGTGTACTCCACTACGTCACCTTCATTGATAGTCCCGAAATCGTGTTCAAGCGTCGCGAACTCCATAACAGGAAGCGGGCCTTCCGGCTTGGTCTCGGGTACGGCCGCAGTGGTTTGCAGACCTGTAGGCACGCCTGAGCCCTTGCCTTCCAGCTCAGCGATCCGGGCTTCCAGCTGCGCGATACGTTTTTCAGCCTCTTTGTCCCGACACGATACCATCACCAGAAGCGAAAGGGACAACAGTGCAAGTCCAAGCAGTTTTTTCATGTCTTTCTCGTATTTGATGCTTCGTTAACTCTTCTTTAATTCTTTTTTCCCCTGATTTGTTCCAGCAGTTCGTCGACATCTTCGAGCAATCGCTCCGCCTTATTCTTCGCCTCGTCTACCACCTTCTGGCCTTGCGACTTCGCTTCGGAAGTCAGCGGTGTTTCACGTCCGGATACAAAATCATCGATCAGCTCTTCAAGCATCTTGCGATACTTATCCAGCTGAAACGAAAGCTTTTCCCGTGTACTCGAACCTTTATCAGGCGCGAACAAAATACCGAGAACAGTTCCGGCTGCTACACCCGCCAGAAAAGCAAGGAACGAGTTTCCACCTCTTTTGCTCATAATTTTCAAATTTAACACGCGTCAAAACGCAAAATCAAGAATTTGGGATATTTTAACAACCTGCGTGCCAAAGACCGTCGTTTTGACGGGTCGAACGACATTACTTGTTGTCGATGAGCCCTCTTCCGCTTTTCCGCACTGCACCGGACTCATTCAATTCGCGGGCGATTACGTCAAGAATTCCATTTACAAACTGGCGACTTTTGGGAGTGCTGTAGTTTTTCGCCAATTCAATGTATTCGTTGATGGATACTTTGACAGGTATGTTCGGAAAATTGAGAATCTCTGCAATCGCCATTTCCAGGATGATCTTATCGGTAAGGGGCAATCGGTCTACTTCCCAGTTGCGCGTATTGTTGGCGATAAGATCAGCGTAAGGTTTTGCAAGGTCCGCTGCTTCGTTGTACAACCGTTCGATAAAATCCTTGTCTTCATCCCAATTGACCGACAACGTGTGAAGCGAGATCTGATCCTGTTTGGACGGATCGAACGCTTTGATCGTTTTTTCCACCATGCCCTGCACAATTTCACGATCTTCCGCCCAACCGATGACCGCCTCACCGAAATAATCGCTGATCGCATTTTTACCCAACAGAATCTTGCGGAGGAAATAGTTAGCGAACTTTCTCTGATCGGCCGGAGAAACCTCTTTCCGATCGAGGTTGGCCAGATATTCCGGATCAACTCGTACGATGTCGCGAAACCACGTTTTCACCTGCTGCATCCTTCCATCCCAACCCTGATTCAACTTTCGGGTTTGCTCCTGCAATTCGGTGCTGTTTTCCAACGCCCGTATCCAGGCATTGTTTAAGAAATTCGTATGCGAAACCTTACGATCGGAACGCGCAACGCCGACCATGGCCGCAGCCAAACTCAATACTGCTATGTAATGGTGATATATCCGTCCCCCCTCGCAAACAAT
>QGUY01000404.1 GCA_003242315.1 Bacteroidota bacterium
CGAGTCGGTCACTCTGAAGTTGAATACCACATATTGCGCGGGACGCGCTGTTTCCCCCGTACCTTTCCTCACTATCGTAAACTTGAACCCGCTGGGGGTTTCCTGTATTGCCGACTGGGAGCAGGCTGCTAGCAAGGCTATCCCTGCCGCCAGTATTACTGAAATTCTCATGCTTTGTTTTGTTTAGACTCCTGATTTGTGGGTAAGGTTGTAATGTATCCCTCATGTTGCAATAAATCGCGGTACGAGGGCAGAATACCAAGAAATTTGGCAAGTGTATCGTCAAGGGAAAGTGAAGATTGCCCCCCGGCTGCGTTTTTGTGACCCCCGCCTTCGAAATGTTGCCGGGCGAAGTCGTTCACCGAGAAGTCGCCAATAGACCGGAAGGAAAGTTTCACGCTGCCGTCTTTCCGTTCATAGATCAATACAGAAAGGACAATGTCTTTAATAGACAGCCCGTAGTTTACCAGCCCTTCCGTATCACCCGTTTGAGATTCATATTGCCTGAGTTCATCACGACTAAGCGTAATGTATGCTGTCTTCAGTTCAGGAATAACCTGCAGCTTTTGGGACAAGACATAACCCATGAGTCGCAGACGCGAAAGCGTGTTGTTATCGTAAATAAGTTTCGAGACTCGGTGGGGATTTGCTCCTTTCTTCACGAGAGAAGCCGCTGTGACAAATACCTCATCCGTTGTATTGTTGTGACGGAAGCTACCCGTGTCGGTCATCAGTCCCGCGTACAGGCAGTCGGCGATGCAGCAATCGATTTTATCTTCTCCGCCGAGCTCGACGATAAGTCTGTATACAAGTTCTGCCGTCGAGGCTGCGGAGGAATCCCACTCCTCGAAATCGGCAAATCGCTCAGGTTCCAGGTGATGGTCGATAAGTACAGTCTTTGCAGAAGACCGCCGAACCATTTCGCCGAGTTCGTTGATGCGCGAAAGGCTTGAGAAATCAAGGCAAAAGACGAGATCTGCTTCTGCGATTGCGCGCGCCGGACCATCCGAGCGTCCGGGCTGAAATATTACTACGTCGCTGTTTCCCGGCATCCAGTTCAGAAAGCTGGGGTAATCGCTTGGCGAAATCACGGTTACCGTATGATTTCCTTTTTTCAGCCAGGCGGCCAGTGCAAGGGATGAACCGAGGGCGTCAGCGTCAGGTTTGTAATGCATCAACACCACTGCCTTTCGGGGCTGCCCCAGCAAAACCTTTAATTCTTGCGCATTTTGCATGCTTACCGGAAAACCGAATGGCAAAAATGCTAAAAAAAATCGTTTCGTGACGCCTTACCCCGGAACAGGCCGCTTGCTGGCCACAGACTGAAGGATTTTTTTCTATTTTTGCGGCCGTATTTGCGAAAACACAATAAATCGACAGAATGGCAGGAAACCGGACGTTTACTATGATTAAGCCCGATGCGGTAGGTGCGGGCAACACGGGAGCAATCATCAAAATGATCGAAGAAGCAGGATTCAGGATCGTGGCGCTGAAAAAAACCATGCTTACACCTGAACGTGCAGGCCAGTTTTATGCTGTACACAAAGAAAGGCCGTTCTATGGCGATCTTGTGAAATATATGTCATCAGGGCCCATCGTCCCAATGATATTGGAAAAGGCTAATGCCGTTGAAGATTTTCGCAATCTCATCGGTGCCACAGATCCGAAAAAGGCAGCCCCGGGCACAATACGCGCGCTCTTCGCTAAGTCTATCGAAGCAAATGCCATTCATGGCTCCGACAGTGACGAAAACGCAGTGATAGAGAGTAATTTCTTCTTTTCCGAGCTGGAACGATTTTAGGGATAGACCAACTTCAACACATCAACACTCCAGCACACTAAATCCCCAACACTTCCCGGCGCGTCCAGACTTCGTCCAGGGGTTCGCCACGACTGCTGCGTCCCTTATGTCTCCATTCGCCGTCCTGGATGATAAATTCAAATTCGAGGCTGGCACCCACTCTGGATTTATCACGCGAGAAAAACTCGATGTGTTCGGTGTACTTACCATTCTCAGTGGTGTACGTTCCACCGCCTGTTCCAAAGAACTCTTTGGTTTCCGTGTTGTATGCAATCCACTGGAATCGTGTTCCTGATAAAATCTTCATCGTTCTCCTGACACCCGGCGTACGACGCCGAACCTCGCCGTTCTCATAGCGGCCGGTGATCAGCCACGCACCCGCTAGCTGCCCCGGTGTTCCATCGTCCAGGCGTTTCCACATTTCTTTTTCCCTGCCAGATTTCAGCGCGAATTGATCATCGCCTGCTTCGAGGGGAAAGCGCTCTTCCGTGCCGACCAGGTTCGGATTAGCGGTGTTGTATTCGTAAAGCTGTACCAGGTTTGTGCCTTCGATTCTCCAGGAACCGCCGGCCGTGCTGACGAAGTCGCCGTCAGCCTTATTGTATACTGCGATGGTAAAATACTTCTCGGTAAATATGCGCGTCATGCGCTGGTTGCCGGATTCACATTGCCACCCACCCATGAGAGAACGGGCGGAATTGTCCGCCGGACGGAATGATATCAACAATACGGCAATGCCGATGAGAACCGGTGCGAACGCCCTGTACCCGACAAAGCCATTCGCTAGTCGCACTCTTGCTTTCATGTAACTAATGTACGAAACTAACCGGCTTTCAACGCCAGAGAGATGCGGGATATTCACCCTTGTCGACAAGTGCTCTGATCCGCGATGCTACCATATCCTTGTCTTCCTGGAAGGTTAGCCCAACCCAAATGTTACCCCCGGAGATGATCCAACCTTTGCCCCGACTTCCCTTTACATTGGGTTGATTAAAATTGAAATTAAAAA
>QGUY01000405.1 GCA_003242315.1 Bacteroidota bacterium
AGTTTGTACTCCATGTCGGTCCAGCCCGGCTGGCGGGGAAATGACCACAACTCCGTACCGTAGCGCATCGTGGTCACGGCCATGAGTTCGCCGATTTCACCTTTGCGAATCCTGTCAAACATTGCGCGGTTGGCGTAGTCGTAGCGGTAACAGAAGCCCGAAACGACAGAGAGATTTTTTTCTTTTGCCTTTCGCGCTGCTGCAAGCACCTTACGCACGCCTGGCGCATCCACCGCGACGGGTTTCTCACAGAATACGTGTTTGCCTGCTTCCACAGCGGCCATCATGTGTTCGGGTCGAAAGCCGGGGGGCGTGGCAAGCAGGACAACGTCGACCCCGGAATCAATGACCTTTTGGTACGCGTCGAAGCCGACAAATCGATGATCGCGGCTCACTTTGAGTTTTTCGGTGGGTACTTCATCCGCCAGCGCTTTGAGCGAATGCTCCAACCGGTCGGCGAACACGTCGCCCATTGCAGTCAGCACTACATCCGGATCTGCCCGCAACGCCTGAACGGCTGCTCCGGTGCCGCGTCCACCACACCCGATAAGTCCTACTTTCAGCGTATTGGTTGATCCCCCGGCAATCGCTCCTACAATGCCCATGTTGTAAGCGAGTGTACCACCAATGACAGCTCTGCCTGTCGATTTCAAAAATGCTCTTCTCCGGGTCGTTCCGGCCTTTTTCACGTTGTCCTCCATACTTAAGAATTATGGCATAAGTTAACCAGAATTGGACATTACTACGGTCAGGGAGAAGGATTTGGCTTTGAAATGGTCTCAGACTTGCAAGGCAGGGCGAACTTCTCGTAAATTCGCAGTTCTCATTGCTTTAATCAGCCCGTTTCACGGTTTGAGATACGGAGGGGATCAAAAAGGGATAGCTGCATGCATATACAAATAATGGATACCACCCTGCGCGACGGGGAACAGACGTCGGGCGTATCGTATTCTCCCACGGAGAAACTCAATATTGCCAAAATGTTGCTGGAAGAGGTGCGTGTTGACCGCATCGAAATCGCTTCTGCGCGCATTTCCGAGGGTGAATTTGAGGCAGCAACCAAGATTCTGCGCTGGGGCGCCGAAAATGGCCATCTCGACCGCATCGAGATCCTGGGATTTGTGGACGAAAACCGTTCGCTGGACTGGATCGATAAAGCGGGCGGCAAGGTGATGAACCTGCTTTGCAAGGGGTCATTGAAGCATTTGACGGGGCAACTCAGAAAATCGCCCGAGCAGCACATCGCGGATATACGAAAGTCGATCGCTTACGCCGGCAAACTGGGCATTAAAGTCAATATTTACTTTGAGGACTGGTCGAATGGGATGCGCCATTCCCCTGACTACGTCTTTGAGCTGATGAATGCGCTGAAAGACGAAGATATTGTCAGGTTCATGCTGCCGGACACGCTTGGTGTTCTCAATCCCGATGAGGCATACCGTTTTGTGAAGCAGATGGTGGATGCATTCCCGGGCAAGGGATTTGATCTGCATACACACAACGATTACGACCTGGCGGTAGCGAATTGTTTTGCGGGCGTAAAAGCGGGCGCGACAGGTCTTCATGTGACAGTGAATGGCCTGGGTGAGCGTGCTGGCAATGCGCCGCTGTCCAGTGTTGTCGCAATGCTGAAGGATCACCTCAAAGTGAAGTTCTCCGTTGACGAAACAAAACTGTACAGCGTAAGCAAGCTCGTTGAGGTTTTCTCCGGTATCAGCGTGCCGAATAACAAACCTGTTATCGGTGAGAATGTCTTCACACAAACATGCGGCGTGCATGCGGATGGGGACAGCAAAGCCAACCTGTATCAAAACGATCTGATACCGGAGCGCTTTGGTAGGACGAGGAAGTACGCGTTGGGCAAGACGTCAGGTAATGCGAGCATCAGGAAAAATCTTGAAGAGCTCGGCATCGAGCTTGATCCTGAAGCGCTGAGGAAAGTTACACAGCGTGTGGTTGAACTGGGCGACAAGAAAGAAAACATCACCACTGAAGATCTTCCATACATCATATCGGACGTCCTTGGTCGCGAGTTGATCCAGGAAAAGATCAAAATCCGGAATTACTATTCCAGTCACGTATATAACCTCAAGCCTGTAGCGACGCTGAGCATCGAAATCGATGGTCAGGTGTACGAGGCAACGTCGACCGGCGATGGGCAATATGATGCGTTCATGCAAGCGGTGAAGTCGATTTACGATCGACTGGGGAAAAGACTGCCTCAACTTGTCGACTACAAAATATCCATTCCTCCCGGCGGACGTACGGATGCGTTCGTTGAGACCATCATAACATGGGAAATGGACGACCGTCAATTCAAGACGCGCGGTTTTGAAGCTGATCAACAGGCTGCAGCAATAACTGCCACGCTGAAGATGCTCAACCTTATCGAAGGAAAAATGAACGGCGCCGTCGTTCCGCCCGGTGCCTTTACGGAAAGAAGCGTCTCCGCAGAGCAATCACAGACTCGGGCGGGTACAGTCCACCACAATTTGTAACGCCACAGCCTTTTTTGAATCTAACCTCTGATCACCGCACTGTCGACCCTAAAGCGTCAAGTGCAGGACGAGGTTATGTTGCTAACAGAAGAATTCTCTGCAGTCGAAGCGCGACGTAATGGTTCAATGGAGGCCGACAATTCGCGCTTACACTTCAGCACGATAATTATTGGCGGTGGTCAGGCGGGCTTGTCTGTAGGTTATCATCTTGCTCGCCGCGGGCTCGACTTTGTAATCCTTGACGCGCATGATCGCATCGGTGATTCCTGGCGCAAGCGTTGGGACTCGCTTCGGCTATTTACTCCGGC
>QGUY01000123.1 GCA_003242315.1 Bacteroidota bacterium
ATCACAAATTATGTGTTCGTGGGCAGCGAGAAATATATAAAGGACACACACTTAAGAAAAGCGCTCCTTTAAACCCCCCAAGTCCTATAAAAAGGCTTTTTTCTTCCGCAAAGTATCCGATCCATGGCGGACGATATCCAATCATGTCGTAGTACTGAACATTCATAGCCAGTATTTCGGCACAACCCGGCACCGCCGCAAAAGCCGTGTTGTCCTCCATTCGCCTTGCGATGGGCACGAGTGTTATCATCCTTTATTGAGTCGATATGGGTACTACAAAGCGCACGTCCGCCCATTCAAATACCATGTCAATGCCATCGCTCGCTTCTTCCAGTGTAATGGTAAACATCTCAACCGGTGCCGCTGGCTTCTCCACGGGTACCCTGGTACGCAGAACGTCTCGGGTGTGATCAGGTGGCTGCGAACCGGAGACGCCAGTCTCCGTATTGAGAACGATCTCAAATGAATCACGGCCTGGTATGGCATACATGCGATAGGTTCCGGCATTCAAGGCTGCACCGTTGAACAACACATCCCGTGAGAAAGTGACTTCCGTTGCGGCGTTGGCTCCGAGCCTCCAGTATTCACCGTATGGTTGCAGGGGGTTCTGATCGGGATCACCGAATATCAGTCTTCCCCGAACGGAGGGCCTGCTGTACGAAACCGACACCGTCAGGTCGCGGTTCGTAAGCGATACCTCTCCCGGCGGACTCAGCGGACGGAAGTAATCATAAAAGAAGAACGTGGCAGCAGCCAGGATTACAAATACAATAATGATGATAAAATACTTTTTCGTGTTCATGATGCGATACTTTGAGTCCCTCGTTTATTACCGTGCGGGCAACATAGGAAACAGGCGCCGAATCTCCGCTTCATCCGGTTGACGGCCATATTCACATATCTCAAACGCTTCAGCGTATTGAATCGTCGCCGCCTTTTCACGACCATACCATTTCTCGAGGGCGGCATGCACTTCAGGTGTAATACGACCTTTTCTGTTTTCCGCCAGCCACTTCTCGCGTTGCGAGAGATCCGACGGAACTTCGTTCAGGTATCCTCCGATCCAGGGAAGCCATTCGTAAAACTGCGATACGTGCGCATCAAGCGCATGGATCTTTTGAGAAAAAACAGGCGTGATATCAATGGCGATGTCGGGGCGAAAAGGATTCGGACGTTGAAAGTGATCCTGGAAATAGAGGAACACGGGGTTCTTTTCGAGAGGTGGAGTGTCAGCCGCCACGTTGGGAACGGCGACCATGTATGCCGCATCCTGCACGAGTACTCCTGTATAACGGTGATCCGGATGGTAATCGTTAGGCCTTGGGGCGATCACCACGTCGGCATTCCATTCGCGAATCTTGCGAATGATCTGCAGCCGCACGTCTAACGTTGGAAGCAGCGCACCGTCGTGGTTATCAAGCACCTCGTATTCAACGCCGAATCGTTTCCCCGCTTCCTTTGCTTCGGCCATGCGACGTTTGGCGAGTACCCCGCCACCCTGGGATTGATGCCCGGCATCACCGTTGGTTACAGACACAAACTTTACCGCGTGGCCCATCCGGGAAAACAGGATGGCAGTTCCACCACCATCCTGATCGCAATCGTCAGGATGCGCACCGATCATGATGATGCGTAAAGGACGCGTGGTTTGCGCCGCCACGTTGCCCACACACATCAGCAGGGCGACGAACAAAAACAAGCTTAAAGATCTTCTCATTACTGAAGGTTTACGTTTGGTGGATTTAATTTAGAGAAATGTATTTGACCCGTGAGGAGAAATCGCCATATTCTCGCCGGTATCTAAATTTGAAGCCCGATATGGCCGCAAATGCCTTCACACACGGGATCGCACATACCCTAATTCTGATGACATCGTTTTCACTTGCTGGTCAATCCCAGCCCACCGCCTCAGCGTCGGAGCCCATGCGGGTAATACACACACGTGATTTTGAATTGAAAGGCGACGGCAGCAGCGCCGAATGGAACGCCACACCATGGGTACCCGTACCCCAGCGCCTCGCCGAAGGCGCGAAGTACACAACGGAAGTAAAGGTGCTTTACTCCGATACCGGGATTTATTGCCTGTTCCGTTGTGAAGACAAGAAGATCACGGCAACTCTTAAGGAAGATTTTGCCGACCTCTACAGAGAGGATGTCGTGGAAGTCTTTTTCTGGACGGATGAATCCGTTCCGGTCTATTTTGAATACGAGCTATCACCACTGAACTATGAGTTGGCCATCATGGTGCCGAACTACAATGGCAACTTCTTCGGATGGCGGCCATGGCATTATGAAGGTGAGCGCCTAACCCGCCACGCAACGCACATCGGTGACGACAAAACGTGGACAGCGGAGATGTTCATCCCCTTCGCGCTCCTCAAGCCCATCATCCCCGGCCCACCCAAAAAAGGCGACCGCTGGCGCGCAAACTTTTACCGCATCGATTACGACACGGGTAGGTCACAGTGGTCGTGGAAACCGACGAGGAAGAATTTTCATGATTACGAAAGCTTTGGAACTATTGAGTTTCAGTAGGCAGTCTATGTGCCCTATCTGTTTCTGGATTTGGAGGAATTTCGACAATCCTTGCTAAATTGCGCCGCCCTTTAACCGACGCACGATCGCAATCCTACTGAAGAGGAGCGGTCTATGGAGAGATGCCGGAGCGGTCGAACGGGGCGGTCTCGAAAACCGTTGTCCGAGCAATCGGACCGAGGGTTCGAATCCCTCTCTCTCCGCTAACAAAAAATGCCGAACCACGGATTTTGTGAGAGGCCGTTGCACCCTTTGGGATCGCCATGCGGCAATCCCCCTTCCCTTCACTACCTAAGATCTCCTTCAACGGTACCAGCATGGTCATACCCTACGACGAACCCACCATCAATGCCATCCGCGATCTCCTTATCGCCGATAGAAAAACGATCTCCGTCGCTGAAAGCGTAACGTCAGGACACCTGCAGGCGGCACTTTCATTCGGCGACAACGCGATGCAGTTTTTTCAGGGCGGAATCACCGCTTACAACGCGGGACAAAAAACGCGACACCTCCGTGTTGAACCCATACACGCGCAAACGTGCGACTGCGTGTCGGAACAAACCGCCGCTGAGATGGCCCGTGGCAGCAACTTCATGTTCCTAAGCGATTACGCCATCGGGATTACAGGCTACGCTACACCGCAGCCTCAGGATGGCATCTCTGAGCTCTTCGCTTTCGTAGCCATCGCGCACGGTCAGGAATTGCTTCGCGCGGCCCGCCTGACGTCGCACGAAAAACATCCGATTGATGTACAAGTCGATTTCACGAATCAAGCCTTGCAGATTTTTCTGGCAGCAATGATTAAGTGACTCCGTCAAGTATTTCACCACAGAGGCACGGAGGGCGCTGGGTTACACAGAGGGTTGTCATTTGTATGTTCCGATAGATTGGTGCCAAGGTCCCTTTTATCGTACCAATCGCCGCTGCCGTGGGGAGGGCACGGGCGCCGCAAGCGGCGCAGGGACTCCACCAAATTGAGAATATTCCATTTCGCCGTAACCGGTCCCTGAGCTTGTCGAAGGGAGCTTGTCGAAGGGGAGCTTGTCGAAGGGATAATTCCCGTTTCCGGAATTGGTTTCAATTAGAAACCCATTCCGATTTCAGCGCGAAGAACGGACAACAAAGATCATGACGCCTCCGGGGCAACTCAAGAAGCAGGAAAAAGCAGCGAATGAATCGTCCAACAATTCCATTGGCACCGCGAACTATTCCATCAAGGTCACCAAGGACGGAACCGTATGGACCTACGAAATCTGCAGAGGCGAAGGCGCGAAGGGCATCAGCCATTTCATCCTTGATCTCGACAACTGCAGCAGAAGCGACCTGCTCAACATTGAAAGTATCGAATGGGCAACTGTCAATGGTCAGCCAGCTAAACTTGAGAGCTCTGAAGGAAACACGGGATGCGATGTTTCTTCCGTGACATCCAGGTTTGTGAAGTTTGACGATCTGCCGGAAGCTGACACGTACATCATCAAGTTCGAACTCGAAAGGGAATACGGCAACGTCTTTCAAACGACCGCGTGGATCAAGGCGGGACAGGCGTGCTATTCGTTCGTTGTCGACGGCCCCTGCTGTCCGATTTAATTGTTCCAACTCCACCTTTACCAAGAGGGACATCGCGTTGCGGTGTCCTTTTTTCTTGTTCGCGATTCGCGATTTCCCTTCCCTTGTAATATCGCGGTACAAAACGAACCCAAAACGTGCTGAGTTTTAGGTAGATTCAGTATCACTTTTTCACCTAACTGCACCACACACCATGGAAACCATTTTTAAGGAGCCCCACCTGGAATGCTACTACGATGAGGATGCCAACGTAATGTTTCACGTCTGGATAAAAAAGCCCTCTAGCGAACAACTGCGCGAGGGACTCACCCGCGTGTTTAACGAGTACACCAACATGAAGAAAAAGAAGGGCGGCAACATACACTGGCTTGCCGACACACAAAAGATTGGCGTCGTTTCCATCGACGATCAAGGGTGGCTGGAAAAAGTATGGAATGAAATGTTGTTCGTAAAAGCCGGCGTAAAAACCCACGCCGTGATCATCGGCAACGATGTATTTGCGAAATACGCCATGGAGAAGTTCAAGAAGACAATGATGGAGCGATATAGGGACCAGAACCTTTATCTTGCCACTTTCCCCAGCAAAGAAGAAGCGTACGCGTGGTTCAAAGAGTGCGAACGCGCCAACGCTGCCTGAAAATTTGCGATTAGCAATTCAGTGTTGTCCGGGGAAACTTCCGAACGTGGCTTCGACTTCGCTTAGCCTCCGGATGTTGACACATACTATCGCTGGTGTATCAATCTTTCGATGACTTCGATCAGTCACCGAAAATTTGGCCACAATCAGTTGCCGGAGGTGGGGAATATTGGGAAATAAGAAATAAGACTCCAATCCCTCCGGTCTCTTTTGTTGGCTGATCGGATTACTCCGGACCCTTAACCATCAGGTCTCACCATATCTGGTTTCCGCACAAAGCCGGGCAGCATGTCAGCACGCAGTCGCTGCCTGAAGGCGAACGAAAACTGGCTGGGCGTCATACGGGTCTCGGCAATGTAACTCAGCCGGAATTCCATGGTACCGAAAATCAGGTTTTCGTTTCGTGCTCTGAACCCGATGTTCACCCCGGGTACGAGCAGGTTATGACCCTCGCAAACCGTACAATTCAACCACGCCATGTTTGCGCCTGCAAAAGGCGCGAAACGAAAGCCTAGAAAATTCCACGGGGTATACACGGTTGCTTCCACCCTGAAGTACGCCTTCCGGTTACCCAGGAGGCTGTCGGCGGAAATGCCCATGATCTCACGTTCGGTGATCTCCAGGGGAAGACTCGTACGCTCATTAAAGATCGCTGAATAACCGATGCTTGCCAATCCACGAAGGAGCGTTCCGCGTCGCACTCTTACGGCGCGCGTAACGTAGGTCGTCGACGTGTTGAGCACCGCATCCTCAAGCGTCCCTCCTGCAACGAACCCGCCCAACTCTGCCGTCCAGTTGTGCAGGTTTCCCTTCTTGTAGGCCACGGCGCGATACCATTTCAATGCGGCATAAGGTCGCTCCACTCCAACCTCGCGTACGTAACCAAGTGTTGCTGACGCAGTCGTTCCGTATGGTACGTCTTCAGTTCTGCCAAATCCAAACAAATAGCGGGTACGATAATAGTTCTGCTTGTAAAACGTGTACTCGGCAAGCACACCTGAGGTATTGTTGTAAGTGGAAAGAACCCTGTATTCCTGCTGCGAAGGCCGGTCACTGTAGGCACCGTGGAAATAGCGCAAAGCAATGAAATCCCGCGACCTGTCCGACGGATCGCCTTTTATGCTAAAGTTGTAGCCGCCCCATACGTCAAACAAGTCATACGAATAGTCGAGAAACAGAGAGTCGGGTTTGTTATACACGTTTGCCGACCAATTGCGACTCAATTCAAGAGCGCCGGCAAAGTGCATGTACGGTGAAACCAATGGCCGTGTAACGCGGAGGTAATAGGAGAATTCCGTCTCGTCACCGTTACTGGGTCCGGTATTCAGCTGTGAGTAACCGACTTCAGCGTCAGCAAGGGAGCCGAACACGCTGCTCTTGCGATAGATGAACGCATATCCAAAACGCGGGTCCCGATCCCGGTCGAGAAGTGTCAAAAACTCTAGCCGCTGACCCCTTCCAAGGAAGTTAGCGTCATAGATCGATATTTCCGGGGCCGTAGGAAAGCTACCGCCGATTTCTCCACCAAGACTGAATACATCGCGTGTAGCCACGATCACATCCACCGAATCTTTTTGTCCTTCGACGGGGCGGACAAAAATCCTGCTATCGAGGATGAAGTCCAACTCGCGAAGGTATCGTTCATTGTCAGCTATGAGGTATGGGTTGACCTCCATGCCCGAGCGAATAAGGAGGTGATTCCTGATTACACTCGTACGCGTCGTGCCGTGCAGCGCATCGGCAACGTTAGCCACCAGTTTCAATACCTGCTTGCTGGTATCATAATAAGATTGTTTAAAGTCGTCGTGCTGGAAGTAGATGTTACGGATTATCCTGCCCTCGTAGGGCCTGCTCTGGTCAATGGCCGACTCGTTAACGATCGTATCTCCGGAAACGGTTAGCGAAGACAATCCCGCACGTAAAACCCTGCCCGCAAGGTTTTTGTCGGAAATCAGCGTATCAACACCGTTCTGTGCAAACCCGAAAATGGGAACTAAACTACCCAGCAGGGGGAAAATCAAACGCAACCCAACCGCGTAGAGTACCCGGCGCGGCATCGACTTAAACATTTGCGCGCCTTTCATAGCCTTCCTGACGAATACAAGGTAATAATTTGACACACATCCAAAACACACACAAATGTCATAGTTGATACTATGCCTAATCCGTGCCGTTCATTTATCATTTAGTGACATACAAGTCATTTTAGCGTACTTTACCGGTCCAACCCAAACCTGCAGATCACCATGAGCATCGCCTGGAGAATGATGAAGGAGGGAATCCGAAGTGTCGCCGTCCTTCTCCTTATCCTGACCCTGACCATTGACAACGGGTATGCCCAGCGCAAAAAACAGAGGCAGACGCAACCTCCGGAACGGATCGTTCTGGCCGACGAAGGTGCTACCCGGTACCGCATCGTTTTGCCCTCTTCGCCATCCGAGCATGAAAAACAAGCTGCAGAGGTCCTGCGTCGCTACCTGCTCCAGATCTCCGGTACCGCCTTCCCCATCGTGGGCGTTCAGGAAGGACGTAGCCGCTATGAAATCGTACTCGGTCAGAACGAGCGCCTCGATGAACTCCGGCCATCGATCGACTTCAACGCGCTCGGTGACGATGGATTTATCATCCGCACCGACAGTCTCCGGCTACTCATTGCAAGCGGCCCCGGAAAAGGGACGCTTTATGGTGTCTATACCTTCCTGGAGAAATACCTGGGATGTCGCATGTACAGTCCCTCTGTCAAGATCATCCCGGAACGCACGCGAATCGAGCTGCCCGAGATAGACGACAAACAAGTTCCGGCCATCAAATTTCGAACGACACATTATCGGGTCGCGTGGGACAAAGAGTATGTCGACTGGCACAAACTCGACCACGACGAAACCGGTGAACGTCCCGACTGGGGTATGTGGGTTCACACCTTTGCTGCACTCGTCCCTCCCGACGTATATGCTAAAGATCATCCGGAGTATTACGCCCTCGTCGATGGCAAACGAATTCCAACACAACTGTGCCTTACCAATCCGGATGTACTCGATATCACCGTTCGCAATCTGCGTCGCTTCATGGCCCGCAATCCTGAAGCCACCTACTGGTCGGTAAGCCAAAACGATAACAGGCAATACTGTACCTGCGAAGCGTGTACCGCCATCAATGAACGCGAAGGGTCCCCCTCGGGTTCCATCATCAACTTCGTAAACCAGGTGGCCGACCAATTCCCGGACAAGATCATATCGACGCTTGCCTACGAATACTCTCGCAAGGCACCGGCAAACATCAAGCCCAGGGACAATGTAAACATCATGCTGTGTAGTATTGAGGTCGGTCGCGATAAACCTATTGCAACCGACTCCGCCAGCGCTGACTTCAGACGCGATGTGGAAGACTGGGGCAAGATTGCAAAGGACATTATTGTGTGGGACTACGTGATCCAGTTCAATCACCTGGTAAGTCCCTTCCCTAACTTTCACGTACTTCAACCGAACATCAAGTTCTTTGTTGACCACGGCGTTACCGCGATGTTCGAGCAGGGCAACCGCGAGGTCGGTGGAGAATTCGCGGAACTGCGCGCCTATCTTATCTCAAAGCTGCTCTGGAATCCCGATGAGGATGTCGACGCCCTTATGGATGACTTTCTCTCGGGATATTACGGACCGGCAGGGCCATTCATCCGGAAGTACATCGATAAGATGACCGAAGCGCTGCTGGCGTCCGGAAAGCCGTTGCGCATTTTCGGAAGCCCACTCACTGCACGCGACAGCTACCTCACACCGGAACTCATTAAGGAATATGAAGCGCTCTTCGATAAGGCCCAGGCTGCGGTTGCAGACGCACCACACTACCTGGAGCGCGTGAAGATCGCACGGCTGCCGCTGGAATATGCCATAGTTGAACAAGCAAAAGAAACGTGGGCGGGCGACAACGGCTTATTCGTTCGTCAGGATGATCAGTGGGTTATTAATGAGGATATCCGCAGGCGGATTGATCCTTTCGTTGACCTCTGCATACGGCATGGCGTCACGCAACTGAAAGAGTGGAGCACCTCGCCGGAAGCCTGGCGCGCATCCACGTACAGGTTATATAGTTTGGGAATGAAAGAACACCTCGCCTATGGGAAGAAGGTGACGTTTAACAGTCCCGACACCACGAAACTACCCCTCGGCGCAACGACTATGCTCACCGACGGGAAGCGCGGGGGTCACGACTACGCCTACAACTGGCTTGCGTTTCCCGGTGTGAATCTCGACGTCGTGGTTGATCTGGGTGAGGTGAAGAAAGTACGACACATCGAGTCGGCCTACTTTCAATATGCAATGTGGCTACGCCTCTTTCCAAGAAAAGTGGAATACCAGATCTCGACGGATGGGAAGAAGTTTACCACCGTCGCTGAAATCGAGAACACATTGCCCATCGATCAATACGATGGTTATCAACGCGACTTCGTCGCAAGGTTCGGACCACAGGATGCACGCTACGTTCGCGTGATCGCGCATACCATTGGAAACACTCCGGAATGGCATCCGGGTGCAGGTCGGCCGGCGTATATGTTGGTGGATGAGATCGTGGTGGAGTAAGCGAGCTGTGATTTGTGACTAGTGATTAGTGATTTGAGATTTGATTGCTTTGGAAAGAAGAACCCCCGCACTGTATTCTGTCGCAGCCAAATCAAAAATCACTAATCACTAATCACCAATCAATGGTATGGCCGATAGTTGCAGGAGGCCCGAAAATTTGACCAAAATTCGTTTGCGAAATGCTCATCCGGATGAGATGGGCACAAAACTAGATACTGGTGATTTTTTCAATAATTGTGGATCAAATCAATTTTTCCGACAGGATCAGTAAATTGCGGAATCAACCTGCCACCCCTCGGTTACCTATTACCCGACCAACCGGTTATTCTGAGTGTGACCACGACCTTTGACCCTATGCGCCTGAGCATAATTGTTGCGTTGACGATATTCTTCGCCTGCTCGCCGGTGCGCATCCTCAATGTGCACAAGGCGGACGGATTCAGCTTGTCGAATTACAAGACATTCGACTTCTTCAAGGTTGATGCAAGCGGGGAGTTGAGTCCGATGTACACGGACCGAATCGAGTTGATAAAAACGGAGATTGCCCGGCATCTTTCGCAACGAGGTTTGCAGCAATCGGATACCTCACCTGATCTGCTGTTGAACATCGGTATTGTCGTGGAAGAAAAAGAGCAAACGCGCGAGACAACGATCAGGGATGCACCAATTTATATCGGACAACGAAACTACCACTGGGAAAGCGAAGAGATTGTCGTTAATCGCTATAAGCAAGGAACCGTCACCGTGCATTTTGTCGACCGCAAGACCAACAGACTGGTTTGCGAAGGAATTGCGTCCGCTGTCATCGTCGAGAAAGATGCCGCGGTAAGGAAAAACATCGCAGAAGGTGTAGAAGAATTATTTAACGAAATAGAAAAATGAAGGGATGTAGTAGAGACGCGACGAACAAACTGTTAATAACCATAGCCCTCGCCGCAATAGTTATCGCCTGTGGCGACAAGAAGAGTGTACAAACTACCGCGTCAGATCAGGATCGCCATACTCCTGAACCACCTCCGGGTGAAGCGCCGGAAGGCATGGTATGGATTCCCGGGGGACAGTTCACAATGGGTAGCAACGACCCGCGTGCCTACGAGCACGAACGTCCCGCACACCTCGTTCGCGTTGACGGGTTTTGGATGGACGAAACCGAAGTAACCAACCGTCAGTTCAAAGCGTTTACCGATGCCACCGGATACGTGACCGTCGCCGAACGCAAGCCGGAATGGGAGGAACTCAGGAAGCAACTTCCTCCCGGAACGCCCAAACCTCATGACAGCTTGTTGGTAGCGGGATCGCTTGTCTTTACACCACCCAAATACGCCGTGTCGCTTGACGATTACTCACAATGGTGGAAATGGACACCGGGCGCGAACTGGCAACATCCTGAGGGTCCCGACAGTGACCTCGAAGGCCGATGGGATCATCCGGTTGTACACATTGCATATGAAGATGCCCTCGCCTACTGTGAATGGGCTGGGAAACGACTGCCCACAGAAGCCGAATGGGAATTCGCCGCACGAGGAGGACATGAAGATCAACCGTACGCGTGGGGACCAGACTTTATGCCCGCCGGTCAGTATATGGCAAACACATTTCAGGGAGGCTTCCCCGTAACCAACACTGCTGAAGATGGTTTCAAAGGCACTGCACCGGTGCGCAGCTTCCCTCCTAACGACTACGGCCTGTATGACATCATCGGCAATGTATGGGAATGGACGAGCGACTACTTCAACATTAACTACTACAACGAACTTGCCCGGAAAGGCCTTGCCGTCAATCCGAAAGGCCCGGACCAGCCTTACGACCCTAACGAACCCTATACAGTCAAGTACGTGACCCGCGGTGGCTCCTATCTCTGCGCCAACGACTACTGCGTCAATTACCGACCCAGTGCCAGGCAAGGCACCGCGTTTGACAGCGGACTTTCGAATGT
>QGUY01000124.1 GCA_003242315.1 Bacteroidota bacterium
CTTCCAGGTGAAGCAGGCTATCGTTGGCATCGTCCTGACGACTAGGTTGGCACAGAACGTCTTGTCATCCGGGCATTGTTCCCTGAAGGCTACAGCATTAAGAGAGTCTGCATCCTCAATAGTACTCCAATTGTCCGGAATCTCGATCGCAAAGGTAAATCCATTGATTTCAAACACAGGCTTCGAGCTGGAAAATGAAGACGCCTCATCTCCCCTTTTTGAATTACACCCGGCCATTACCAGGCAGATGAACAATAGGAAGGATACTAATCTCATCGGGTGAACAATAAGTCTAGATACAACTTTTTAGGCATTCTGTCAAAATTTTCTCCTAACCCTTGGAACGCATCCCACCGAAAGCTATACCGAAAAATTGTTTAGACTTTTTCTTATAAACATTTGGTTAAGAGAGACTCCTCCTCTATTGTTTTTATCTTGATCCATCTATAAAAAGAACGCATAGGGGCGGTATAATTGCCAGAATCCGGATACCCGATAAGACACGTTAGTGAGGTAAAAACCCTCACCCTTTCTTCATCGCCGCCAACACCCGCGCTGCGCCTTCAGTTACGATGTTCTCCTGCAACAGCGGACCAGGATTCATTATCTCTATCCAACCGTCGAGCCTGGCTCCCGTGCTTACCTCGCGCAATTCAAACCGATTCCCCTCGCCTACCAATACACATGGTTTAGTATCCTGATACACAATGGCTTCTTCGGGCAACGCCGGAACGGTATCCGAATTTACAAAAATACCTGCCTCCACAAACATACCCGTACGAAGCTCCTTCCCCGGCTCATCAATGTGACCATGAACGGAGAACGTGCGCTGATCCGCATTGCGTTGGGGACTGATCAACAAAACCGTTCCGCTGTAGGTAGCATCGGAACCGATTGCACGGATCCGCATCTTTTGTCCTTTCAACACCTTCGCAATGTCCTGCTCGAAAACGTTCAGTTCAACATGCATGTCATCGGTATTAACAATCTCGAAAACAACTTCTTTCGCCTCCACATAAGATCCCTGCGCAAAGTTCGCGCTGGCAATATATCCACTGATCGGTGACTTAATGCTGATGGAAGGTTGAATATTGCCTGCATTTAGTGCTGCAATATCAACACCGATCATCTCGAGACGGGCTTTCAAACCTGCAATCCGTCCCTTCAAGGTATTGAAGGTCGACTCACTCTGCTGCAGCTTTTTTATAGCTGTCGCATTTTGCTCTCCCAGCGTTTGCTGACGAACGTACTCCTGCTCGGCAAACTGCAACTCGCTGGCTGTCTCCAGGTACTCCTGTTGCAGTGTAATGTATTCTGGATTCGTCAGCTTCGCCAGTCGCTGACCTTTCTTTACATACATTCCGGGCAACAACATGCTTTCAACGATATAGCCACCCGACGGAGCCGTAACAGCCGCTTTCGCCTCAGGGGGAACATCGATCTCACCGGTAGCGTTAATCACACCGGAAATCATCCGATATTCAATGTGTCCCGTTTTTACCCCTGCCATGGCAACCTGCTGCGGAAGGAGTTCCAATGCTTTCTCCTCCTTAGCGCCCTCCGACGCCGTGTTGTCATCACCGCCAGCGCAACCGGCAATCATCAACATGATCGCCACACCATACAGTCCGTGCATGTTCATATTCTTATTCTGTTAAATAGTCAATCCTGATAACCGTTCGATTGTAGTTCAATACAGACTCCAGATACCTAATGCGAATCTGCCGTGCCTGATGTGCGCTCTGGAGATACTGAAACGGATCGATTTCTCCCGCTTCAAGCTGCAGGCTGGCTGTCTGCTGCAACAATGCCGCCTGACCCAGTCCCGTAGTACGGTAGTAATCTACCAGGTGCGAATACTTCTCCAGATCCGAAAGCGCGTTTGCCCTGTTATTTTCCAGTTGTCGTTGCCCAAGCACTAGCGCCTCATTCGCTTTCCTCGTCTCTATGATCCCACGTTGTACTGCTGCCTGAGAAGGAAAGAACCACAGCGGTACCGCCAACCCTACGTTCCATCCTTCCAAACCGGTAAAGCGCCGGTCGGGATCAGTAATGTCCTGTCTGAAATAGCCAACACTAACCTGTGGAAACAAAGATGCCTTGTTAACAGCTGCTTCCCGGGATCGCACTTCTGCTTCCTTCTCGAGTACCGATACCAAAGGGTGTTGTACGTTAGTATCAAATCTTGGTGCAGGCAATGCCAGCAACGTATCAATATCGGGTGTCAGCGGTTGGTCGACAAACAACAAATGCTGAAGGTCGTGAGTTGCCTGGCGTAAATCCTCCGTACGCAAGACGAGTTCATTTCTCAACTCGTGCAGGTGGCTTTCCGCGAGCGTCTTTTCCAAAAGACTGCTCTCGCCGACGCTGAATTGAAGTGACGTTCTCCTTTCAAAATCTTCGTAGAACGCGAGCTGCTGATTGAGTTCCCGTGTAACCTGGCGCAGGTATAGCCATTGCTGCCAGGCAAGACGAACCTGGTATATGATATCCTTTTCCGTCAGCCGTTGTTGTTGCCGCGCCAACGCAACATGCTGCTTGTTGAGTTTCGCGCGCTGCAGATGGGCGGGAATGCTTCCAAGATTTTGATTCACTTGCCAGAAGGCGTCGCGAGCGGGGCTGTTAATTTGCCCATACTCCAGACCGATCTCCGTAGCAGGAATATCAAAGGCACCCTTCTGTTGTTGCTCACGGCTTTCCACTTCGAGTCGCGCCATCTCAGCTTGCGGATGTCTGCTTAAGGCGAGATCAATGGCCTGTTGCTCTCCCAATCGAAGGGTATCCTGACCCCGGGCGGGAACGAGCGTCAAGGCAAGCACGCCGGTTGTTACCAGTGTTGCCGTGCGAAGCTTCATCCTCTTCAACGCATACGACTCCATCGCACGGTACAACACTGGCAACACGACCAGCGTCAGCAGGGTAGCACTCACAAGCCCTCCGATAACCACAGTTGCCAACGGCCGCTGAACCTCAGCGCCAGCACTTTGCGACAATGCCATCGGCATGAAGCCAAGTGCAGCAACGGTAGCTGTCATCACAACAGGGCGTAAGCGCACCATACCTCCTTGGATGACGAGATTGGTCAAATCCATTTTTCCAGAACTTTTCAACTCATTGAAATAACTGATCAACACGATGCCATTCAGCACGGCGACGCCAAACAGTGCAATGAAACCCACGCCCGCGGAGATGCTGAAGGGTAAACCGCGAATCCATAGCGCAAGAATTCCTCCGATGGAAGACAGCGGGACTGCCAGGAAAATCAGCAGTGCGTACCTAAACGACCCGAAGGCAAAATATAGCAGCACAATGATCAATGTCAGCGCTATGGGCACCGCTACCTGGAGTCGCTTCTTCGCTTGTTGCAGGTTCTCGAAGTCGCCGCTGTATTTGAAATAATATCCCGGCGGAAGCGATAACTTCTGATCCAACGTGGAACGGATTTCGTTTACGAGACTTTCCACATCGCGATTGCGAACGTTAATGCCAAGGGTTATCCGTCGCTGCGCGTTGTCGCGCGAGATCTGTGCCGGACCAACAGTTTCCTTAACATAGGCCAACTCACTCACCGGTACTGGATATCCTGCTGCGTTTCTCACTGTGAGCCTACTGAGATCAAACGCTTCGCGATGCGATGCATCAAGCCGTACTACCAAATCAAATTTTCTCTCACCCTCAAACACGACACCCACAGGTTCGCCCGCAAATGCCGCGCGAATGACCGTGTTTACATCTTCTACAGAAGTGCCATGCTGTGCGATCTTTTCACGGTCGTATTGAATGAGCCACTGCGGCAGCCCCTCAGTTTGCTCTATTTGAATGTCTGCCACGCCGCGCACCTGCGAAATCAGGGACGCAGCCTCTACGACCTTTTCGTGCATCAGATCCATGTCGTCGCCAAAAAGCTTGATGGCAACGTCAGTCTTCGCTCCTGTCATGAGCTCGTTGAAGCGCAGCTGAATGGGTTGGGTGAAATCAAACGACGGACCAATAAGCACGGAAAGAGCTGATTCCATTTTGGCGATGAGTTCTTCCCTTGTCTCGGCCGAGATCCACTCGGATTTATCCTTTAATACGATCATGATGTCTGCCTGCTCAACAGACATCGGGTCAGTTGGTACTTCGGCAGTTCCGATCTTGGAGACGACTTGCTTTACCTCAGGGAATTGCTCCAGCAGGATTTGCTCCGCGAGGGTACTGTTCCTGATACTTTCATCCAGCGAAGATCCGGCAGGCAGGGTCATCTGCATGGCGAGGTCGCCCTCCTCAAGCTGCGGAATGAATACACCACCCAGGCGACTGAAAATCACGATCGCAGCAATAAACAAACTCAACGCTATTGAGATCGTAACCGCAGGACGGTCCAACGCTTTGCCAAGTACCGCCCTGTAGCCGCGCTGCAGGACCGCCATAATGCGGTCTGAAAGCGTTGGCTTGAGTATGATGTTCCGCTTGAGCATGAGCGAAGACATCATCGGAACATAGGTAAGCGAAAGAAGCAATGCACCGAGAACGGCAAAGCTCACCGTTTGAGCCATCGGTCTGAACATTTTCCCTTCAATCCCGGTGAGCGTCATGATCGGAATGAACACAACAATGATGATTAACACGCCAAACGCTGCTGTCCGGTATATGGACGACGCAGACTTCGCCACAACGCCATCCATTTCCTCCCGGGTCAACGACTTGCCGACGTGGTAAGCAAACAGTGCATGCAGTATTCCTTCGACAATAATTACAGCGCCGTCCACCACAATCCCGAAGTCAATCGCGCCCAGCGACATGAGATTGGCCGACACGCCGAACATGTACATCATGATGAACGCGAACATCAGCGACAGCGGAATTACTGAGGCAACGATGAGTCCCGCCCTAAGATTTCCCAGCAACAACACTAGCACGAGAATGACGATGAGTCCACCCTCGATGAGGTTTGTCTTTATTGTCCCTGTAGTTCGGCCTACCAGCTCAGACCGGTCCAGATAGGGTCGTATATGCACGCCTTCCGGCAACGATGATTGAATTTCCGCTACACGCTGATGAATGTTTTTCAAAGTGGACGACGCGTTCGCGTTGCGTAGCATGAGCGTAATTCCACCAACAGCTTCTCCATTTCCGTTGCGGGTCATGGCGCCTAACCGTGGAGGGTATGCTTCCTGCACGGAGGCTACTTGTTTTAAAAGTACGGGAGTGCCATTGCGGCTATCGACCACAACGTTTTCAATATCGCTGGCTGATTTCAGTACTCCATCTGTTCTGATGTAGTACGCATTAGCGCCGCGCTGCAGGTAACTTCCACCCGTGCTCTGATTGTTACTCTCCACCGCCTGGATGAGATCCTGCATCGTCAGGTCAAATGCCCGAAGCGTGCCGGGATCGGCTGACACCTGGTATTGTTTCACAAAGCCGCCAAAGCTACTCACTTCCACCACACCGGGAATGCCGGCGAGCTGGCGCTTGACAATCCAATCCTGGATCGTTCGAAGTTCCATCACATCGTATTGGTCCTCGTAACCCGCTTCGACTTCAAGCACGTACTGGTAGATTTCACCCAAGCCAGTAGTAATTGGCATTAATTCGGGCTTTCCGAGTCCGGCCGGAATCTCCGCCTCGGCCACTGCGATCTGCTCGCTCACGAACTGCCGGGCATCTGTGATGGATACATCATCCTCGAAGACAACCGTTACTACGGAAAGACCATATCGTGAGATAGAACGAAGCTCAACAACACCAGGCAGGTTCGCCATCGATACCTCAACAGGGTATGTTATCAAACGCTCAACTTCCTCTGCTGAGAGTGTTGGCGAATTGGTTACCACCTGCACCTGATTATTCGTGATATCGGGCACCGCATCTACTGGTATGTTCTCGAAAGCGTAGAAGCCACCACCGATAATGGAGAGTACCAGTAGTGCAACAATGAACTTGTTGCGCACGGAGAAATGTATGATCTTCTCGAACATAAAAAGAGTATAGAGAATGTGGAGTTTTGATCAGGGCGCGGAGGATGCCGCACTGGAGAGAAAGAGATCAGGCAACGAAGGGTGGCGCCCGGAACTGTCGCGACGACAGCAGCAAGGTGCGGGCATGTAGTTTGTCTACAAAGGGGCTGCGGGAGTTACGGGGGTTGACGAGCGGCAACTCCGTGACGTACACCGATGCCAGGTACACAGCGGGCGCATCCCAAACGCCGTGATCAACGTCAACTCCCGGGTCGCCCTTGGTAAAGGACTCAAGATGACCGCATCCAAGGTCCGTAGCGAAAGCTGCCTGGAGCAACCCTAATAAGGAATTATCAGCAGCAGTACGAACCTCGAATTTGATATTAGTGGTGCCCCTCGACGAGTGCTGATGTGGAATGGTTGAATGCAGCAGCGCCAGGCCATATGCCACGAGAAGGAGAACATATGCTTTTTTGGCCCGCATGGCGCAAATATAAGGAAATGCTTTGGGTCCACCCCGACTTTTTGTTATAATCCAGAACGGCCCGGATAAGTTCACCGCGATTGAGCATTTTTACCCACTGCGGGTCGCTCCTCATCGCGGGCATCAAATTGTTCCTCGTAAGCGGAACGATTGGGCCGTCGCCAACCTGACAGGCGCGGATGAATCGCTTGTCGTCTGACGGTATCAAAGAATAAAGTTTGATCTTCCCGTCCGCTACCTTGAAGAACCAACAGCTGTCAGCCGGGGTCCCTTCCCTCCTCCTTCCCTCGGCATTGACTCCAAAAACCAGATCGTGAGGAATACCGTCTCTTTGTCCACCCAGCGTAAACCTCGTCACCCTCAGCGTTTCATATGGGAGCAGACGCTTCTATTTCTTTGTCAGGTCGTATATATGGCGGATTTTCTCCAAAATGCCTTCAAAGTCGATATTAAGGTCGATGATACGTCCTGTTCTGATGTCGAATACCCAGCCGTGAACGATGGGATATCCATGTTCCTGAAAACTGAGTTGCAACGCCGCTGTCTTGATCACATTGATGCATTGCTCCTGTACATTTAACTCCACCAGTCGATCATACCGTGCACTTTCGTCACTGATAGCATCAAGTTCTTCCTGATGAAACCGATAGATGTCGCGAATGTTTCGCAGCCATGGATTTAACAGTCCCATATCTCTTGGAATCATGGCTGCCTTAACCCCGCCGCAATTGTAATGACCGCACACAATGACATGCTTTACCTTGAGTTGACGGATGGCATAGTTGATGACCGATTGCACGTTGAGGTCGATCGTCGTCACAAGATTAGCGATGTTGCGATGCACGAAAACTTCGCCAGGGCCAAGTCCCATCATCTCTTCTGCTGACACGCGACTGTCACTACAGCCAATGTACAGGTAGTCGGGATTCTGATCCTTCGCGAGGTGTTCAAAGAAATCGGCGTTTGTGCCTTTCTTTTGTTCGATCCAGCGTTTGTTGTTCTCGAAGATTTGGGTGTAGGAAGTCATAGGGCTTGAACCACATAGGACATAGGGCACATAGAGTTCACATAGATAGGAAAAATTCCAGTACGATCTCTATGAAAATGGTGATTGCCAACCGTCAACTGACGGGAAGCTTTTTCATCTCCAACGGACGCGGTGCGGGTAAACCTGTGACTTCGAGGATTTCTTGTTCGTCGAGGGTTTCTTTGGTTAGCAGTGCCGCGGCGAGGGCATCGAGTTCTTTGCGGTAGACTTGAAGGAGTCTACGCGCCTCGTCGTGGCATTCGTTGATGATGCGGTGGATTTCTTCGTCGACGGTGCGTGCGGTGTATTCGCTGAACGGCTTTGCCTGACCTATGGCGGTGCCGAGATAGGGATTGATTTTTGGGGCCAGTTCGATCATTCCGAGTTTGTCGCTCATACCCCAGCGTGTCACCATGCCTCTTGCGATTTCTGTCGCCTGCACGATGTCGTTTTCAGCACCTGTCGTTCGCGTACCGTAAACAACTTCTTCAGCGGAGCGACCACCAAGGATGCCAATGATTCGCGCGCGAAGGTATTCTTCGGTGTAGTTGTAACGGTCGCTGTCGGGACGCTGATAGGTTACCCCAAGCGCCATACCGCGAGGCACAATGCTTACCCGGTTCACGGGGTCTGCGCCGGGAACAACTAGTCCCAGTATAGTATGTCCGCCTTCGTGGTAAGCAATACGTTCGCGGTCTTCGGGACTTAACAACAGCGGTCGCTCTGGTCCAAGAATAATTTTTTCCAGCGCGTCCATAAAGTCGCGCTGATGTACCTGATCCTGATCTCGACGCGCGGCCAACAACGCTGCCTCGTTCACAAGATTTCTGAGATCGGCACCCGATAACCCAGGTGTCGACGAAGCGACTTCCATGAGATCGACGTCGGGTGCAAGCGGAACCTTTCGGGTATGTACTTTCAGTATCGCTTCGCGACCGACCTTGTCGGGGAGATTGACCACCACGCGACGGTCAAAGCGTCCGGGTCGGAGCAATGCTTTGTCGAGTACATCGGGTTGATTGGTCGCGGCCAATACAATGACACCTTCGCGACTCGAAAAGCCATCCATCTCAGTGAGGATCTGATTGAGGGTTTGTTCCTGTTCGCCAGATCCACCGATTGCCATCGTTCCACGCGCGCGACCGATAGCGTCGAGTTCGTCGATGAAAATAATCGCCGGCGCGTGTTCACGCGCTTGCTTGAAAAGATCGCGTACCCTTGCAGCGCCAACCCCCACAATCATCTCGATAAACTCCGACGCGCTCATGGAAAAGAACGGCACGCCAGCTTCACCTGCGACGGCACGCGCGAGAAGGGTTTTACCCGTTCCAGGGGCTCCGACAAGGAGCACTCCTTTCGGGGCTGTGCCTCCGAGACGTGTATACTTCTGGGGATTCTTAAGAAAATCCACGATCTCGACCAGTTCATTTTCTGCCTCGTCGATACCAGCCACATCGTCGAAGGTGACTTTCGTGGCCGTTTCTTTGTCGAAGCGTTTCGCGCGACTACTGCCGAGCCCCATCATGCCGCCCATACCGAGACCACCTTTTCTGGCGGTGCGGAATATCCACACATAAAAAAGTATGATGAGTATGGCGGGGCCAAAACGAACGAGGAATGCGATGAACGGGTTTACCTCTTCTTCCAGAGGTTGCGCACGGATGATAACCTCGTTGTCCATGAGGAATTTCTCAAGACCCGGGTCAATGAATTGCGGCAATTCGGTAACGAACTTGTCGGCTTCCTTGCGTGCTACTTCAATACTGTCGTTCTCGGGGACTTCGCTGACAGGCGGTACAAGCACGGGCGACTCGAATGTTCCGGTTATTGCCGTGCCTCTGCTATAGATTTCTCTTACGTTTCCTCTTGCGACCTCTTGTTTGAAGAGGTTGTACGACACAACGGCAGGCTGTTCGGGATCAGGATACAGACTTCGGCCGAGGAAATAATTGACGAGGAGAATACCCAACAGCCAAAACCAGATCTTTAAAGGAGGAAGTTTCCATCCTCCCTGGCCACCCGAAGGCGGTCTGCCGTTAGGACCGGCAGGTTTTCTTATTTCCTGGTCCGGCGATGCCATTCAAACATAAGTTACTAAAATCAAACTCAACCTATGTGCCCTATGTGTACCCCTATGTGGTTCAAAACGACTCTTGCCGGTTTTTGAACCACATAAGGCACATAGGATTACTGCGCAAGGTAGCCGCCGTCTACCGCATAGTACGCACCCGTCACAAACGACGCCTTATCCGAGATTAGCCACAGCGCTAGTTCGGCAACTTCATTGGGCTCACCCAGTCGGCCGATCGGGTGCAATCCGATGAGAGCATTAATCGTTGCTTCATCCAGACTCTTTTCAATCAGAGGCGTTCGAATGTAGGCGGGGCCAATCGCGTTAATGCGTACGTTGCGGCTTGCATACGACAGTGCTGCTGCTTTTGTGAGACCAACAACACCGTGTTTGGCCGCCACATAGGCGGGCGACATCGGTGTGGCTACCTGACCCAGAATAGACGCCATGTTAATGATACTACCTCCGCCAGCATTAAGTATAGCCGGTATCTGGTAACGCATGCCGTAGAAGACACCCGACAAGTTGATTGAGATCACTTTGTCCCAACCATCGATGGGATAATCTCCCGTGTCTGCAAGGGGTCCGCCAATACCGGCATTGTTGACAGCGAAATGCAGAGCGCCATATTTCTTAACGGCTTCGTCGACCAGCTTGCGATTGTCTTCCGGGCTGGACGTGTCGGCCTTAAAGAAGAACGCTTTTCCACCGGCTTTGGTAATCTCGTCGACCGTTTCGTTTCCGCCTTTTTCGTCGACGTCAGAAACCACCACCTGTGCGCCTTCCTTTGCAAAAAGAACGGCGATTGCCCTGCCGATGCCCGAGCCCGCGCCCGTGACAATGGCAGTTTTGTTTTCCAATAAGCTCATATCTTTAATTGTTAGGTTATATCAACCCCCTTGCGAACGACCCGGATCGCATCGCCCTCGCTGAAAAAGCGGAGCGACACGATCCACAGCCGCAATTATATGTCAGGCCTGCTTAACTAACTGGACCTCTGCATTGATTTTAACTTCCTCGCCAACCAACACGCCACCAGTTTCGAGGGCGGCGTTCCAGTTCAGTTTATAGTCGGTTCGCTTGATCTTTCCTGTTATGGAGAATCCCGCCTTTTGGTTGCCCCAGGGGTCCTTACCGACACCACCCAATTCTACGTCCAGGACAATGGGTTTGGTCACGTCCCTGATGGTCAGGTCTCCGTGCAATATGAAGTTTTGGTCGTCTTTCTTTTCAATACGGGTCGATTTGAATTTGATCTGGGGATATTTATCCGCGGCAAAAAAATCATCCGACTTCAGGTGCTTGTCCCTGTCGGCATTGTGCGTCGTAATGGAATCCACGTCGGCTGTAAACTCGATCGTTGCCGTTGTGAAATCTTCGTCTTCCGTCTCGACGACAGCGTCGAACTTGTCGAACGTACCCGATACTGAAGTGATCATCATGTGTTTTACACGGAAGCCGATCTCACTGTGTGCAGGATCAAGGCTCCATTTGGTCTTTACTGCTGTTTTTTCTGCCATGGTTTTCCTTGTTTTTGATTACACTACAAAGGTAAAACAGCGAAAAGGCCGAATTCGTTGAACAAGATTAAGAAATGGACCTGACGTTAATCATATTTCTTAATCTGGTTTATCAGTTTGGCCAGTATTCCCGCCGTATCTTTACCCATATATAAACCCCGCAGGGAGGGCGACAGTTTTATGGACCACAGTGTATGTCTTT
>QGUY01000406.1 GCA_003242315.1 Bacteroidota bacterium
AAGCTCCACGAATGGTTGGCGCGGCATAGCGCCCCTTTTAGTTCCCTTCCGATATTTCCCCTTCCCATCTAACTCTCTTTCTTTTGTCCCAAACTCAATCCAGTGTGCATAGTGACCCTTATACCTTCGGCTGCGTCTTGGCCCTGATATAACCGTACCCACCACATCGACCCTCTTTCTTGCCGGCTTTATCGTTCCGATGGACTTTGCCGTCCTGCCTGAATCAAGCGGAGCGGCGAAGTATGCAGCAGTCACAAAAGGCTTTAAGGCTTCGGCGTGTATCTGCTGAAGGATAGGGTGCGTGAGCTGGTGAGGTAGCTGCTTTATCACCCTGTCTATCTCCTCAAAGCCGGTCATCCTAATCATGTCGTCTCCGTGTCGAGTAGTTGAGTAACTATGTCCAGCCAGCGGTCGCGCGAAGAGTTGTTCGGGTGGATGGAGATTATCTCATACACTCTACCGTCGTGGACTATTCGCATCTGCGGCGTTATGTCGCTCCTGTACCGAATAGTCCATACGGTGTCCTGCACGTATGTTATCCGATCGGCAACTACCAGTTCAGTTCCCGGTTTGTCTACCTTCCTCGCCCAATCACTTGGGGGTACAGGGTTCCATCCTGAGATGTAATCGCTGTTCGCGTCACCGACCGAAATCACCGGCGCGATGAAACTGATCTGCTGATCAAGCTCACCTGCTCTTATGCGCGACTGTAGCATACCTCTTTGCCTCTGTTTTCAAATTCCCGCCATGGGTGTATGTTTACCTCGCTCTTGAAGTCCCAGGCCAGTTGCCCTTCGTAGGGAACTATCGTGGGCCAGTACCCTGCATGAATGAGGGTGTCCATCATCCCGTCATCGAGTCCTCTGTTACGCTCCGGGTATGGCTTTGGAAGTTTCTCTACCACGCTCCTGTGAATGCACTTCCCGACCCCGAGCACTGAGAATTCATAAGTGAAGTCCCGCGCTTGCTTTGTCAGGAAATTCACATAGGTGATCCTGTTTATTCCGAAGAATGGATTCAGCGTGTCAAAGAACGGCTGGTAATAGTGATCGATGAGTTTTGAGTCAATCACGCTGTCGGAGTTCATCACCATCAGGTAATCGTAATCGTACTTTAGGCTTTGACTAAACCCGTAGTTTATCTTCCTTCCTACTGGCGTGTTCTCAGTCATCACCCAATCAAACCCGTATTCAGCGCAAACGACTCTATACTCGTCTTCACTAATCACACACAGAACGTCTATCTGGTGTTTCCTGCTTACGACCATCCGGTCAAAGCAGTACCTTGTTACTTCAGGCCGCTTCCAAAGCGGTATTAAAATCCTAATGCGCAAAGTCGTACATCCGGTAATCGTGGACTAAGTCTTTGATGAATCCTGGGATTCGTTGCGCCATGCTTCCGACTACCACCTCGCCCCTGTTGTCGAAGTAGTCGGTGACAAGCATCAGTATCGCGTGCCGTATCTCTTCCGGCACATCATCAGCGTCACCGTATCCAGCCACGTACTGTATCTCTACCGCGTTCGGTCTACCTGCCAGTAATTCCGGGTACACCGCATCGTACTTCCGAACGATCTTCCCCGGCTCACTTGCCAGGTCTTCCCAATACAAGTCAGAGGAAAGCGTTTGAAGTGTCCCTGAGTCGTCGTAATACTTCACATGCGTCACCGACTGCAACGGAGGGTATGGTAGCTCCATCACCGCATGGAAACAGTTGTAATACACCTTCCATGTCTGAGTAATGAGTGCGCGCTTAAGGTATCTTTCAACCTGTCGGCGCGCCGTCGTTATCAGAGAAGTAATCCGGGTGTCGTGTGCGCTTGATGTGACGCTAAGTTGTGCTTTGGCTTCACTCAAGGTCACAGGCTCAGATGCGGGAGGCGTGACTATTACCGGATCCATCTTTTAGGTAGCGTCAACTCTCAGATACTTGATAGGATTAGTCCCGCCGTTCAGGATGTCTCCATCAACGCGGAAGAACACGACGATCGCCACCTGATCGAGTTCGCCATAGCGTTCGTTCAGCCTTACTATCCTCATGTCGCGAACCACACGGATGATGTACTTAGAGAAGTCGCCGAACAGAATCCACTTTGCACCGTTGCCCAGGACTGGCATGTCCTGATTGATGGTGTAAGGTTTGCCGTACAGCGTTGGCGGTTCGTTATCACGGATGGAAGGAAGCCACAGCGGCCTGTCGTCGGATGAACTGTGGGAAAGCTTCTTGATGGCCTTAAGGGTCGAATCATGGAACATGAACCGGGCGTTAGGCATATTCCGGTATGCGGGATCAACCTCATGCATAAGGTCAACTATATCGTCCGCCGTGATCGTTGCCGTGGTTGTGCCTCCGTATGCTGCTGCATGAACAACGCCGTGCGGTTTGGATGAACCGTCAGCGATGGTGAAGGCTTCGTTCGTGCCCCTGAAAATCCGTTCAACCAGAAGGCTCCTGATTTCAGACATGATGTCGAACTCGGAATCCTCCACCAGTTCAGTGGGCACCTGGATCAGCCCGGAGGTGTACTTATATGCTTCGAACTGTTGTTGTCCGAATACAACACTCTGAGCTGATGTAGCAGCGGAAGTAGACTCCGAAAGCAAATACGCCTTGTTGCTGGTGTCGTTTACCGTAGGCCAATCCAGGGAATTCCCTTTTGACGTGCGTATGATGCGCGATGCCTCCCACATACCGCCGTAAGACTTCAACGCCTTTTCGAGTCCCGCCTAAAACCCGCGGGGAATTGTGAAACCACAACCGTTGTTGGCCTGGGTTTGGTTGCTTGAAAGTTAA
>QGUY01000407.1 GCA_003242315.1 Bacteroidota bacterium
CATTCGCAATTCGGAACGCGGCATTATGAAAGGTTACGGCGGGACCGATTAAATCCACAAACGTGAGCCGCATGCGGGTTGAACCCGACATTCAAACTGCCAAGCCGGAATCAACCAGCTCATTCCGTATTGCCACACGAAAACTCGGCAAGCGGTTCAACCGCGACTGGATTTTTCGCGACCTTTCCTTCACTTTTCAATCCGGAACCATTTACGCGATTACCGGCCCCAATGGCTCCGGCAAATCGACCCTCATGCAAATACTCTGGGGTCAGATGCCGCAAACAACCGGTACCATCGAATACTTCCAGGGTACCTCCCCAATCGAACACGAAAACCTCTATCGCCACGTGGCAATGGCCGCACCGTACATGGATCTGATCGACGAGTTCACGTTGGCAGAACAGCTAAGGTTCCATTTCCGATTACGGAAGTGTCGCGACAATATGGATGTGCCTCGGTTGCTCGAAGCATTGGACATGAAAAAATCCAGCGACAAATACATAGGTAATTTTTCGTCCGGAATGAAACAGAGGGTGAAGCTTGGACTCGCTCTTCTGACAGAGGCGGAAGCGGTTTTCCTTGATGAACCCGGAACAAACCTCGACGAAAAGGCCTTTGGCTGGTATCTCGACCTATTAAAAAAAGTGCCCGCCAACGTCGTGATTTTTATTGCGTCAAACCAACCCAGGGAGTACCCCGCGGACGCTATTCGGCTCGATTTAACGGCATTTAAATAACCCGGACGCCATTTCCCACGTCCCAATACCGGAAAATTCCGCCAGGCTGCTTTTCCCGGCCGATGGGAGTATTTGATTTTTCTTTATTTAGTGGCAAATTCGTGTTTACTAACTTTTTGAAAATGAAAGTAATGCATAGAATGCTGTCTGTCCTGGTCGCATTAGCGATGGCAGTATCGTTGACGAACTGTGATGACGATAAGGGTGGCGGCAAGTCAGAAGAAGAAGCTCAACTCGAGAAACTTGTCGGAACCTGGACGTTAACCTCCGCCACGCTTGACGGTGATTCCAGGACAACGGATTTCCCTGGCCTAACGCTGACCCTATCTGGTACTTTCACCCAGGGCGGTACATACTCGTACAGCTTCACAGGCACAAGACCTAATCCAAGCCCGTGGCCCGAATCCGGTACCTGGAAGTTCGACTCAAATCCCAACTCGCAAATCATCCGCCTAAACGATAGCCAGAAAATGAACTACTCGTTGGGCAACGGTAACTCGCAGCTTACCATCGAATTTAACTACCAGGGTGGAGGTTTTGCCGGTGGCCGTGTCGAGGAGGTTAATGGAAATTGGCAATTTGTATTTACGAAATAATTGATCGATCACGTTAAAGTGACGATATGGGAATGGGACACAAGTTTGTGTCCCATTTTTATTTCAACACCACTACGGTAATTCCATCTCCTCCCCTTTCAACGTGTTCATCAGAAACCGATGCCACTTCGCGATATCGCCTTAGGTGCTCGCGTACAACTTTCCGCAATACGCCCTCACCTTTACCATGAAGGATTCTAAGCTCACCAGCATCGACGAGTATTGCCGTATCCATGAAGCGCTCCAGTATGGGAATCGCTTCCTCTACGCGCTTACCGCGCAGATCCAGCGTGTTGCTGAAATGCGATCGCTTCTCGAGCAGCGATAGTCCAGTCGCCTGTCGCGCCACGCCGGCCTGAGAGACTTTGCCCGTAGCCCTCTCTAATTTGCCCAGATCAACCACAGACATGATTTCACCAAACTGAACCACAGCATTCCGACCTTTGATCGACTGCAGGACGCCTTTCCCCTCCTGCCCAACAATCCGCACATAATCTCCCTCCTTCAATTCCGGCGCGGGCTTTTCGGTGGTCTCACTTGAACGTACTTTGTTCTTCAGCTCCTGCAATTCCCTGCGCACCCGCAGTGTCTCTTTGCGTTCAGCGCTGTTCTCTCGGATGTGCCGTATCGTTTTCTCGATCTTACGATTCACATCGTTGAGCAAGTTCTCGGCCTCCTTCCTGGCGCGGGCTAATATTTCCTTCTTTTGCGCCTCCAGTGTGGCATGGAGCTTCTCGTACTTTTCGAGCGTCTCTTTCAGCTCTGCTTCATCGCGGGCGATTTGAGCCTGCTTCTGCCTCAACTCCTCCTGTTCCCGAGCGAGTTTGCGCATGAGCACTTCGATGCCTTCCAACTCATGCCCAACAAGGCGACGGGCTTCTTCGAGTGTGCTCTCAGGCAAGCCCGTTGTCCTGGCGATCTCAAGGGCGAACGAACTGCCTGGTCGGCCAATATCCAGGATGTACAACGGCGTCATGCTCTGTTCGTCAAAGCGCATCGCTGCATTGCGAATACCCGCATGCTGACCGGCAAAAACCTTCAAATTATAATAGTGTGTCGTCACAACGCCCCATACACGCTTTTTCAACAATTCCTCCAGCACGGCCTGCGCTATAGCTCCTCCGAAATTCGGGTCGGTTCCTGAACCCATCTCATCAATAAGCACCAGCGACTTATCGTCCGATCGGCGAATGAAGAGGCTCATGTTCTTCAAGTGGCTGCTGTAGGTGCTGAGGTCATTCTCGATGGATTGCTGGTCGCCGATATCCAGGAATATACTTCCGAATATTCCCATAACCGAATCCGGATGTGCAGGAATGAGAAGACCACACTGAAGCATATACTGTAAGAGACCGACAGTTTTCAGGCATACCGATTTTCCTCCGGCGTTGGGGCCGCTCACCAGGATCATCCGGTCCTGATCGTTAAGGTCTATTGACAAC
>QGUY01000408.1 GCA_003242315.1 Bacteroidota bacterium
CTTTGGGGTTGCCAGGCCTTCCTGGCCGTGGGGGCGGTTCGGCGCTTTCTTCCGGCTCGGTCCGGGTTTCAGCGGCGGGTTCGGATTGTTTTTCTTCCGGTTTTTCGGCACTCGCTGAAGTGTCCTGACCGTTGCTTGTGAATCGCTGGTACGTGGTTGGATGATCGAACGGCCTCTTACCGATGAGACGTTCCAGGTCAGACTGGAAGATGATCTCTTTTTCGAGCAGTTCCTTCGCCACGATATCAAGGTGTTCGCGGTGTTCGATCAGCAGTTTCTTTGTCCTCTCGAAAGCGGCCGTAATAATGCCCTTTACCTCACGGTCTATGCGCTCGGCAGTAGCTTCGGAGTATGGTTTCTGGAACGAGTAATCCGAAGCCTTGGAGTCGTAGAACGACATGTGGCCGATCTCTTTGTTCATACCGTAGATCGTCACCATGCTGTAAGCCATCTTGGTGATGCGCTCCAGGTCGGCCAATGCACCCGTTGATATCTTTCCAAAGACAATTTCTTCAGCAGCTCTTCCACCGAACGCCATGCACATCGCATCGATCATCTGCTCCGTTTGATAGAGGAATTGTTCCTTCGGAAGGTATTGTGCGTATCCGAGCGCAGCAACACCGCGGGGAACGATACTTACCTTAACGAGGGGATCAGCGTGCTCGAGGAACCATCCTGCCACAGCGTGACCGGCTTCGTGATAAGCAACGATCTTTTTCTCTTCCGGTGAGATGAGTTTGTTTTTCTTTTCAAGTCCACCGATCACACGGTCGATCGCATCCTGGAAGTCGTGCATGTCGACGGCTTTCTTATCCTTTCGGGCAGCGATAAGAGCGGCTTCGTTGCAGACGTTCGCGATTTCAGCACCCGCAAAGCCAGGTGTCTGAGCTGCAAGTTTCTTGGAGTCGACTTCGGGGTCGAGCTTGAGCGGCTTCAGGTGTACTTTGAAGATCGCTTCGCGGCCGATGATGTCAGGCTTGTCAATGCTGATCTGGCGGTCGAAACGACCTGGACGCAGCAGGGCAGAGTCAAGAACATCCGGACGGTTTGTCGCGGCAAGGATGATCACACCGGAGTCGGTAGCGAAACCATCCATTTCCACCAACAAGGAGTTGAGGGTATTTTCCCGCTCATCGTTGGCGCCTGGCAGTTGCCCTCTGCCGCGTGAACGACCGATGGCGTCAATCTCATCGATGAAGACAATACAAGGCGCTTTTTCTTTTGCCTGCTTGAAGAGGTCACGAACCCGAGCAGCACCAACACCAACGAACATTTCAACGAAGTCGGACCCTGACAACGAGAAGAACGGTACAGCTGCTTCACCAGCCACAGCTTTTGCGAGCAGCGTCTTGCCGGTACCCGGAGGGCCGACAAGAAGGGCGCCCTTTGGAATTTTGCCACCGAGCTTGGTGAACTTGCTGGGGTTCTTGAGGAACTCTACGATTTCGCGGATTTCTTCTTTGGCTTCATCAAGACCGGCCACGTCGGCGAACGTAATCTTCACCTTGTTTTCAGCATCGAAGAGCGCAGCTTTGGATTTACCGATGTTGAAAATCTGGCCACCTGGACCTGCGCCTCCGGTCATCCTGCGCATGAGCATCCAAAAACCAAGGAGCAGCAGGAAGAGGAAACCCCACTGAGCCAGCATACCCAGGTAGTTCTCCCGCTTGGTACTGTCGTACTCTATGGTGGCAGCACTGGGATACGTTTTTACAAGCTGGTCGAAGAGTTCGTCGAAGCGGTCGACAGATACGACCTTTACCTTAAAGTGGGGACCTTTAGGGTCAACCCCCAACGGGCTTTGGCTGATTTCCTGTTTGTACTTTGCATTTTGCAACGCCTCCGGTCTTAGCGTGATCTCAGCAATCTCGAGGTTCTTCACCAGCAACACTTTGCTGACATCGTTGCTCTTGACCATCTGCTCAAACTCAGCCGTAGTCTTCTCGGGAAGGTCTGCACTGTTGTTCAGATAAATGATTCCGAAGATCACGGCAATCGCGATCATGATCACCCAAATCTGGTAGTTCCCCCGGGGAGGCTTCGTGGGCAACAGTTGTTTATCGTTTTTCGGTTTGTCGGCCATTATGATTTTCTCCTGATCAGCAGACACGCTCGTGAGCCTGTCTGCTGGTTTATTACTTTCTCAATATTTGTCCTTCACTTCAATAATTTCCGCATCGCCCCAGAGCTTTTCCAATGCGTAATACTCGCGGCGATCTTTGCGGAATACGTGCGCGACTACACTTACATAGTCGAGCAACATCCACTCTTTATTGTTTTTACCTTCTGTGTGCCAGGGATTTTCCTTCAGTTCCCTGTAAACTTGTTCGTCTATGGAATCCGCAATCGCGTCAATCTGCTTATCGGAACTGCCGGAACATATTACAAAGAAGTCGGCTATCGCGTTCTTGAGCTTTCGCAAGTCCAGGACGACAATATCCAAGGCCTTTTTTTCCTGCATCCCGCTGACGATAACACGGCTGAGCTCGACAGAGTCAATCCTCCTGTTCTTGCCGGTCATTCTAGTAATTTCGTTATTTATTTGGGTCGTCAGCTGTTTTTAAAGTCAAAATTGTTACAAAACTAACTAAAAATAACTTGTATAAAATCCCTGCCAGAACGCTTTTCACCGGCAAGAGACTCATTTATGTGCCAGAATGTCATTCCACTAATGATTTAGCGGCTCAAATACTGGACCAATCTGTTGCGTACGAAGGAACGGTGGTAATCACCGATCGTCAGTTGCAGGGAGGCTGTTTTTAAAAACAACTTA
>QGUY01000409.1 GCA_003242315.1 Bacteroidota bacterium
TTCTGTTTTTTAAAGAAACATGTCAATATTTATTAACAAACTTGAATTGTTCGGGGTTGGTGTAGACCAGATTCAACTTGGTTCGTGTTCATACGTTAGTACTAGTCTATGCAGCACGACAAAGCAGTCTGCTTATCGTGATGCCCTGAAATCAGTGGCTCAATCAACAGGCGTATTATTTGCTGATTGTTATCAGTATATGCTTGATAATGGTGATGAATCATTGTTAAGTGATACTGTCCACCCTAACGATTCTGGCCATGCCGCAATATCCCTGGTACACGAAACATTAGCTCATTTTGTAATATAAGAATAAAACAAATGAAACTACTTTTCTTTTTCCTGACCCTCTCAACGATAAGCATCTACGGCCAGGAGTTTGAGCACGTACATAAAGGATTTGACCTGTATGCGGAGCGTGTGCCAGATGGGTCCGTAGTGGAGATGTATGTTGAGAAGGATCGTCCTGAATCCATCGCATTCCCACTGCCATCTGGCACTTACAACATCTACATAACCACACCGGCTGACACTGCGCTTGCTACTGACTACATGCGATTCAGCGCGAGCGCAAAAAACGTGCAGGTAAATCAGGGAACCGTGATCAATATTACAGGTGGCACAACTCCGCAGGCGCTCATCCTATTCGATACCACCGGAGTAATTGATCCGGTGATCTCAGTTGTGTATAACGGCCATGCATATGCGTGGCAAATGTGGAAGAAGCAAGGATACTACTACGCCTACGTGGATGCTAATCTTGACTGGGCGATTGGTCATTACAGATTCCGGCCCAAGCCAGGTGAAACATGGAAGCTCACTGATGTTGTCGTTAACTACACGCCAGACAATGCGATGCCAGGTCCGGTTGTTGAGCCAGAACCTGATCCCATCGCACCGAATCCGATCACAATCGAAGCAGAAACGTGGGACGACTGCACGTGCCCTCCGATTCGCGAATCCGTGACAGGTACACCTGGGGTTGGCGGGACAGTCGCTGGATCTTGGGTGAAGTATTCCGGCATCAATCTCACCGGGATGAAAAGTATTGAGCTTGTACAGAGCTCAGTGAATACGGGGAGGATCATGGAGATACGAATCGATGCGCCTGATGGTCCGATAATCGGAACCTATGCGGGCACAAGCACGGGATCGTGGGAGACGTACCAAACATTCAGCACTGCGATATCCCCTGTAGAGGGGGTGCACGACGTGTACTTTGTATTTCTGCACAATGCAGTGATGGATATTGACAAGTTTACTTTGCGACCGGAATGATCGTGGCAATCTACAGAAGCGGAAAGAAAGCGATCGCAGTTCCAGTAAAGCGGTTCGAGACGGGTGAGCGGTTCATCGCGACCAGGACACGCAACGGGATGAAGCGCTTCCATGTGGACATGGTCATCCACGGAGGATACCACTTCGATAAGTTCCGATTCGACAAAAACACCGCAGCGAAGATATGCCTGAGAGGGGTTACTACTACTCAGGACAGGGAAGCGAAAACAGAATCCTTCACAGGTTCTATGAAAAATGACGGCTCGTATAGACAACAGACGCATTCGTATCCCGGAGTTTCAAAGCCCCGGCAGGCGGTCGGGGCTAAAACTTTTCAATAGCAATATGGATGATATTTGCAATTTACGTAGGTATAGGTTTATTTTTCCTGATCCTGATTATGGCCGGGCTCGTGAAGATTGTTATCGTGAAAAGGAAAGCGAACAAACTAAAAGAACGATTGCATGAATCGGACAATGACACCACCACCACCGACTGAACCACCACCACAGGACCCTCCGGGAGGTGATAACGGATAAATATAAACAGCTATGAAGATAATTATTTCAATGGGCAGCATCGCGGTAGGATTCATTCTTACCTATTTGTGGGTGATCCTTCCTAAGGAACGATTTTTAAAATGGTTCGGTGATTCATCATTTCCGTTCCTTGACTTTACAATCAGCGCAAGGTTCTACGCTGAGTATGTCATGGCGAGGCTGTTCTTTATCATCCTTACTGCTGTGATTCATTTTAATGTTAAGGTTCCCGAATCAAAGATCGCATTGTTCCTTATGATTGGTTACCTGCTTGATTTCTGCCTTGTCTACAACCAGCCGTATGCGTACTTGTTTGAAGGGAAGTTTGTAAGAACAAAACCGGAGAATGGGTTCGATGGATTTTACATCCCAATATCTTACGCATTGGTGCTGGGCATTTCGTTAATTATTCTCACGGTAATATCATGGATCAAATATTAACCGCCGGGCCTGCTGAAATACCAGTTGAATTTTGGTACACGTTATCGATTCTACTTGCAACGTGCCTGATAGGAATCATATGGCGGTTTGCGAATCAAATATCAGCAACGTTAAGGAGCCTGGAAAAGATAGTGATTACTCACGAGACCGAGATCAGAATTATAAAGGAGGACTTGCGACAACTAAAAGAACAACAAAGACAGAAATGATATTCTTTATTCTTTTAATCGCCTTACCAGTTGTCATCGAGTCGAAAGTAGATTCGTTCTGGTACAGGCGCGGCCTAAGCGACCCCAAATTATTAACAATGATTTTGCGGGCTGTGATAATGGGCGTGCTGGTTTGGCTGGCACCGGTGCAGTACTGGCAATCCATCTTACTTACTGTATCTGCTCACACGTTTTTGTTTCCGATATACCACAACGTCGTGGTTTTGCATAAGCACTGGTCGTATGTGGGTAAGACTTCGGCATTCGATAGGGCCGAACAGTGGCTAAGGGATAAGATAACGA
>QGUY01000410.1 GCA_003242315.1 Bacteroidota bacterium
GAAGCCGCGACGGAAGCACTGATAAAAACGCGCAACACAGCGTTCGAAAGATACCGCCATTACAAGCTCATTCTCGGCGCTAATGCCAGTGACCTCGACAAACTAAAGACTCCTGCTCTTACGCGCACCGAAATCACCGAAGAAAATTTCGATTCTGTATATTCCGAATTGGTTGATCAGTACGCGATCGAGCTTACCAATGAGGCTTATCGTCAGGAAAATTCGGTAGGCGGGTTGATGGAATTTGCCGGAAATGCGGTCGTAAAACTCGTCGGCGGGCAACTCGGCAAAACGCTCCCCTTGAACAAGAATGAAAATGCGGAATTAAACATCTTTCTTCCTTCTTCCGACTTCTTCAATGCCGCATCGATGGTGTTGAAGCTGGCCGCCCCAATACTGGGTCTCATACCGCAATTGGGGGGTCATGCTACTCCTCTCGGTCTCGGCGCGCGGATTGATTTTGGTGGTGTTCAGCTCGCCAAAGCAGCGGAAGCAGGTTCCGACATTTCGAAACAGATTGCGCAGGCATTCGCATCGAGTGCGGAGCGGGCGTCCAAAATGGCCAGCTATTACCGACGGGCCGAAGATTATGTGCTGCAGGCGAACCTCGCTACCAGCGATCTCATGCAGTTTGGCCGCCAGATCATTTCGTCGCTCATCCGTGAGCAAATTGCAAAACGGGATTATGAAAATCACAAGAAGCAAATCGAGCAGAGTCAGGCCATGACAGAATACATGGCGAATAAGTTTACGCAGGAACAGCTATACTCGTGGATGGAGGGTGAACTATCGAAGACGTATTACAACTGCTACAAACTTGCATACGATATTGCAAAACGGACAGAACAGACGATGAAGTATGAAGTGATGCGAGAAGAGTTTGATCAGATCGACTACATCAAGTTTTCGTATTGGGACGGTGGTTATAAGGGCTTGCTTGCGGGCGAATCTTTGTACCTCGACCTGAAACGACTGGAAATGGGGTACCACGAGCATAATAGTCGTGAATACGAAATGACCAAACATGTATCTATTCGTCGCATCGATCCGTTGGCCCTGCTAAAGCTAAAGGCAACGGGTGCTTGCGAGATCAATCTGCCAGAATGGATATACGACATGGACAGCCCGGGACATTATATGCGACGAATCAAATCGGTAGCGCTTACCATACCCTGCATCACGGGCGCTTACACCAGCATACACTGCAAGCTATCGCTGTTGAGAAGCAGCATTCGCACCTCATCATTAAAAGGAGACGCCTATCCGCGTGATACCGCCAATGAAGACACGCGCTTCCGGGATTTCAACGGTGCGATACAGTCGATCGTGACCAGCACAGCGCAAAATGACAGCGGTCTTTTTGAGACCAACTTGAGAGATGAACGTTATCTGCCGTTTGAAGGTGCTGGGGCCATCAGCAGCTGGAGATTGGAGATTCCAAACGATATCCCTGCTTTTGATCCGGACACCATATCCGATGTAATCCTTCACATTCGGTACACCGCCCGCGAAGCAGGGCACCTGAAGGCGGACGCTGTCGAGACCGTTAAGACCGGGATGCTGGAAACAGCAGGCTCACTGTTGCAGCTGTTTTGTCTTAACCAGGACTTCGGCACTGACTGGCAACGTTTCACCAGCGCGGCCAACGACAATGCGCGCAAGCTTGCAGTCAACCTTGTTGAAGATCACTTCCCCTACTGGGCGAGGGTGCTGGGCATGGACGACACAATTACACTATCCTTTTGCTGCATAGATTGGACCAAGCACAAACTGAGCATCGCACCCAAGGCTGTAAGTGTTGTACGAACCCCCGATGAAGGTTGGAAGGCGGCTATCGATAAGGATTCGGAGGTGTTTGCTTTCCTGAAAAAGAATATGGCTAATAAGGTCTATATGGTAGCCTCTTATGTGACGGCGTAGTTCTGAAATTTCTATGTGCTCTATGTGTATTCCTACGTGCCCTATGTGGTTCAGATTCTTTTGAACCACATAGAAAACACAGAGTACACATAGGGCACATAGGATTAACCGACTCGGAACTTGCCCCGACGAGGCTTGACAGACACCCTATCCGTGTCCCAAGCGCCATAATTTACATGTTGAGTGAATGACTTATGGTATGCCAAGCCGAGAGGATCGGGGACCGGAGAAGAGATTCAGTGTGAGTGTGAGTGTGTAAGTGAAGATAAAGTCGGGGCGACTGGATTCGAACCAGCGACCCCCTGGTCCCAAACCAGGTACGCTACCGGACTGCGCTACGCCCCGAATTACTAGTATTCCGCGAAAATGAGTATAAAAACTCATTTCCGGGAGGCAAATATAATAGTTGTGGCGAGAGTTTCCTCTGTCAAAGTGAGGGACTTAAGAAAAATTGAAGGGATCGCGATATCCTGTCCACGATCCCTTCAACAACGGTTAACTGGTGCACTCGTCTCGTTTCTTTTTCGCTTGACACTCGTTGCACAATTCACCCGTGGACGGTTTCGTGGACTTTTCGTCGAAATTCGACGTGGGCCAGTTGGAACAATTCCTACAAAAATGCCAGGTGTCGTTCCCATTTCTTCGTCGGTAAGCCATTACGTTGGGATTGAAGGTTGAAAGTTATAATAATAATGTTAGACATTACCCCTTCAACATTCAATCCCAATATACTGGTATTACTCGTGTTGGAACCTCTTTTTGGATAACGGACAAATTTTTTGAACCACAAAGGACATAGTGCACATAGAGGGCACATAGGGGGAATGTTAATGTGGCCGGG
>QGUY01000125.1 GCA_003242315.1 Bacteroidota bacterium
CTCGACTTCTGCGCCAGCTTCAGTGAGTTGCTTCCTGAGATTCTCAGCTTCGTCCTTGGGTAAACCTTCCTTAATGGTTTTGGGCGCTCCGTCTACGAGGTCTTTAGCCTCTTTCAGGCCGAGACCAGTAAGTTCCTTAACCAGCTTAACAATTTGGAGTTTATTAGCTCCGGGAGCCTTAAGAACAACATCGAAGTTGGTCTTTTCTTCAGCAGCAGCAGCTCCGCCACCTCCGGCAGCGGGCGCAGCCACAACAGCAGCGGCAGCAGCAGGCTCGATGCCATAGGTCTCTTTCAGGTAGGTAGCCAGTTCGTTAACTTCTTTTACAGAGAGTTCAACTAGTTGATCGCCAAGTGCTTTGATATCAGCCATTTTTCTTAGAGTGTTTAATAAGTCGGTTCAAATTCGGTTTATTGTCCGCGTTCTTCCAATGCCTTTACAATTCCTGCGACCTTGTGTTTCGCGCTCAGCAGAGCGGACAGCACGTTCTTAGCAGGCGATTGCAGCAGTGAAATAACTTCCCCAATGAGTTCGTCACGCGACTTCAGCTCACTGAGCGTATTCAGGTGTTCCGCGCCGATGAAGATGTCGGAGTCGATAGCCGCCGCCTTCAGCGCAGGTTTTCCTTCCAGCTTCTTGTGATATTCTTTCAGGACGCGGGCAGGTGCATTTGCTGCCTCCTTCGAGAAGATCACACCGGAAAAGCCCTTCAGCACGCCGAACAGAGGTGAGTAGTCCACCCCTTCCTGCTTCTCCAACGCCTTACGGATCAGCGTGTTCTTATACACGCCGTATTCGATTCCGTTTTTGAAGCACAACCGGCGGAACGCGTTGATTTGTTCAACGGTCAAGCCGGAAGCGTCGGCGATGTAGAAATGCGCGTTGTCGGCGAATTTCTGCGCGAGCTCTTCGATAATCTGTGCTTTTTCGTCTCTCGTCATTGTTCTACATTATCAAATGCCGGCAATGGAACTCTTGTCGATGGCGATGCCCGGACTCATGGTTGTAGAAAGGGTAATACTCTTGAAGTATGTTCCTTTCGCCGAGGCGGGCTTCAGCCTGGCAACAGTCATGATCATCTCTGTAGCATTGTCCCGAATTTTGTCGGGCGAGAAGGAAGCTTTCCCGATACTGCAGTGAATGATCCCGGTCTTATCTATTTTGAAGTCGATCTTACCGGCTTTTACTTCTTTGACGGCCTTACCGACTTCGAGCGTAACAGTTCCTGATTTGGGGTTGGGCATCAGCCCGCGGGGACCAAGAATTTTCCCCAGTTTACCAACCTTGGCCATGACGGTAGGCGTACAAATGATGACATCCACGTCCGTCCAGCCTCCTTCGATTTGTTGGATATAGTTATCGAGTCCGACGTGGTCAGCGCCGGCGTCTTTAGCTTCTTGTTCTTTGTCGGGCGTACACAACACGAGCACCCGAACTTCTTTACCGATACCATGGGGAAGAGAAACCACTCCGCGCACCATTTGGTCGGATTTCTTCGGATCCACTCCGAGGCGGATATTGAGGTCCACCGAAGCGTCGAACTTGGTGAACGTAATGTCCTTCAGCAATTTGGCTGCGTCCTCGAGGGAATACTCCTTCTCGGGGTTGTACTTTGCCAGGGCAGCCTTTCTGTTCTTGGTGAGCTTCGCCATGTTCTGTTCTTCGCTTATTTTTCCCAGGGAGGCGTTCCCGTTACTGTTATCCCCATGCTCCGCGCGGTTCCTGCTACCATCTTCATGGCCGACTCTACCTTGAAGGCGTTGAGGTCGGGCATTTTCGTTTCGGCGATGGTCTTTACCTGATCCCACGTGATGGAACCTACCTTGTTACGGTTCGGCTCGGATGATCCCTTCTGCTTCTTGGCTGCATCCAGGATGAGCACTGCTGCAGGAGGAGTCTTTATTACGAAGTCAAACGACTTATCGTTGTAGATCGTGATCAGCACGGGGAGAACCTGACCTTGCTTGTCCTGCGTCCGGGCGTTGAACTGCTTGCAAAAGTCCATGATGTTGAGACCCTTGCTACCCAGCGCCGGACCGATCGGGGGCGACGGGTTGGCCTGTCCGCCCTTGACCTGCAATTTCAGGTAACCTGTAACTTCTTTCGCCATGGGTTATCTTATTCTAGCTTTTCAACCTGCATGTAACTGAGCTCGACCGGCGTATTGCGGCCGAAAATCTTAACCATTACGTTAAGTTTCTTCTTGTCCTCAAATATCTCCTCCACGCTGCCCGTGAACCCGCTGAAGGGCCCGTCCATTACTTTCACCGACTCTCCTTTAATAAAAGGAGTTTCGAGGCGCTCTTCCATTTCGTCGAGCTGGTCGACCTTCCCGAGAATCCGGTTTACTTCAGACTGACGCAGGGGTACCGGATCTTTGGAAGACCCCGTTCCGCTGCCCCCGAGGAATCCGATGACACCCGGAATGTTGTTGACCATGTGGTAGGCCTCTCCGTTGGACAGGTCTGCCGATATCAGGACATATCCAGGGAAAAAGTTGCGCTCGCGGACACGCTTCTTGCCGTTCCGCATTTCATAAACCTTTTCCGAGGGGATGAGCACTTGTGGAATGAATTCGCTGAGCTTCGAGCGCTCGATCTCCGTCTCCAGGTAAGATTTTACCTTCTTCTCCTGGCCACTTACGACACGAAGCACATACCACTTCAGCTCGCCCATTTTTTCAATTCTTCAATAATCAAAACTCGCTGTAGAACCACGTAAGGGCCTCATTGAAAACCCAATCGATCGCCCCGATAATCAGTGCGAATATTGTAGACGCAACCAAAACGAGTATTGCACTGCTCTGCAGTTCACTGTACTTGGACCAGGTAACCTTGTTTCTTACCTCGTCCCAGGACTCCATAATATAATTTGTGAACTTACTCATCTGATCTGGCGCCTTTTGCTGTGTAAGACCGCATTGGAAGTTGCCCTTCCCTGTGCACGGGTGGAGAGACTCGAACTCCCAGCCAACGGTTTTGGAGACCGCTACTCTACCAATTGAGCTACACCCGTTTCTGGTTATTACTGGCTTTTCAGACCCTTATACCGTCCTTCCGGGTGGCGCTCCGGCCCCTTGAGCCGCCGTATACACCCGTCAACCCAAAAGGACTGCAAAGGTATACTGAAATTCCAGAAAAGAAAAGCGTTCCCGAAAATATAATCAGAAACGCTATTCCTTTGGTTCCCAGTTATTTAGTCCAGAATTTCCGTCACCTGGCCAGAGCCAACGGTGCGGCCACCTTCGCGGATAGCGAAGCGGAGACCTTTCTCCATAGCGATCTTGTTGATCAACTCAACTTCGATCGATACGTTGTCGCCAGGCATAACCATTTCAACGCCTTGGGGCAGCTTCACTTCGCCAGTAACGTCCGTGGTCCGGAAGTAGAACTGCGGGCGGTACTTGTTAAAGAACGGCGTGTGACGGCCACCTTCTTCCTTGGAGAGAACGTAAACCTCAGCCTTAAACTTAGAGTGCGGAGTTACAGATCCCGGCTTGCAGATAACCATACCGCGGCGGATTTGGTCCTTTTCAATACCGCGGAGCAGGAGACCTACGTTGTCACCAGCTTCACCTCTGTCGAGGATCTTGCGGAACATTTCAACTCCGGTTACCGTCGAGGTCAGATTTTCAGCACCCATACCGAGGATTTCAACGGGGTCGCCTGTCTTAATGACACCGCGTTCAACACGGCCCGTGGCAACAGTTCCACGGCCAGTGATCGAGAACACGTCTTCAACCGGCATGAGGAAGTCCTTATCGATGAGACGAACCGGAAGCGGGATGTATTCGTCAACCGCCTTCATCAGTTCTTCTACCTTTTCGACCCACTTGGGTTCGCCGTTCAGCGCACCGAGTGCAGAACCGCGGATCACAGGGATTTCATCGCCAGGGAAGTCGTACGACGACAGCAACTCGCGAACTTCCATTTCAACGAGGTCGAGCAGCTCAGGGTCGTCAACCAGGTCGACCTTGTTCATGAACACAACAAGCGCAGGCACACCTACCTGACGTGCGAGCAGAATGTGTTCACGGGTTTGAGGCATGGGACCGTCAGTTGCAGCAACCACCAGGATGGCACCGTCCATTTGAGCCGCTCCGGTAACCATGTTCTTCACGTAGTCGGCGTGACCGGGACAGTCAACGTGTGCATAGTGACGTGCGTCGGTCTGATATTCTACGTGGGAGGTGTTGATGGTGATACCCCGTTCCTTTTCTTCGGGTGCATTGTCGATCGACGAGAAGTCACGAACCTCAGCAAGACCCTTCGCCGCCAACACTTTCGTAATAGCAGCCGTAAGCGTGGTTTTCCCATGGTCCACGTGACCAATAGTACCAACGTTTACGTGTGGTTTCGAACGGTCAAATGTTTCTTTTGCCATATTTGAAAATCCCAGTTAGTTTAAGTTATAGTTAGTTTCAATTTTTTCTCGCCACCGTTCGCCCCACCTTACTCCGAGCTGTTGATGAGATTTGAACTCACGACCTCTTCCTTACCAAGGAAGTGCTCTACCCCTGAGCTACAACAGCTTTTCAGATGCCGGCCCCACGGCACGGCCTCTATTCACGAGCGGGAGACGAGGCTCGAACCCGCGACCTACAGCTTGGAAGGCTGTCGCTCTACCAACTGAGCTACTCCCGCGTGTCCTCCGTGCCTTTGGCGGAGGAGGGCTCGCCAGCCAATGCTGGCTTAAGCGTGTGGGGGAACTAGGATTCGAACCTAGGAAGTCATAAGACAGCAGATTTACAGTCTGCCCCAGTTGGCCACTTTGGTATTCCCCCAGGATATCTTGCCGGACACGAGGTCTTTCATCCATCGCGCCCAACGGCCAATCACCTGCTGCTCTCTTTCTGCTGTCGGCGCCCGACTGAAAAGCCCCGCTCAAACGGGGCCATTTTCAAAAAGAGAGTGCAAAATTATACGCTTTTACGCTTTTTCAAAACTCTGACCCAGATTTTCAAACCGGATTTCACAAGGCCGGCCGGCCCCTTATCGGACTACAATTTCCGACACCGCAGAAGCCCCGAATTCTTTCTGGAACAGGTCCAGAATTTCCTTCCTGTGCATGAGGAAATCGTGCTTCATCGCGGCAGAATCGAATTCAGCATAGAGCACCTTGTCGCGCAGATACACCCTCTTCGTCCTCCGTGCAATCGGCTTACCCACCACGCGCTCCCAGGAGGCGACAATGTTGGTCTCATCAAAGCGCGTATCAAGATGATACGTGTTCAGCAACTGGCGGATGGCCTCCCCGACAGGCCGAATGTCTTTTCCCGGATCTCTTCTTGTGCTCATTGCTGTAAGGTGATTGTACCCTGGCTCACGGTGTAAACCGACACGTCGGCGTTCACATTCCTAAGAAGGCCCGCCGTACGATCGGGACGTGCATCGGTAACGAACAACTGGCCGAAAGCGTTCCGCATCAACTCGAGCAACTTCGCGATGCGGTGGTCGTCCAATTTATCAAAAATATCATCCAGCAATAATATCGGCCGAAACCCTTTGTCCGCCCCGATCAGGTCCCACTGCGCCAGGCGCATGGCGATGACCATAGTCTTCCGCTGACCCTGCGAGCCGAATTTTTTCATTTCGGACGTCCCCAGCAAGAACCGAAAGTCGTCGCGGTGAACGCCAAAGTTCGTCCGCTGCAACACGAGGTCCCGCTCCCGGTTTCGCTGCATCCCCTCTTCCAGTGTCATCTCATCCAGTCCCGACACATATTCAACCGAAGCCGTCTCGTGCTCGTCCACCAGAAATCTGAAATACCGATCGAATACCGGAATGAATCGACCCAGGAATGCCTTGCGCTGCTGATAGATGTACGCTGCCGGCGCTGCCATCAGTCCGTCGTACGATTCGAGCGCCAGCGTATCCGGCCTGCCACCCGCAAGACGCAACAGACTGTTGCGCTGCTTGAGCAGGTTGTTGTACCGCATGAGGTTTTCAAGGTAGATGGCATCGACCTGCGATATGAGGATGTCAAAAAACCGTCGCCGAATCTCGCCGCCTTCACGGATGAGATCGACATCGTCCGGATCTGCCAGAACAACAGGATATTTTCCAATGTGATCGCTCAGGCGACTGTATTCCGAGCCGTTGACCCGTACAGACTTCCTCGCGCCCGGCTGGAGCACAACCGTGACCGTGTCCCTGCGGTCTCTGATCTCAAAATCACCGCGAATGCTGAAATGGTCTTGTCCGTGGCGCACATTCAGCGAATCCAGCGGTTGTCGCGAACTTCTGGTGAATGAGAGGTAGTAGACCGCGTCGAGAAGGTTTGTTTTGCCGCTCCCGTTGGCGCCGACAAGCACATTTATGCGCGGGGAGAACTCAACCTCCGCCGATTCATAGTTCCTATAGTTGATTAGGCTCAACCGGCGGAGAATCATAGAGTTTTGGGTGAATTGCTTGGCGAATGTTCGTTCGGGCGTTATTTTCGCAGTTCGGATCAAAATTAGGGATATGCCCACGACAACCAAAGCAAAGAAAAAGGCGAAAGCGGACGGGAAAGAAGACAAGCAGGCAAAAGCCGAAAAAGGGTTTTCCCGCGACACATACCTATTTTGGTATGAGAAAATGCTGCTGATGCGGCGATTTGAGGAGAAGGCCGGGCAATTGTACGGACAGCAAAAGATCCGTGGCTTCTGCCACCTCTACATAGGCCAGGAAGCTTGCGCCGCCGGCGCAGTGACGGCCCTTACTAAAGATGATAAGTGGATCACGGCTTACCGCGACCACGCGCATCCATTGGCGCTAGGAACGGACCCGAAACTGGTTATGGCCGAACTTTTCGGAAAAGCAACGGGCATATCCAAGGGCAAGGGAGGCTCCATGCACATCTTCGACAAGGAGCACAACTTCTTTGGCGGACACGGCATCGTTGGTGGTCAGATCCCTCTTGGCGCGGGGATTGCGTTTGCTGAAAAATATAAGAAGACGGGCGCCCTTTGCATTTGCTACATGGGCGATGGCGCCGTGCGCCAGGGTTCCTTCCACGAAACGCTTAACCTCGCGATGCTCTGGAAGCTGCCCGTGATCTTCGTGATCGAAAACAACGGGTACGCCATGGGTACATCCGTGAAACGGACCTCGAACGTCACTGAACTTTACACGCTGGGTGAAGCCTACGACATGCCCTGCGCACCGGTCGACGCCATGAAAGTGGAAGAGGTGCACAAGGCTGTCGCTGAAGCCGCAGAACGCGCCCGCAAGGGTGAAGGTCCTACCCTGCTCGAATTCCGCACCTATCGCTATAAAGGTCACTCCATGTCTGACCCCGCGAAATACCGCACCAAGGACGAAGTGGAGGAATACAAGCGCCGGGATCCGATCGAAGTGGTTAAGCAGACGATCCTCGCGCAGAAGTTCGCTACCGAGAAGGAGTTGGCCGAGATCGATGAGAAAGTCAATGCGATCGTAGAGGAATCCGTGAAATTCGCGGAAGAGTCGGAGTTTCCGGACCCGGCAGAGGCTACGCGCGACGTATACGTGCAGGAAGATTACCCGTTCGTGGCGGACTGAAACATTTTTGACAGAAAGTCATCTTATTAGTAGTTTTGCGGCCGCTCAATCCTGCCCCAACTTTAGTCGGGACTTGCCCTGACCTTAATCGGGGTGATTGAGTGGGGTCTTACCTATTCCACATGGCCAAGAAGAAAGAAACAAAGAAGGATATCCTGGAGAGTCCCGAGGCACTGCAAGAAAAATTTGAGGCTGCCGAAAATTGGATTGAGGAACACTCCAGGCTCCTCCTCGGGATCGGCGCCGTAGTTGTCCTCGCTGTCGCGGGATTCTTCGGATACAAGTACTATCTCAACAACCGCGACGACGAAGCACAGCGCCAGATGTTTCAGGCCGTGTACTATTTCGAATCGGATAGTCTCGACCTCGCCCTCAACGGCGACGGAAACAATCTCGGATTTGTCGACATCGCCGACGAGTACGGTAACACCAACGCTGGAAACCTGGCCAACTTTTACGCTGGCGCTGCATACCTCAAGCAAGGTAAGTATCAACTGGCGCGACTTTACCTGGAAGACTTCAAAGCGAATGATCTCCTCGTTCAGGCACGCGCCTACAGCCTGATCGGCGACACTTACATGGAGGAAGAAAATTACGAGCAGGCGGTCAACTATTATCGCAAAGCCGCCAGCTACAAACCTAACAAGTACTACACGCCGACGTACCTGATGAAGGAGGCTCTCGCCTGCGAGAAGCTTAACGACACGGCGGGCGCGAAGAAAGCCTACCAAACTATTATCGACAATTATTGGGAGTCCGCTGAATTCCAGAACGCCAGGAAATTCATCGCCCGACTTAATGGCAATTCGTAACGACTGATTAACTCGCGTCGAATAACTAATCACACTTATGGCAGGACCGCATAAGTCCGGACGCATTAAAACCCGTTCCAGCCTCGCCTCAAAGCGCTTTGCTATTGTGGTTGCTGATTGGAACGAAGAAATCACTAACGCGCTTTACGAGGGTGCCGTTGCTACATTACGGGAACACGGCGTTCCTGCAAAGAATATCATTCGCAAAAGCGTGCCGGGCAGCTTCGAACTTTCGCTGGGCGGACTGTTGATGGCCAAGAAAAGAGACATCCATGCTGTCATCTGCATCGGATGTGTGATCCAGGGTGAAACACCTCACTTCGATTACATCTGCCAGGCCGTTGCCTACGGCATCACCCAGGCCAATCTCATGACAGGCAAACCCGTCATCTTCGGTGTGCTCACCACCTCCAACAAACAACAAGCTGAGGACCGCGCCGGTGGCAGGTATGGAAATAAGGGTGAAGAGGCGGCGCTGTCAGCGATCCGGATGTTGGATTTTTGATTGAGCCACATAGGGCACATAGGGTTGCCACTCTATGCGTCCTATGTGTCCCCCTATGTGAACTATGTGGTTCAAGAAAAAAAAGAGACGCACGGCCGTGCGTCTCTACTGAATATTCCCAATGATCTAAGTTCAGGGTGAAATCCCCTACATATTCTTTACCACCTCATCCGCAAACTCCGAACACTTCAGCAGCGTAGCGCCTTCCATGAGACGGTGAAAGTCGTACGTAACGCGGCGTGATGCGATGGTGTTTTCGAGTCCTTTGTAGATCAGTTCCGCGGCTTCGTTCCAGCCGAGATATTCCAGCATCATGGCACCGGAAAGGATCACGGAGCCCGGGTTCACTTTATCCTGACCAGCATACTTCGGTGCCGTTCCGTGCGTAGCTTCAAAGATCGCGTGACCGGTGTGGTAGTTGATGTTTCCACCCGGTGCAATACCTATGCCACCAACGATGGCAGCGAGCGCATCGGAGATGTAGTCGCCGTTGAGGTTCAACGTAGCGACGACGGAGTACTCATCGGGACGCAACAGGATTTGCTGCAGGAATGCGTCAGCGATGGAGTCTTTGATGACAACCTTATGCCCGTTGCGTTCGAGGACTTGCCATGGTCCGCCGTCGAGGTCGACTGCTCCGAATTCTTTTTTCGCCAGCGCATAGCCCCAGTCGCGGAAACCTCCTTCTGTAAACTTCATGATGTTGCCCTTGTGAACGAGGGTGACGCTGGGTCGGCGGTGCGTGATGGCATATTCGATTGCCGAGCGCACGAGGCGTTCGGTTCCTTCGCGCGATACGGGCTTGATGCCAATACCTGAGCTTTCGGGGAAGCGGATTTTCTTATAGCGTGCCGGGAATGCTTCTTTAAGCATGTTGAGGAAGCGGCTTGCCTCTTCGGTTCCTTCCTGGAATTCAATGCCCGCGTAGATGTCCTCAGTATTTTCCCGGAAGATGACCATGTCGGTCTTGTGGGGTTCCTTCACCGGTGACGGCACGCCCTTGAACCACCGTACCGGGCGCACGCATGCGTACAGATCGAGTTCCTGGCGCAGGGCAACGTTCAGCGAGCGGATCCCACCACCAACTGGAGTCGTGAGTGGCCCCTTGATGCCCACGAGATATTTCCGGAATGCCTGCATGGTTTCTTCAGGCATCCAGTTGTTTAACTGCTTAAATGATTTCTCGCCGGCCAGGACTTCCATCCATTGAATCGAGCGGGTACCTTTATAGGCTTTCTCTACGGCGGCATCGAAAACCTTTTTGGATGCGGGCCAGATGTCAACGCCCGTCCCGTCACCTTCGATAAAAGGGATAATGGGGCGGTCGGGGACTACCAGTTTACCGTTCTGGATGGTGATCTGCCCTGCATCGGACAAGTTTTTCTGGTCGCTCATTTTTTGTAATCGTTTGTTAATCGTCTAAACCCTGAACTCGCCTGGCAGGGCAATTTTTTCGGGCCGAAATTAGAAAATTAAGCGTATTAACGAACAGAAAATATTTACTAAGTCGTTGTGACATGAAAATCGCGCCGATGAAACCGCTTCCCCTGTTCGTCCTGATGCTTTCATTGTGTTTGTTGACTTCAGCGACCCGCATACCTGAAAAAGTGTCCGTGTGCCTCTCCGACGAAGAGCAGCTGCTCTATGATATGATCATGCAGTACAGGAAAAGTAAAGGTCTGAAGCCTATTCCCCTCTCCGCCCGTCTCTCGCAGGTTGCTCAGATTCACGCGCGTGATCTTGTTGAAAACTACGCCTTTGCTCCTGACAATCCGTGCAATCCTCATAGTTGGTCCGACAAAGGCAAGTGGTCTCCCTGTTGCTACACCAATGATCACAAGCAGGCGCAATGCATGTGGGACAAGCCAAAAGAAATTAACGGCTATGACGCGCCCGGTTACGAAATCGCCTACTACAGTTCGAAGGGAGCCTCCGCAGAGGAAGGCCTAAGTGGCTGGAAGAAAAGTCCTTCACACAACCCCCTCATCATCAACTCCGGCATGTGGAAGAAGATCGAATGGCGCGCGATTGGTATCGGGATCTACGGAGAGTATGGTATTGTATGGTTTGGCGAGCACGCGGATGATCAGGAGCCAGGGGCTTGCCGTTAATGTGGTGAAGTGTTGAAGTGCGCAAGTGTTGAAGTGCGCACACTCCAACACTTCAACACTTCAACACTTCAACACTTCAACACTCTTACCCACATTTCAGAAAACCCCC
>QGUY01000411.1 GCA_003242315.1 Bacteroidota bacterium
GCTCACGGCGCGAGTGCATCTGCGTCAGTCCATAGAACAATACAATAATTCCGTACGTCAGCTCACCGCTGGAAAGGCAATCGATACGCCTCAGTCGGGTGGTGGCAGTCTGATATCTACAACATACAATGAGTTTGTCGATGTGATCGGCAACAAGACAAGCCACCTTTCACCTTCGGAAGTAATCCCGGTTGAGGATTTCCGTACGCTCCTGAAATGGCTGCGCAATCGGTATGATTACATCATCCTCGAAGGTTCCAGTCTTAACGACTATACCGACACGCGCGAACTTGCTCACTTCGCCGACCTTGTCATTCCTGTCTTTTCTGCTGACTCGGCCATCACCGACGAAGACCGCGAATCCCTCCACTTCCTCAGAGCGCTCAATGGGCAACTTGGGCCTGCTATTCTCAATCGTGTGAGGGCTGAAGAGCGCAGCATGGCTGCGGCGCTCTAATGTCGACCGTGCGTTATCCCGGGGGTCCTTCGCCCTTCGGGCTCAGGATGACAGGTGCTTCTATTTATTGTAACTTGCCCCGTCATGCTCCTCAACAACCGCCATATTTCCCTTCCTTCAATCCTCACCAACCAGGTTGAGCCATTGGACAAGTTTGAAGCGGCGGTGTTTGAGTGGATTAGAGAATGGCATAGCAACGCCAACGACTTTGTCTTTCACACCAGCGGCTCGACGGGAACGCCCACGGCGATAACGTTCACGCGCGAGCAGCTCATTCGCAGTGCGAAGAGCACGGCGTCGGTGTTTGGGCTTGTGAGTGGCGGTACGGCGCTATTGTGTCTTAGTCCGGAGTTTGTTGCAGGACGCATGATGATCGTCCGTGCGCTGGTGACGGGAATGGAATTGATTGCGGTCTCTCCATCATCAAATCCCCTGGAGAATGTTCCGGGGGACCGGCAAATCGATTTTGTTGCGGTAGTGCCGTTGCAGTTACAAACGATGCTGGAGTCGGGCATGCACGATAGGCTAAGACGCATTCGAACGATACTGGTAGGCGGCGCGCCTGTGTCGCGCCATTTGCGTGAAATGATTCTCGCCAAACTCGATGGTAATGTCTATCAAACCTATGGGATGACGGAGACGTTAACCCATGTGGCGCTGGATCGTATTACAGGTCCGGAGGAAACTTTCAAGGCAATGCCCGGCGTTGTTTTCGGTCAGGACGAGCGGGGTTGTTTGACGATTACGTCACCGGTAGTGGACCGGAGTGTTGTGACCAATGACCTTGTGGAGTTGATGGAGGAGAAGAGTTTCCGTTGGCTGGGCCGTTACGACAACGTCGTGAATTCCGGTGGGATCAAGCTGATTCCTGAGCGGATAGAGGAAAAGATAGCCGGCGTATTTACTCGTTTGAACAAGCAAAATCGGTTTATTGTTGCCGGAGTTCCGCACGATCGTTTGGGCAATGAACTTATCCTGATCGTGGAGGGAGAGGATGACGGAGAGGTGGCGGAAACGTTAGCGCGCGAACTGCCCGGTGCACTTGAGATGTATGAAATTCCCAGGAAAACACATTTTTTGCCCGCATTCGTATATACAACAAGTGGCAAAATAAATCGCGTGGAAACCGTTAAACGCCTTAATTGTAAGGGTATAGAAAAACAATAGAAAGGTAACCCCTGACTTTACTTTTTTTGTCGAAATAATTAGACGTTTGTCGTTGTAAAAGCAGGCAAATTTTGGCAGATTTGATTTGTCTATTTTTGATAGTTGGCTTTAAGGATTCCCGCCTGCTGCTCCCGGTTGGTCTTTAGAGCATTTGATGTTTGAGTATGAGGAAGATTCTCGTTATTGAAGATGACACCCTGCTGTGCTGGCTGCTGAAAAAAATTGTCGGTGCCAATGCGGAGGTAGTCGTCATGCATGACGGGATGGATGCCTGGAACTACCTTTCAGGCGGTAATGTGGTGGACCTGATCATATCCGACATCAAGATGCCCTCATTGGGTGGGATAGAGCTGTTAAAAAAGCTCAACGCTTCGCCCGAACTGAAAGGGATTCCCGTCATTATGCTCTCCGGTTTTGCTGATCCGGCAAACCGCAAACAATGCCTCGAGCTCGGCGCGTACAGCTACATGGTGAAGCCATTTGAGCCGCCTGTGTTGATTAGCACCGTTGAGCAAGCGCTGAATATCAAAGCTGAGCCCGCACGCGTGGGCAACTGGAGGTAGCGCTCCATCAGGACCCCCATTGGTTTAGTGATTTCGATCGGGTATTTTTGGTTTCAATTGAGTTGAAACCAAACACCATTTCCTATGAAACGCGCGCTACCTTTCATTGTCATGCTTTTGATATCTCCGCTTGCTCTAATCGCACAGCGGGTCGATTACAACAAAATTATTCTGCCGGTAGGCGCCACCGACATCAGCTTTGAGGAACGACTGGTACAGTTGGCCTGGCAGAATAACCCTGCCAGCCATATTGCCCAAAAGGAGGTTAATGCCGCCGGTCATGAGGTGAAGGCTATCGGCACTCAGTGGCTCCGTAACATTGGCGTAACCGCGAACGTCAACCAGTATTCACTGGAACATTTCGATGATCCCGACTTCGAAGGGTTGAACTTCTATCCGGGCTATAACGTCTTCGTGACATTGCCGCTGTCCACTTTCTTCGAACGTCCTCACGCAAAACGCGCAGCCATCGAGCGCTACGAAGCTTCGCAGGACCGTGTCAACCAACTGAAGCTCGCACTTCGCGCAGAAGTACTTAAACTCTATAACCAATTCAAGCGCGACGAAAC
>QGUY01000126.1 GCA_003242315.1 Bacteroidota bacterium
TAAATTGGATAAATTGGGGGTGCAAAAGCCTTTTCTGACCATTGAATTGGGTTGCTGTGGCATACGGGTGGCGCGAATTGCGTCAGCCACTTCCATCGCCTTGCGGGCGGAAGCGCCCCATTCTGACAATAGCTGCTGTGCCATTTCCGCGGCGGTTGCCTCATGGTCTGCGCCTCCATTGACGTAGCCTATGTCGTGAAGCCAGGCCGCCACGAGAACGGATTCCATTTCGTCATCGCTCAGATCAGATTCCCGGCCAACAATCTCAGCGGCGCGGACAACATCCTGGGTATGCTCCAGGTTATGATACGTCAGGCGGTCAAACACAGCGTTGTTGAACGTTTCCTCCGCGAATGCTCTTGCCTTTGTGATTAGCGCCGTTTCCATAGTGTCAGTTCCGGCTAAGGTAGAATATTTAACCAAAAGCCGCCAAGCCCGTGTAATAGCGTATACCTTGCGTTCCAATGCGCGAAACGGCTAACTTCGCACTCCCTGATTGCATGAGGATACCGTTTGCATTCGTTTTAGTCCCGTTGTTGCTCGCATGTCCCGGCCGCATGCATGCCCAGGTTGAGCATACCCTTTTCCTGGTTGGCGATGCCGGTGAGCCGTTTTTTGACAGTCCCGTGGGAGCGGTCCTCCACAAGCAAATCACCCAAACGCCCAATCCATCAACCGTACTCTTTCTCGGTGATAACATCTATCCCCGGGGTATGCCTCCTGAAAGGTCGCCTAAGCGGGAAGAAGCTGAAACTATCATGACGATGCAGGTAGGATGGGTGAAAGGCACGGATGCGCGCGCAGTTTTCATTCCTGGTAATCACGACTGGAAAAAAGGAGGGCGTGACGGACTGGCGGCGGTGCTGCGTCAGCAGCGCTTTATAGATTCATTGCGTGACGACCGGATCAGTTTTCTGCCGCGCAACGGTTGTCCTGGTCCGGAAGTATTGGAACTGACCGATAACGTCGTCCTCGTCATCATTGATAGCCAATGGCCACTCCATCCCTGGAAGGAAACAACGGAAGAAGAAAGTCCCTGCGAAATCAAAACTGCAGCTGATCTCGCGGCAGCCTTGTCCGACGTCTATGCGCGCTATTACGACCGCCGCATTATTCTGGCCGCTCACCATCCCGCTGTAACGTACGGAGAGCATGGAGGTGTCTTCGGTCTCAAGGACCATATTTTCCCTCTTACCGCCGTAAACCCGAAGCTGTACATACCGCTTCCCATTATTGGCTCGTTATATCCCACTTATCGATCATGGTTCGGTAATGTTCAGGACCTTGCCCATCCGTTGTACCGCGCTTATGCCCGCCAGGTAATGAACATCATGTCTGACTATCCGGGGAGCGTTATGGTTGCCGGCCATGATCACGCATTGCAGTATGCAACTATCGGCGAGAATTACTTCATTGTGAGTGGCTCAGGATCCAAGACCTACCACGTGAAAAAGAAGGGACACGCCCTTTTTGCCGAATCGGTTACCGGCTTTGCTCAACTCGACCTTCATCGCGATGGATCTGCAGTCGTTACTTTCTGGCGTGTAGATGACGTTAATCCCAATGGCCTCGCTGTGTACCGGGATACGCTCGCGGCGCCCGCTGCGGTCGAAGCTGAACCGGCAACAGGCGATCAGCAATTTCCCGACAGTGTCGTTGTGCGTGCAAGTGAAAAGTACGCGGCCAATACGTGGCGTAAATGTATGCTGGGGGAAAACTACCGCGCGGAATGGAGTCAACCGATTAAGGTCCCTGTATTCGACATAGGTAGCGAAAAGGGAGGTCTCGAACCTGTCCAGATAGGTGGGGGAATGCAGACTGTGTCTTTGCGCCTGCGCGATTCCTTGGGAAGGGAATACACACTCCGCTCAATCGAAAAATATCCTGAAGCCGCTGTTCCGGAACCTTTACGCAAAACCTTTGCCCAGGACCTGGTGGAAGATCAGATATCGGCCGCACATCCTTATGCTGCGCTTGTCGTACCACTGATGGCTGATGCGGTTGGTGTGTATCATACCAATCCTAAGCTTGTATACGTTCCTGACGATCCGCGGCTTGGGGTTTATCGCAAGAAGTTTGCGAATATGCTGGCGCTGTTTGAAGAACGCCCCGACGAAGATTGGTCGCATGAACCATCATTCGGAAAGTCTTCAAACATCATTGGCACATCACGCTTATTGGAAAAACTGCAAGAGGACAACGACAACCTCGTCGATGAAAAGCAAGTGTTGAAGTCGCGATTATTCGATCTGGTGATTGGCGACTGGGACCGACATGATGACCAATGGCGATGGGCCGAATTTGAAGAGGGTAAGCAGACATATTATCAACCCATACCGCGCGACCGGGACCAAACGTTTTTTGTGAATGAAGGTATACTTCCACGACTGTGGAGCCGGAAGTGGGCGATGCCGAAGTTCGAAGGATTTGATGACGACATAGACTGGGCGCCGGGTCTGGCCTTCAATGCACGCCATTTCGACAGGAGTTTTCTTACGAGTCTCACACAAGACGACTGGATACAAGCGGTACGGGGAATCCAGCAAGGCCTTACCGATAGCGTCATCGTTAGCGCCATCCGGCAATGGCCGCCTGAAATCTATGCCATCCATGGTGAAGAAATTATCCGGAAGTTGAAATCCAGGAGGGACAACCTTATGGATGCGGCGCTGGAGCTCTATCGCTTCCTGGCCCGAGAGGTCAATGTGGTGGGATCGGACAAGCATGAGGCATTCGATGTCGTCCGGCAGCCGGATGGTAAGGTCGTGGTGGATGTGTATAAGTCGAGTAAAGAAGGTGAACGCAGGCAACAGATCTATCACCGCGTCTTCCGACCGGAAGAGACAAAAGAAATTAGACTATATGGAAGGGGTGGAATCGACCGCTTTGATATCAAAGGAGATGCACCATCCAGCATACTGATACGTGTGATCGGTGGGGAAGATATGGATAGCCTGCGTGATGTTTCGACCGTTGGTGCGCCTCGAAGTCGCACCATCTTTTACGATACGCCTTCTTCATCGTTCCTTCAATCCTCTGGCAATGTTCGGGATAGGAGGGAGAGTGATCCGATGGTAAACGAGTACGATCGCATGGCATTCCGGTATGACCGTCTCGCTCCACTCATTTATGGAAACTTCAACCCGGATGATGGTCTTTTCATCGGAGGTGGGGTGCTGTATCAGAATCATGGATTCCGGAAGGAGCCGTTCCGCCAACGTCACATTGCTCTTGCCAGTATTGCACCGCGAACGAGCTCGTACAACCTGCTATATCGCGGAATATTTACCGGTGTGACAGGCAAATGGAACCTGGAAGTAGCTGCCGATATCAAGGCACCTAACTTCGTAAATAACTTTTTCGGATGGGGTAATGAGTCGGTGTTTGATGACGACATCGATGACCGGCCGGGCATTAATGCTGATGACGCTATTGATTACTACCGGTTCAGGTTTGAAGAGATTCGTCTCACCGCTCAACTGACACGACCGATAGGAAACTATACCGAACTTAAGATCGGACCGTCGTATCAACGTGTCGAACTGGAGCGATCAAAGGGTGAAGATCGCTACGTGTTCGATTACGCGGAGACGCTGCCTTACGACATATTCGAACGATACAACAGCTTTGCAGGACTTCAATTCGAACTGGAGAGTGCCAACCGTGATGACGCGATCGTTACAAAGCGCGGTTTGTATGCGAGACTTGCTGGTCGTGCGATGCAGGCGGTAAGCGAAGGGGAGGGATTCACCAGCCTTGACGGATCGGTCGCGTTATATCATACATTCCGATATCCCGGACGTCTCATCTTTGCCATTCGTACCGGTGGTGGCATCAATACCGGAACATACCCCTTTTACCAGGCGCAGATTCTCGACGGTCGCACTGAGATCAGGGGCTTTAGAAAGACCCGGTTCTACGGCGATTCGCGATTCTACACGAACCTGGAGATGCGCCTTCAGCTCACGAGTTTCAGAACATACCTGTTCCCCGTATCAATGGGTATACTTGGATTCCATGATTTCGGACGTGTGTGGTACGAAGACGAAGAAGGTAACGATCCCAGCGCATCCTCAGGACGTTCAGATGTCTGGCACCGCACATGGGGTGGAGGCGTCTGGTTCACGCCTTTTAACCTCACGGTGCTGTCAGCGGAGTTAGGTCATTCACCGGAGGGGAATCTGTTTTATTTGAGGCTGGGATTCCTGTTTTGAGGAAATATTACAGCTTTACAAATTCCACTCTCCGATTCGCCGCCTTTCCAGCGGGGGTGTCGTTTGATTCAGCGGGCTGCGATTCGCCTTTGCCATCGGTCTGCATGCGATCGCCACTGATGCCGAAGTTGTCGATAAGGGCCTGGCGAACGGATGCAGCTCTTCTCTTGGAGAGGTCGAGGTTGTGTTTTTCGTCACCGTCGCTGTCGGTGTGACCGATGATGGCGATCTTGACGTCAGGATTTGCAGACAGGACATCAGCAATTTCTTTCAGGATGCCGAAGGATTCAGGTTTGATGTCCGCTGAATTGATATTGAAGTAAATGCCCGTCGTTGAAAAGCGTCCTTCCGTGAGCAGCTTGTTGCGCGTATCGGGAGCGCCTACGGCAAGACGCAGATTGGAGATATAGAAGTAGTTGCCTTCCCTGGAGTTTCCTCTCTCGAAAATGATAGCATTGTACTTCGCCTCGGGAAGAAAAGCGCGTGGCAGATCCCAAACCTTAGTCTCGTTAACATACACTCTGATGCGTTGATTTTGACGCCAAATACTGATGCGCGCATAGTTGCGGTCGGCGCTGTTAAAACATGTCAGGCCATCGCGGTGGTTATTCATAACCTCCCTGTCGTTCTGAAAGATGCGATACCATGACCGGCCTGTTGGCCGGCTGGTGGCGTCCTTCGGATGGAGTTCGATCTTAACGGCGTTGGGCCACCGGGTGAAATTCGTAGGATCAGTCCGTTCGGCTATGGCGAAGTCGAAGCTGGCAGCATAGAAATCGTACCCGGGGTTGCAGAGGAGGTCGAACTCCAATGTGAAGTTTTCCGGCAGTGCGTTGATGAATTCCGGCGTCAACCCACCCCTTGTAGTGAAAGCCAGCCAATGTCCGGGGTAACCGTCGATGGTTACAACCTCACCACCACCGTTGGTATTCCACTTTGCCGGGAAATCTCCAACAGCATCCTGAGAAAAGTCTTCAACGGCGAGAACCTTATCGCCAGGTACAAAATCGAATTTGGAATACGCAGCAAACGTTGGGGCTACTGGTGTGGAAGGCGATGCCTTTTCTGATGAGGACGTCCCTGTACTGCCGGTAGTCCCTGTGTTTTCAGATGACCCACTGCCATCCGATGTGCCGCTTCTTGTGGGCGACCCCTTGTCTCCCTTAACGCCTTCCTCTACACCCTCTTCCACTTCGTCGAGCCCTTTGTCAATGGCTCGGTCGATTTTTTGATCCACGCGCTGTTTTGCCTTTCGCAGTATTTTTTCCCCGATATTTTGGGCTAACACATTGGCCGGTATTGTAAGGAAAGCAAGCAGTGTGGCAGTAAGTAAAGTTGATCTCATAACATTGATGTTGTGATGTTGTTAATACGAAGGGTCATCGTTACAAGGGTGGAATGGTTTGTGCCAAGATAAATTCTTTGCCTTTTTTTTCCACTAAATTCGCGGCTTACTTTCAGGTACCTGTTTTCAGCGATGGTAAACCTTTTATCGGCCGAACGACTTTCCAAATCCTTTCGCGATGCGTGGCTTTTTCGCGACGTTTCACTTGGTATTGCGCAAGGGGAGAAGGTCGGGCTGGTGGGAGTAAATGGTGCCGGAAAATCAACGTTGCTTCGCATTCTTGCGGGAAAGCTGCCTCCCGATGAAGGGACGGTGGTTTTGCGACAGGGGATACGCGTCGGCATTCTTGATCAGAATCCGGAGGTGCCCGACGCCGTAATGTTGCGCGACCTCCTGTTCGATGAGCAAAATGAAATCGGACAAGTAGTGAAATCGTATGAGGAGGCGTTGGCACGGGATGCGTCCGGAGAGGAAATGCAGCACATCCTCCAGAGGATGGAAGAACTCCAGGCCTGGGGATATGAGTCGACTGTGAAGGAGATCGTCGGAAAACTTGGAATTCCTGATCTCGAGACCGCGTACGGTAATCTTTCCGGTGGACAGAAAAAGCGCATCCATCTCGCAAAAGTTCTCATCGCTCAGCCTGATCTGCTGATCCTTGATGAGCCTACCAACCACCTGGATGTGGAGGCGATTGAATGGCTGGAGGAATATTTGTCTTCTGCGAAGATCACCTTCATCATGGTTACGCACGACCGATATTTCCTGGACAGAGTGGCTACAATAATCCTTGAGCTCGACGATGGTCGGTTGTATTCATATCCCGGTAACTATGCCAATTTCCTCGCACGCAAGGCAGAACGCGAGGAAGTGAGAAAAGCTGAGGCTGCTCGTGCGCGAAACCTGTTGAGAAAGGAACTTGAATGGATGCGCAGACAGCCAAAGGCACGCGGAACGAAATCGCGTGCGCGAATAGCGGCAATTGAGAAGCTGAAAGAGAAGGCGGCGGAAGTTCCGGAAAGGAGGGAAGTCAAACTGGAGGTTAACGAGGCACGACAGGGCGGGAAAATCCTGGAGTTGGAACACATTCACAAAGCGTACGGAGACAAGGTGATCGTACGTGACTTTTCCTATGTCTTCAAGAAAGGCGATAGAATCGGGGTTATTGGTAGGAACGGTGCGGGCAAGTCAACGCTGCTCGATGTCATCACCCGGCGCGTCGCGCCGGATAAGGGCATGGTGGTGACGGGTCAAACGACGCGTATCGCTTATTTCTCACAGGAAATTGCGGGCTTAAATCCAGCGCTGCGCCTCATTGAGGAGGTAAGGTCCATTGCAGAGTTCATCACGCTGAGGGATGGCACAAGCCTGTCGGCTTCGCGTTTCCTGGAGCAGTTCAATTTTCCACCGGAAAAACAGTATACGCCGGTTGCGCGACTGAGCGGAGGTGAAAAGAAGGGTCTCCAACTGCTGAAATTGCTCATGGGCAGCCCGAACTTTCTTGTACTGGATGAGCCCACCAACGATTTCGACATCGATACGCTCAACGCACTGGGTGAGTTTTTTGAGAATTTTGGAGGCTGCCTGCTGCTTGTATCGCACGACAGATACTTCATGGACCAGCTGGTGGATCAGCTTTTCGTGGTCGCGGATGGGGAGGTCACGATTTTCAATGGCAATTATTCAGATTATCGCGACTGGAAGACGACGCAGGCAAAAGCCGTTGAAACACCAACGAAGCCGACCCGAACCATACCTGAACCATCGCCTGCGGCTCCCCGAAAGCTGTCGTACCGGGAAAAGAGGGAGTTGGAACAGCTCACCGAGGAAATAGAGGCGCTGGAAAAGGAGAAGGCTGAGATTGTGGAGCGGCTTTCAGGCGGGGAAACCGATCATCGGGCGCTTTTGGAACTGTCGAACAAAATTCGCACGCTGGATCAGGAAATTGAAGTTCGCACGGAGCGATGGATGGAGTTGTCTGAGCGCGAAGGGTAAGACGAAATCTCTTTCAAATCAAGTTGCTGTGGTGCGGGAACTTACCTATCTTTCGAAGTACGTTATCTAAACCGAAACCCAGGCCCGGATTTTGCGCCGGGCCTTTTCACTTTCTTTTTGCATAGGGTCCTCCGGTATTGAGGATTTTGGTTAAGTTTAACGTATAGGTGGCAGCAACGGCTACATGAGGAATTCTTCCTTCTTTGTTTACGGACTGGCGCTGGTAGCATCCGTCGGGTTAATGCTCTGGATACTCAATGTCGGAGACAAGCTACCCGCTTCGGGAGATTTGGTCGTAGCACCTGTCCCGGGTCCTGTCGAATCCGGTAATGTGTTGTGGAACTCTCCATTGGCGATGCTGTTGCTGCAGATTGTCGTCATTCTTCTTGTCGTTCGCATATTTCTTGTACTCACGGCGCGTTTCGGACAGCCACCTGTCATTGGCGAGATATTGGCCGGACTGATTGTTGGCCCTTCGTTGCTTGGATTGCTGTTCCCAGAAGCATCAGCGTGGTTGTTTCCTTCTGAGTCGCTTGGAAACCTGTACCTCCTGAGTCAGGTAGGACTCATCCTGTTCATGTTCATCATGGGAATGGAGCTCGACATAAGGGTGCTGCGCACGCAGGCAAAGGCAACCATTTTTGTAAGCAACGTAGGCATCATCATTCCGATGCTCGCAGGGATGGGGCTTGCTTATTTCCTGTATACCGAATATGCGCAAAATGGTGCGACGTTCCAGGCCTTCGCGTTGCTGACCGCATTGAGTCTTACGGTCACTGCGTTTCCTTCCTTGCTGCGCATCGTGCAGGAGCGTGGGTGGTATAAGACGCCGTTGGGTTCAATGGCAATCACCTCCGCTGCCGCAATTGATATCGCGGTCTGGTGCATGCTGGCGGCTGTTGTGGCGATGGTTAGAGCGGGAGGATTTGCCGCGGCCGCAGGTCCTGTCGTTATGGGAACGGTGTACGTCGTTCTGATGCTCACCGTCGTGAAGCCACTGATGCACAAGGTGGGATCTGTGTACGCGTCGAAGGAAATTTTTAATAAGCGGGTCGTCGGCCTCATCCTTCTGGTGTTGGTGGCATCATCCTACGCCGCGGAGGTCATTGGCATTCACTCGCTCTTTGGAGCATTTCTCGCCGGTGTGGCCATGCCGCACAACCTGTCGTTCAAGAAGATCATCACGGAAAAATTCGAAGACATCAGTCTGGTGTTCCTGCTTCCGGTCTTCTTCATCCTCACGGGACTTCGTACTGACATCACCTTGTTGAACACCGCATCCCATTGGGGGATCTTTGCTGCCCTGCTGCTCGTCGCGGTGGCATTCAAGTTCGGATCCATTGCATTGGCGGGGCGGATGTCAGGGCTTAATGCTCGTGATGCACTGTCGCTCGGCGTGCTGCTGAATACACGCGGGCTGATGGAACTCGTGATCATCAACATCGGCTATGAACTCGGCGTGTTCTCCGCTGAGATTTTTACGATGCTGGTGCTTATGACGATCGCAACGACGATGCTTACAACACCCGCGCTCAACGTTCTCGACCGGTTGTTTGCGGAAGATGACTTCGGCGCCCGGGTACTGGCACGCATCCGCACATCGTTCAGGATACTGCTGTCTTTTGGTCCCCCGAAAATGGGAAGCACGTTGATTCGTTTGGCAGACCAGCTTACGCTGAAGCATAACCGCAACGTCGACATCACGGCACTGCACATCACCCCGAGTTACGACATCAAGCCTTATGAGGCGCTGCTGTACGAGAAGGAGGCGTTTCAACCCATACGCTCTACGGCACAGCTGCTTGGATTGCGGATCAATACGCTTTACAAGAACACGGAAGAAGTCGACAAGGAAATCATCAGTACGGTTTCCCAGGGTCGCTTCGATCTCGTACTTGTTGGTGCGGCGCGCCCGATTTTCACGGAGAAAGCTACGGGCGGTGTGCTGCGACAGTTGCTGGAAGGCGGCGAGACGAACATTGGCGTGCTTATCGACCGGGGCTTTGTAATGGCCGAAAGCATTCTTCTCCTGCTCGGGTCGGAAGATGACCTCGCCCTACTGGAGTATGCCTATCGCTTCCGGACGAGCAACCGCGCCCGTGTTACGGTGCTCAAAGTTTCTGATGGTCAGCACGTCGACTTCTATAACAAAGAATCACCCTACTTCCACCTGGCCACACATTTCAACGAAGTAATCGAACAGCGCATTCCCGACCGTCAGCTGCTTGCTCACTTCAATCTTATCCTCGTGAGCCTCGACCTTTGGAACGAGATCAACTCCAAGCGCGCGACATGGATCAAAGACTGCCCGTCGATTTTGGTGATCAAACACCATCATGATCTTCCGCGGGACGTGGAGCAGCAGGTTGTACGTGAAGCTGAAAAGTAGCACTTGGCAGCTGGCAGTAGGCAGTAGTGGGCTGTCTGCACTGGGCAGTATACTTCACTGCCCAACATTATACTGCCCTAAGAAGTCCGGAGTACCCACGCGCACTACCTCCAATCGAGAGGTTAACCTCTGTCAGTTACCCGCAAACGTTGGGACGCCCCAACATCAACACATGCGCACATCAACACATCAACACATTCACGCAAGAGTCGCATTCAACGAGATCGATGCATTCAGCGACATCGAAATAGGACAGGTTTCCTTTGCTTTGCGGGCGCATTCCTGGAAGGTGTCGTTGTCGATCCCTTTGATTTTTGCCTTAAGGTCGAGATGTGAGGTCTTTATGGAACCGCCTTCGAGAGAGACGGTGCAGGTGGCCTCCAGTTCGTCTGGTGTGAATCCCGCCTCACCGAGCACGAAGCTTAGTTTCATGACATAGCAGCCAGCGTGCGCGGCGGCGATCAGTTCCTCGGGATTGGTTTCCTTCCCATCTTCAAAACGTGAGCGGTAATTGTATTTGGTTGAGCTGAGCACGCCCGAATCCGTAGTGAGCACACCGGTACCTTCTTTACCTGTACCTTTCCATACTGCTGTTGCCTTTCGTTTCATAGCCTTTTTGGTTTTTTGTTGTCCTTTTTTCTTTCCGGGATTTGGCGTTTCAAGGTAGAATTTAATCATCAAATAGCGAAAATTTCGTCATCGCGGTTGTATCACCGAATTTTGTATATTTCGCCGATTTATAGTTGGCCTATGTTGCGATGCCTGCTTGTCCTGATGGCCCTTTTGGGGTTCCATTCCATCCAAGCGCAACAATTTCTATCCCGGTACAACACGATATCCTCTCTCGCTGATCTGGATGGGAAAATTGTATTTGCGGCTGATGACGGGATGCGTGGCAGCGAATTGTGGATTACAAACGGTACCGCTGAAGGAACGACCCTATTGAGCGACATTCAGCCTGGCTCGATGGGTTCCGCACCCGCCAACTTCATCGCCTTTAACGGCAAACTTTATTTCACCGCCACAACGCTCCAATACGGCGCGGAACTGTGGGCTACCAATGGGACTACAGCTGGAACGACGCTAGTTAAGGATGTCCGTCCG
>QGUY01000127.1 GCA_003242315.1 Bacteroidota bacterium
CATCGGGCAATGCTGAAAAAGTTTAGTTTTGCCGTGCAAAATTCAAACCTGGAACTAAAGTGGCGTTAATCAAGTCTGTATCTGGCATTCGGGGAACCATCGGAGGTGCTGTCTCGGAAAATCTTACGCCTCCCGACATCGTCAAGTTTACTGCGGCATATGGAACGTGGCTAAAGGCACGTCATAATAATACTGCACGCGTTGTGGTGGGTCGCGATGCCCGCCCCTCAGGTGAAATGCTGAACCGGTTGGTTTGCGCTACCCTGCAGGCACTCTCCATTGATGTAATTGACCTCGGACTCTCCACCACGCCTACCGTGGAAATGGCCGTTACCATGGAGAAGGCCCAGGGAGGAATCATCCTCACCGCATCGCATAATCCGGTGCAGTGGAATGCACTCAAACTGTTGAATGAGTTGGGTGAATTCATCAGCGCTGACGATGGACAGGCTGTGCTTCAAATCGCCGCCCAGGAGCAGTTTGATTTTGCTCCTGTCACAAAGCTTGGAAAGATTGAGTATCGCGACGATTACTTCCACAAACATATCGACGCAATCCTTGATCTGCCCCTGGTGGATGCCCACGCCATCCGAAACAGGAATTTCAGAATCGTAGTTGACGCGGTCAACTCAACTGGTGGCATTGTCGTGCCCATGTTGCTGGAGGAACTTGGCGTTTCTGTGACAAAAATCCACTGCGAACCCACCGGACATTTCCCACACAACCCGGAGCCGCTCCCTGAACACCTTACGGATATCTGCCGCGAAATTCAGAAGGGCAAGTATGATCTCGGCATCGTCGTCGATCCCGATGTCGACCGGCTGGCCTTCATTTGTGAAGATGGAACGCCTTTCGGCGAGGAATATACACTTGTGGCCGTGGCCGACTATGTGCTCAAGAACGACACAAGCGGTCGTCGCAACACTGTATCCAACCTTTCATCCACCCGCGCGCTGCGCGATATCACCGAGAAGCACGGTGGTCGTTACTACGCGTCCGCTGTTGGCGAAGTACATGTTGTAACCGCCATGAAGGAATGCAATGCTGTAATTGGTGGAGAAGGCAATGGCGGTGTTATCTATCCGGATTTGCATTACGGTCGTGATGCACTTGTTGGAATAGCACTATTCCTTTCCCACCTCGCCAACGCGCAGGTACCGGTGTCACGACTGCGTGCAGGATATCCTAACTACATTATTTCCAAGAATAAGATTGAGCTGACACCCGGCATTAACATGGACGATGTCCTCGAAGGTGTTCGGGCAAAATATCAGAAACAACCTATTAATACTATCGACGGAGTGCGCATTGAGTTCGATCGCGAATGGGTGCACCTCCGCAAGTCAAATACCGAACCTATAATCCGAATCTACGCAGAAGCGGACCTTCAAGCGAAAGCTGAAACGTTGGCCCGAAAAATTATCTCCGACATCAAGGAAATTATTGCAGAGAATATCGCGCAGTAAGTGAACGTTTATCTCGACAACGCCGCAACCACGCCATTAGACCCTGAAGTGTTTGAGGCAATGAAGCCCTATCTGCTTCAGCATTTTGGCAACCCCTCGTCTACGCACGCTCACGGCAGAACAGTGCGGGCTGCCATCGAATCAGCGCGTAAAAAAGTTGCCGAGCTACTCAACTGCACCCCTGGCGAGATCATCTTCACCTCCGGTGGAACGGAGGCCATCAACACTATACTTATCGGCGCCATTCACCGCTACAATCCTCCGCTTGTCGTTACGTCACCACTGGAACATCACGCCGTACTACATACCCTCGAACATGCGGTCGGGACAGAGAACATTCGTTACGTGAACATCGATGAAAAGGGGAACGTTGACCTGGACCACTTGAAATCACTCCTGCAAGGCACGAAAGGGGCGCTGGTCTCGCTCATGCAAGCCAATAACGAAATTGGCAACCTGCTTGATCTGCACCGCGTTGGGGAGATCTGCGCTGAGCACGAAGCATGGTTCCACTCCGATACGGTTCAGGCCGTAGGCCACTACAAGCATAACCTGAAAGAAACTCCGGTACACGGCATTACTGCTGCTGCACATAAATTTCACGGACCGAAGGGTGCAGGGTTCATGTACGTGAAACGCGACAAGAAAATAGAACCCTACCTTTTTGGTGGAGGTCAGGAACGCAATATGCGGGGAGGCACAGAGAATGTGGCAGGAATCATTGGGCTCACTAAAGCCTTGGAAATTGCTTATGCAAATATGGAGCAGCATGCGGCCTACATCCGCGGACTGAAGGCGCGCATGATAAACGCCCTTCGCGCGACAATTCCAGGTGTGAGCTTCAATGGCAATTCGGGCGATCTTGATAACAGCCTCTACACAGTACTCAACGTGAGCTTGCCCGAATCAGGAGAAAACGAAATGTTGCTGTTTAACCTCGACCTGATGGGCATCTCCGTATCCGGAGGCAGCGCCTGTCAGAGCGGCGCGAGTACGGGATCACATGTGCTGCGCGCGATAAATGTCCCCAAAGAACGCGGTGCCATCCGCTTTTCATTCAGCAAATACAATACGCCCGAAGAAATCGACTTCGTGGTAGAAAAACTCGGACAGAGTCTTCTCGTCCAGAAATAGTCAGGAAGGTATTATGCCCATCTTCTGCATCAGGAAGGTGGCATTCTTACTTGTGCTTACACCCGGCTTCAGGAGGTAATCGAAATGTAACTCGCCGTGTTCGATACGCGACTCAAAGTGATAATTCCGAATCGTTGGATGATCGCGTTCCATGTCGCCCAGAGCGACATCGTGTGTTGCTACGAGCACAAAACAGGGATACTTCACAAGTCGTGATACAAGAGCCTGAGATCCCGAAAGCTTATCTGTTGAATTTGTGCCCTTCAGAATTTCGTCCAGCAAAATCAGCATGCGCCTGTTCTCCTCAAGGCGTCGAACGATGCCCTGCAGACGGTACAATTCCGCATAGAAATAGGATTGATGATCGACGATCGAATCCGTATTGCGCATACCACTGTAGATTTCAAGAACAGGGCATACGAATCGCTCCGCACAAACCACAGAACCTGTGAGCGCAAGCACGACGTTTACTCCCACCGATCTCAGGAATGTGCTCTTCCCCGCCATGTTGGCACCCGTGATAATCCACAGCGATGAACTCGAATCCATCCGTAGGTCGTTACACACGCACTCCTCCCTCCTGATCAGGGGGTGTCCGACCTGATCGCCTTCCAGCTTCCATTCTTCGATCAGCTCAGGCCATGTAAAATCAGGATGGTTGTACGCATATGCTGCGAAACTATTGAAGGCATCAGCTTCAGCGATCGTGTCGAACCACGCCTTCATCCGGTCGCGGTTACGGTGACGCCATCGCTCAAGCCGATAGATACATAACAGGTCATACAGAACGAGACTGTTCAGCAGAATTCCCGCAAAAAGATTTAATCGCAAATCCAGCGCACGAACGCGTGTGACCAATCGATTAAATTCATCCTGCGCCTGGCGACTTTCCACGTTCATGCGTTGTGCGAGGGTAGATGTAAACTTTTGCCTGCCCAGTAATTCAAAGTGGGCGGCAAATTTTTCAAGAAAGTATCGCTTCTTCCCCAGATAATCCTGGATTTGAAATGTACGCTTGGAATACACACCCACAATCGCCCACTGTGTCAACGCGATTAGAATGAACGGCCCCACTATGCCGCTAATGATCCAGTATGCAAGCGCGATGAATGCTAAAAGAGGGAACACGATCAGCATCCATTGGCGTCTAGTGTTTCCATAGACAAAATCGGGAAGCTTTAGCCAATCCAATATTTGTTGCTGATCGGAGGTGCGTTCAGCAGATGCCATCCCTATCGCCTGGAATTCCTGACGGAAGTCGAGTTTCTCGCTGAGTTCAGCAACAGTCGCGCGTCGTTCCTTAATTGCAGGTATTGCTGCGAGCGGTGTCGAAAGCATCTCTGCAAGACGCTCCTTTCCCTGCTCCGTGCACGTGCGATTAAAACGCTGGAACAGCGATCCGGCGCCGAAGATGTCCAGGTCGAGCGCATAGGGATGATGCGCATCAATGAACTCCGCGCCATCCGGAAACGCAGTGTAATCTCCCTTAAGCGCGTGGACCTCGCGTTCATTGATGAGCACCATGTTCTCGAGAAGTCGTAGCCGGTTGGCAAGTCGGGCGTGCTCGCGCACAAACCAGACGTAAGCCAGGGAAGCAATCGCGAAACCGATCCAGAGGATCGCGAGTTTGAACGCAAACCATGCAAACACTATGGTGGCAAGCGCCAGGATGACACGCAGCCACGAAACGGCAAGCGCTCGTCGCTCAGTTGCTTTTCGCTGTTTTGCAAACGACTCCCGGCGGGACTCGTATATTTCTTGAAGATCGGGCATTGCCGCTGATCAAAGAATTTGTTCAATGATACGCACAATGTTGCGGAGGCCTTCTTCGTCGGCGGTGTCAAAATCGCCGAGCCGGTCGCTGTCAACATCAAGGACCATCGCCACTTCGTTACCCTTCATTATGGGGAGGACAATTTCCGATTTTGAAAGCGATGAACATGCTATATGTCCCGGAAATTTATCGACATCCGGTACTATAATAACTTCCTTGCGTTCCCAGGCCGCTCCGCATACGCCTTTTCCGAAATCAATCCGCGTACACGCGACAGGGCCTTGAAAGGGTCCCAGCACCAATTGTCTGTCCTTCACCAGGTAAAAACCGACCCAAAAGAAACCAAAGGTCTGCCGCAGCGCCGCAGCAACGTTTGACAAATTCGCTATCAAGTCACTTTCTCCGCGCACAAGCGCCTCAACCTGGGGAATTAGGCTGCGGTATTTTGCGGGCTTGTCCGCTGAGGGATCAATGTATAAATCTTCAGCCATGCATGGGGTTCGGGTGATGTCTGTACAGAAACAGCCGATCGGAAGACAGCGCTTCCACGTGAGGCTGTCCTGTTAATCGCGGGGCGCGAATGCCGCTGCCAAACACCTGGGGTGACCTGAACACCCGGGCTTCATCCCAAAGTCTGTTCTTTATGAACAACTCCAGGGTCTGTGCCCCTCCCTCTACGATAAGGGACTGAATATTCCGCTGATAGAGGTCGTTCATCATTTCCCGCAGAAAGTCACTCTCAGACAGCTTGACGCGCACAATTTTGCCGGCATCCTCGTTTTTTATAGTGTTATATACGATAGTCCGAACAGATTCGTCGAAAAGATGCAGCGGAGGACCGAGCCGGAGTGAACGATCGATGAGAATTCGAACCGGGTTTCGTCCAGTCCAGTCACGCACGGTCAACTGAGGATTATCCGCCTCCGCAGTGCCCGAGCCTACCAGAATCGCGTCTTCTTCGGAACGCCAGCGGTGTACAAGTTGGCGACTAATCTTGTCACTGATCCATTTCGAATCACGGTTTTCACGCGCGATATATCCGTCCGATGTTTCAGCCCACTTCAGGATGACATAAGGCCGCTTCTGCTCAACAAATGTAAAGAAGCGGCGGTTCATATAACGGCAGGCGTCCTCAAGCACGCCGGATACAACTTCTACGCCCGCCTTTTTCAATTTGGTGGCACCGCCGCCGCTGACTTTTGGGTTCGAGTCGAGTGAACCAATTACCACCCTCTGTACACCATGTTCAATAAGCATGTCAGCACAAGGCGGTGTTTTGCCGTAATGTGTACACGGCTCAAGAGTAACGTATACCGTACTGGCTGAAAGAAGTCGTTTATCGGGTACCGATCGAACGGCAGCGGCCTCTGCATGGGCCTCGCCGTATGCGCGATGCCAGCCTTCGCCGATAATACGGCCATCATGTACAATTACGCATCCTACAAGAGGGTTCGGGCTAACTTTCCCGGATCCCAGTAACGCAAGTTCAATAGCTCGTGCCATAAAACCTGCGTCGATCGACATATTGTGAGCGTTCATGCGTATACTTGCAAAGATTGTCCATGCATGATGAATTCCAAAACCCTGTTCACGGATTTGATGCATCGCTTCAGTTTGCAAGAAACTGAAGATGAAAAGAAGGCCATTTTGTATCGAATCCTGGATAAGGTCGCAGGAATATCAGCCACTCATATTGCTGCTGAGAAGAGCATTTCGATTGCGCCACCGCTACTTTCGCAATTACAGCGAACGCTGGATCGCGTAAGCGCAGGAGAGCCATTGCAATACGTTCTTGGAGAATGTGAATTCTACGGACGTACTTTTAGAGTTAACAGCGATGTCCTCATACCGCGCCCCGAGACGGAGGACCTAACACGAACGGCTCTTGAATTATTGGATGGCATGTCCTCGCCCCGCCTATTGGATGTTGGATGTGGAAGCGGATGCATTGCCATAACAATGGCGCTCGAACGCCCTGACGCAAGCGTCTGCGCAACCGATGTGAGCCTGAGGGCGCTGGAAGTTGCACGTGATAACGCCAGTATACTTGCAGCAACCGTTGACTTCCACCGGTCGAATATCCTGACTGAGCCATTGCCCGTGTCGGGCCTGAATCTGATCGTAAGCAATCCACCATACATAACGCCTGACGAAGCCACGGAGATGAGTGCAACTGTATTGGAGCACGAACCACACCTTGCCTTGTTTACAGACTCTTCGGATCCGCTGCAGTATTACCGGCCGATACTCTCGCATTCGCGTAATGCGCTGACACCAGGAGGGAAAGTAGTTGTGGAAATCAATACGCGCTATGGTGATGCGGTGGCGAACCTGTTCCGTGAATATCGATTCTCTGATGTGACCATTGTGAACGACAGTTCAGGCAAACAACGGATCGTCCACGGCACCTTTATTGGCGAGTAATGAAAGACAAGATTCGAACCGTAGCATTTGTCGGTGCCGGCAATCTCGCGTGGCATCTAGCTCCTGCGCTCGACAACGCCGGTTATCCCGTTCGTGAGGTATACAGTCGCGATGAACGTAACGCGCGAAAGCTGGCATCTCGTTTATATCAGGCTAACGTCAAAAAGGAACCTGATTTCATCGACAGCGACGTCGATGTCATCATAGTTGCCGTGAGCGATGACGCGATCGGACAGGTCGTCACTGACCTGGCACTCCCCGAGGATGTCATTCTGGTCCACACATCGGGAAGCACTCCGATGCGTGTCCTTGACGTGGCAGGAACAGAACACATCGGCGTATTTTACCCCCTGCAAACCTTTTCAAAGGGCGTCAGCGTGAGTTTCGAAGATGTTCCTATTCTGATAGAGGGAAGCAGCGCCGAGGTTGGGCGGGCGTTGGAGACGATGGCGCGTGCGTTAACTCCTGCCGTGGCCGCAATTTCGTCAGAGCGGCGGCTGGCACTTCACCTTGCGGCCGTATTTGCGTCAAACTTTACCAACCACATGGTTACCATCGCTTTTGACCTGATGGAAGACCACGACCTCGATCCCGAATGGCTTAAGCCACTCATCGCGGAAACCCTCAACAAGAGTCTCGACGCTGGACCGACGCGGGCGCAGACCGGACCGGCGAGGCGTGGGGACCTGGGCATTCTGCGCCGGCATACAGAATTCTTGAAGCACAATCCCAGTTTGCGGGAGATCTATAGCCTTGTCAGCCAACATATTCTTGAGCGGTATCAATCGTAACCGCCAAACTGATAAATTTACCTTCGAAACCTTGTAGAAATGTCTTTCCGCCTGAATCATGCGCGGCCGCGCCGCAACCGCAAGAGTCAGGTCATTCGGTCTATGGTGGAAGAAACCACCCTGGATACTAATGATCTGATTTTCCCGCTTTTCCTGTTGGAAGGTACCGGTAAAAAAATAGAGGTGGAAAGCATGCCGGGCATCTATCGCCTTTCGCTGGACACCATGCTCCGCGAAATTGAGGAGTGTGTGAAGCTGGGCATAAACGCATTCGACATTTTTCCGGTCGTCGACGAAAAGCATAAGGACAAGATCGCGTCGAAGAGTTATGACCGCAACTTCTTCTACCTCCGGGCACTCGCCACCATTAAAAAAGAATTCCCGGACGTTTGCATCATGACCGATGTCGCCATGGACCCTTATAGTTCCGACGGACACGACGGTCTGGTCAAGGACGGGAAGATTGATAACGACCTAACACTCGACATCCTCGGGAAGATGGCACTTGCCCAGGCTGAAACGGGCATTGACATCATCGGTCCATCGGACATGATGGACGGCCGTGTGGGTTACCTGCGAACGCTGCTCGACGACAACGGCTTTACCGAGGTGTCAATCATGAGTTATACCGCAAAATACGCCAGCGCATTCTACTCACCATTTCGCGATGCGCTGGACTCTGCGCCAAAGTTCGGCGACAAAAAGACCTATCAAATGAATCCCGCAAACCGAAGGGAAGCGCTAATTGAAGCAAGTTTGGATGCCGCTGAAGGTGCGGACTTTCTTATGGTCAAGCCGGCCATGGTCTACCTCGATGTCATCCGACTCCTGCGCGACAATTTCAATCTTCCCATCGCCGCCTACAACGTCAGCGGCGAATACTCAATGGTTAAGGCGGCGCATGCCAAAGGCTGGATAGATGGAGAACGGGTGATGATGGAATTGCTGCTTAGCATTAAGCGCGCCGGAGCCGACGTAATCCTAACCTATTTCGCCAAAGAATATGCGTCACTGACCAGGAGTTGAGGGAATGAAACATTATTACGTAGCACTCATTTTATTGGCGTGGTGCGGATTACAGGCTAAAGGCCAGGTGATCGCCCTTACTGGTTCCGGGAAGGAGGAAGTGCTGGGACGTATGTCCCACTTTGTCGACGAGACAGATACCCTGTCCGTTGCCACAATAAGACAACTGAACTTCCAACCCCTTCCTGATCCAGACCGCTCACCCGGATTGGGATTCGACCGTCGCACACACTGGTTCAGGATGCAAGTCAGGAACGATTCTGACCAGTCGGAATGGAATCTTGAAATTCCATATGCGCCATTGGACCGAATCGACGTGTATGTGTTTGCCGATGGGCCAGTGCCGGAGGTGCACAAGACCGGCGGTGACGTTTTTCCCATCGCCACCCGTGACCTGCCGCACCGCCACCCCATCTTCACACTAACCATACCTCAGGGAGAAACACGGACGATCTACCTTCGGGTTAACACCATCTCTTCCGTTCAGGTGCCTGTCGTATTCTGGACACCTGCCGGCTTCCAGGTAGCCAATTACCATACGCAACTGATCAATGGGCTGTTCTACGGCGCCATGTTCATCATGACGCTGTATCAATTGTTTCTTCTTCTCTCCATCAGAGATAGGAGCACCGCCTTTTACGTGCTCACGCTCATCAGCATGGCGAACGTAATCTCATTCTTTCAGGGGTACAACTTTCTGTTTCTGCATCCTAACCAACCTGGACTTAACGACGATTTCGCAGCGCTTAGCGGTCCTTTCTTTGTGTTGAGTTCTGCCTTGCTCACACGCGCGTTTCTGAATGTGCGGAATTTCAGTCCTCTTCTGGACAACCTTCTCATCGTCAACACGGGCATCAACCTGGTGCTCGGTACGCTGATGCTGTTTTTCATGCGCCAGATCTCGTACATGTACCTTCACGTGTTCACCCTCACACACTGCCTGATAGTTCTGGTCTCAGCCGCCTATTGCCTTTCGAAAAAATACAAGCCCGCATTGTATTACCTGCTGGCGTGGATTACGCTGCTTCTCGCAGCGGTCGCCTTCACGATGGGGAACCTCGGACTTGCTCCCGGCTACCTCGGCGCCAACTATCAGGGTCTCATGATCGGGTGTGTCCTGCAGGTTGTCCTTATCTCGCTTGCGTTGGGTGAACGATGGAACGTACTCGTGAAAGAAAACCAACGGGCGAAGGAACTGGAACTCAAGCGAGGACAGGAAGAAAAGATCAGGCTGGAGCAGGAGGTAAGACAACGGACGTTGCAGATCAATCAACAAAAGGAAAAGCTAGAGGAACTGAACCGTATAAAAGACAAACTCTTTTCGGTGGTCTCTCACGACATCAAGGCTCCTCTTTCATCATTGAAGCTGTCGCTGGCCCTGGCCAAGATCAACAAGTTGAGTCAGGAAGAATTCAAGGCGGTTTCGACAGAGATTGAGACGCATCTCGATCAGACGACGAACTTCATACAAAACCTCCTGCAGTGGGCAAAGTTCCAGCTTCGTGGTGAGGTGGTCCGGCCGGTAAGGCTTGATATGTCAGCAATGATATCCGAAGCAGCTGGGTTGCTTGAAACCGACATAACGCAGAAACTGATTACCCTGCAGATGGATGTCGCCCCCGACTGCATCGCGTATGCCGATCAGGTAATGATACAATCGGTGCTGCGCAACCTTATCACGAATGCCGTCAAGTTTACGCCCGTCGGTGGGACGATCACGATCAGGGGAAGGACCGAAGATCAAAAGGTCATGGTATCCGTCTCCGATACAGGCACAGGAATACCCCAAGCCAACCAGGCAACGCTCTTCACGCTCGACAGCCTCACCACGCCCGGTACACGACAGGAAGCCGGAACAGGACTGGGACTTGTGCTATGCAAGGAGTTCACAGAAAAGAACAATGGGACAATTTGGTTTGAGACTGAGGCTGGGAAAGGCACGACGTTCACGTTTACGTTGCCGGAGTATAAGGCGGAGTATCATTACGCGGGCACGGGTGAGGGCGAAAATGATCGCTGATTAATCCTTGATTAGATCGATCACGTCACTCTTCACCGCGAGAACGAGAGGACGCAAAGGGCGGCAACGTACACCATCGACAAGCCCTTGCTCAACCAAATGCCCCAAACGTCGAACTTACGGACATCAACACATCAACACACTATTCTCCCAAGGCAGGCAATATGAAATCATCCAACGGACTAGGCTGTTTCATGATCTCTTCGATCTCGTCGGGGTGACGCGGAGCGAGAGCAGAGAGGTGCTCGCAACCGTCCTTCTTAATGAGAAAATCATCCTCGATGCGAACGCCGATGCCCCACCACTTGGGATCGCAGTCGCTGTTTTCATCGATGTAGATTCCAGGCTCGATGGTAATCACCATATTTTCCTTCAACTCAGCGCGCGAT
>QGUY01000128.1 GCA_003242315.1 Bacteroidota bacterium
CTCGACAGAAAACTGGACGGCTCGGGATTAACGCTCGAAACGGCGTCGTTCTCTCTTAATGGCAAAATCAGTTCTCTCGGTTTCAAAGGTTATACCTATCACAACATCACATCAGATGCAAAATTCGCGTCGCAGTTCTTCAGCGGAGCGATGACCATTGACGACCCTAACCTTCGATTCACAGCACAGGGCTCAGTCGACCTGCGCGAAAACCGAAATATTATAAAGGTGCAGGCCACGCTCGACACCGCCGCCCTCCGCGCAATCAACCTGTCAAGACGTGATATTTACCTCAGGTCAAAACTGGACGTCGACATTCGTGGTCTCGAACTGGATAGCCTGGTAGGTACGGTTGATCTTAACGACTTCCACATCAATGTGGACGGCGAGCATATGGATCTTGAAAATGTGCATCTCTACTCTGAGAAACAGGGACGTCAGCGATTCGTGAAACTCGAGACGACATTGTTCGACGCACTCATCGAAGGGGATTACCAATTTTCCGACCTGGCGCGTGATCTTGATCGACTCGTATACGAAATGGCGCTGAACGTAAGAAACCAGGATGCCGACATACGTCGCTACTATTCCGTGCGGCGACCGGTGCCTCGTTCCTATCGCGCTTCTTTCGACATTGACGTCAAGGATGTAGGCCCGCTCAGCGAACTGCTCGCCCTCGACCTCTCTCTTTCTAAGAACACGAGAATCGAAGGAAGCTTCACCTCGGGATACACGACCATCTTCCGCGCATATTCCCACATCGACACGATCGACTATCGCGGCAATCGCCTGCTGGATTCAGAGGTGGAAATCAACGTATCCAAGATTGCCGACAGTACTAATGTGCTTGCCCTGGCTTTTCTTAATTCGAAGGAACAAAAGTTCAGTTCAGGACTTGCTACCGAAAATCTGGTAACAGAAGGCGTGTGGGATCGACGGCATATCGACTTTCGCGTTGACGCCGAACAAATTTCGCGGGGCAACTACATGCAACTCGAAGGCGCGATCGATTTTATGGTCGACAGTACCCGGATTAAGTTTCATCCCTCCCCTATCCACATCCTGAACCGTAACTGGCATATCGAACCAGAAAATGAAATTATTGTTCGCGGCCGCGAAATCGAGATCCGCGACCTTATCGTCCTCAATCGCGATCAATTCGTTCGACTCGACGGCCGGATTTCCGAAGACTCGACGCAAGTGCTCGATCTGGCAATCGGAAACCTGGACCTTTCTTTCCTTGATCTGGTTACCGACAAGACATTCAAAGGCTCTCTCGACGCTGAAGTTCAGGTGTCAAACTACTACCGGAGTCTTTCTGTCGAGAACGAAATATCTATTGACAGCCTTACGGTCAACGATTTCCTAGTGGGTAACGTCAAAGGCAACACGTTGTATGACCCTGAGAAAAGGCGATTCAATATGGTGTTGAGTGTCGACCGCCACGATGAACGTATCGTAGCGCTGTACGGGACTTATACGCCGTCGAATAAACAGCCTTTGGATCTCGAGGCGAATCTGGACCAGGCCAACCTGAGGATATTGCAACCATTCCTGCAGGAGATTCTCAGCGACATCAACGGTACCGTGACGGGGCGCTTTGCCATCACAGGAACACTGCGCGATCCGGAAATTCGCGGCGAGGGAACAGTAACGAATGGTCAACTTCGGGTGAACTACACCCAGGCGTTGTACAACTTTACCGGCATCATTGGATTGCGTCCTGAAGAGATCTACTTCAAGGATATTGAGCTGACAGACATTTACCGGAATAAAGGCAAGCTTACAGGCAAGATTACACACCACAATTTCTATCGCATGGCGGTCGATCTTCGGGCGACGTTTTCAGATTTTATGGTGCTGAACACGACGCCCCGCGACAACTCCCTCTTCTACGGACAGGGTTTTGCCACCGGTGAAGTCCGATTCACAGGACCTGTCTGGAATATGACCATCACCTCGCTCGCGCGTACCGAAAAAAACACGCGTATCTTCATACCTATTGGCGGAAATGAAGTTACCGAGAAGCAGGACTTTATCAATTTTGTCAGCCTGGACGACACTCTCGTGGTTAACGTCGATGGCCACTCGCACGCAGAACCCGTAGCGATAACCGGCGTGAACCTGGAACTCTTCCTCGACGTCACACCGGACGCCTACTGTGAAATCATTTTTGATATCCGTTCAGGCGACATCATCCGGGGACGGGGTAATGGCGATCTCAAACTTCAGCTCGACACGAAGGGCGAGTTCAATATGTTCGGCACTATCGAATTCACGCAAGGGGCATATAACTTCACCCTTTACGACATTATCAACAAGGAGTTCGAGATTCAGCCCGGAAGCCGGATTACGTGGTCAGGCGATCCATATGGTGCAAGCCTCGATATTGACGCGACTTACAACCAACTTGCTTCCTTCGCTCCGCTTGTAAGCGACAACAGCCAGACCACAAGTCCGGAACTGAGAAGAAAATATCCCGTACAGGTATTGCTGAACCTCGAAGGGGCCATGCGGTCACCCGATATCACATTTGATATTGTAGCACCCGAACTTCCCCAGACGGTGAGCGTTGCCAACATGCCGTTGTCGTTTGTATTCGACACGTTCAAGAACAAGCTGGATGAGCAGGAATTGAAGCGTCAGGTATTTAGTCTGATTGTGTTACGGAAGTTCCAGCCCCTGGAGTCGTTCAACACCAGTGGAACATTGTACAACAGCGTAAGCGAACTGTTGTCGAATCAACTCAGCTACTGGATGAGCCAGGTGGATGAAAATCTTGAGATTGACGTGGACCTTGGTACTATGGACCAGGAAGCTTTCAACACGTTCCAGTTGCGGCTATCGTACACCTTCCTGAATGGGCGGCTTAGGATCACAAGGGATGGCACGTTTGGGAATACAGACTACAACAATGCTTACAATCAGAACAATGTAGCCAGTGTTGCTGGCGACTGGACTGTTGACTATTACCTCACCGCGGATGGAAAATTCAAGGTGAAGATGTACAACCGAACCAACTACAACCAGTTGTCCACGTCCGTAGACAATCAATACTTCACCACGGGCGTAAGCCTTCAGCACGTGCAAAGTTTTAACGACTTTAAGGACCTGATCCGTTTCGCACGGAGAAACAGGGAAGCGGCTCCCGCGCGGCGCGAAGAGGATGCAGTCGACGACGAGCTGAATCCTGAGGCTATGCGAAATAACTGATGAACAGGCGGGGCAATATCAAAGCAATCGTATTTTCCATTGTGTTCCTATTGCTTGCCACTTGCGTGCGCGCACAGCAGGCAGACACAACAGCAAACGAAGGGGTCAGGAATCGCCGGCTTCGAACGCTAGTGATCGCAGGGACGGTAACTTACGGTGCTGCTCTTGCGGGTCTTAACGAGCTGTGGTATAAAGAATCCTCGCGTCAATCGTTTGCCTTTTTTAATGATGTGAAAGAATGGAAACAGGTTGACAAAGTTGGCCACTTCTTTTCAGCATTCTATCTAAGCTACGGCACGGAGAAGTTGCTCCAATGGAGTGGAGTACCTGATGAAAAGACTGTGTTGCCTGCTGCGCTGACTGGCTTTCTGCTCCTCCTGCCCATCGAGATTATGGACGGTTTCTCCTCTGACTATGGGGCATCCGCAGGTGATCTCGCTGCGAATGCCCTGGGATCTGCACTGTTCTTTGGTCAGAAAAAGGCGTGGGGTGAAATCCGCATCTATCCAAAGTTTTCCTACCATGCTACCGATTATCCATTGATACGTCCGGACGCATTGGGGGATACATTTGCTTCACGTGTGATCAAAGATTACAACGCGCAGACGTATTGGTTATCGGTCGACGCAGACAAGTTCTTTGTGTTCCCAAAATGGCTCAACCTTGCGGTAGGATATGGGGTGGCCGACATGCCTTACGCGCTGGACAGATCCAATGAAAGGATGGGGTACGATCCCTATCGGCAATACTATTTTAGTATTGACCCTGATTTGACGGCCATTCGCACACGATCAAAATTCCTGCGAACAGCACTGACGGTATTGAACGTGGTGAAAATTCCTTCGCCAACCATCGAATTTTCCCGCAAGGGCACGCACTTTCACTGGTTTTATTGACCTTCCAACATAGCCCTTTTGCTTTCTTTTTGTTACATTCACACAACCAATGCCTTAAACCTATGGCTAATGTTCTCGACTACGCGCGCCAGTTTGCCGAAGAGGTAGGCGGACAGTACACGGATTACGACAACTCCAAGGCTGTAATTGTTGTACCGCTCAGCGCCGGACGATTCCAGACCGTGCTGGCATTTACCCGCACAGGGGCCACGGGTCGCGATCATGTGCTGTTCATTTCAAAAATCTGCGACTTCGACGAAAGCATTGACCTGCGCGATCTGCTGGAAAAGAACAGTGCCTTTGATTACAGTCGGTTTATTGTCGAGGACAGTTTCCTCAAAGTAGTAGCCTCCTGCTCCAACGACAACGCCACACCTGAACTCGTCAGAGAAATGATCCAGGAGGTAGCCAACATTGCCGACCGATTTGAATTCCGCTTCACAGGACAAGACGTACACTAGGGCAGTGTGAGTGTGGGGTGAGGATGGGTGTTCGGGAACCTATTTCCGCTATTTTGTATTTTTGACATTGCAAGCCGCCTTATCGCTCCGCGCATCTTGTGCGGGGAGGAAAGTCCGGACAGCACAGAGCACCGTACTTCCTAACGGGAAGGCTCCGGGTAACACCGGGGACAGATAGTGCCACAGAAAACATACCGCCCCGACTTGCAAAGCTCGTCGGGGTAAGGGTGAAAAGGCGAGGTAAGAGCTCACCGGTCGGGTGGTGACATCCGACGCATGGTAAACCTTACGGGCTGAAAGGTCAAATAAGCACCGGATATGAAGCTGCTCGTTTCTGTCCCGTGGGAGCAATCCCCGGGCGCCGGTGTGGGTAGACCGCAAGATCTTCGTCGTGAGGCGAAGACCAGATAAATGATAAGGGCCTGTGCCTCGTGCACGGGTACAGAATCCGGCTTACAGGCTTGCTTCTTTTGAAAATGAGGACCTGTCCGAGAGGGCAGGTCTTTTTTTTGTGTTGATGTGCTGACGTTGGGTAGCTCGACGTATGGGACTTTCGTTGAGTAATTTACGCTAGCCCCACAGGTACGTTAGAGTCTTTCACCGCGAAGACGCTAAGGCGCAAAGGGATCGCAAAGAGGTGCATCTCCACTGTTGGAATACCTGGTTGTAGGTAGAACCGCGCGGTGGCCCCCTTTAGGGACCAAGGGGCGAAGGGAGGTGTTGAATTTTCCAATTTCCCCTTCAAACCATACCTTTACAGTTTACACGATCCGCGAGAACTTACAGTATTCATCCAATGGTCTAATTCAGTCATGGCAAGAATTCTCATCATTGAAGACGATGCAAAAATCCGATCCATCCTGAAGGAAATCCTTGAAGACAAGGATCACGAAGTAGAGGAAGCTCCCGACGGTCAGGAAGGATTGAAGAAACTCGAGCAGGGAAACTTCGACCTATGCCTGTGCGACATCAAGATGCCAAAGATGGATGGACTGGAGGTGTTGGAAAAGGCTAAAGCGAAAGACATCCCAACAAACTTTGTGATCATATCAGCGCATGGGACCATCGATATTGCTGTCGAAGCGGTGAAGAAAGGTGCGTTTGACTTTCTGCAGAAGCCTTTCGACCTGGGCAGATTGGAAATCACCCTCCGCAATGCCCTGGACAAATCCAATCTTGTAAAGGAAACGCGAACGCTACGCAAGAAAATTTCGCAACGCTGGGATATTGTCGGTGAGTCTCCGGAGCTCAAGAATGTCATGGAGATGATTGACAAGGTTGCGCCAACGGATGCGCGCGTCTTGATCACCGGACCGAATGGAAGTGGAAAAGAACTTGTAGCAAGAGCTATTCATGAAAGGAGTCCGAGAGCGGGAATGCCTCTCGTAGAAGTCAACTGTGCGGCTATCCCCAGCGAGCTCATCGAGAGCGAACTGTTCGGCCATGAAAAGGGGTCTTTCACATCGGCGGTAAAGCAACGCATTGGAAAATTTGAGCAGGCAGAAGGCGGTACACTGTTCCTCGACGAAATCGGTGACATGAGCCTTTCCGCTCAGGCCAAAGTGTTGCGGGCTTTGCAGGAGAACAAGATCTCACGGGTTGGCGGCGAAAAGGAAATCCCAATAAACGTGCGGGTATTGGCCGCAACGAACAAGGACCTTAAGAAAGAAATAGCTGAAAAGAACTTCCGCGAAGACCTGTATCACAGGCTCAGTGTCATCGTCATCAAGGTGCCGTCACTGGCTGAAAGGATCAGCGACATCCCGTTGCTGGTGGATCGCTTCCTGGAAGACATTGCGGAAGATTATGGAACCCGGAAGAAAACTATTCACCCGGCTGGAATTGAAAAGCTCTCCCAACACAGCTGGCCCGGAAACATCCGTGAACTTCGCAATGTCGTGGAGAGACTGGTGATTATGAGCGGGGATCAGATCACCCCCGAAGATGTGGATCGATACCTGTAAGGCTCAATCAAATCCGGCGCTCAGAGGAGGACTTGCCGGTATCTTGTTTTGTGTACGTGGGACACGTGTACTGGCTACAAGCTGAAACGAAAGCAGCGACCAGCAAGAAGATGATAACCTTTTTCATGACAACGTGAATTTAATCAAAATTAAGCACTCCATCACCCTTAATCAAATATAGGACCAATTGGCCCGGCCGTTATCCAAAACTACTGGTCAACCAGCAAATTACAGCCACGGACGTCAGAATTGTCCATTCTACCAACGACGGAGAAGGTTCCATCCGTGTTAATTTTTCCCAAATCTTCCGTTTCCAGGAAGGAAATCGTCTGAAAATTGGCCAAATCAATGAAATTCAGGCCTCCCGTGCCGGAAATGCCCCGTGTCAGGGGGTCTGTAACGTCCCGGGTCACGACTTTCATTCCCGGAGGGCATTGAAAATCACCATTTTCCAGGGCATAAGCCTGGGAAAGCAATTCCGTCATCCCATATTCAGAAACGACATTTCCCACATTAAGACGGCTCCGGAGGATGCTGTGCAGTTCCTGGCGCGTAATTTCGGCGCGCCGACCCTTCATTCCCCCTGTTTCAACAATAATACAGTGGCCCAGATCAGGGCCGAATTGCTCCGCCAGGTCCAGCAACGCGAAGGCAACCCCCCAGATCATGATTTTTCGGCCATCTCCCCGTAGCGCCTCTGCATCTCTGATTAACTGCTCGGGGTTGTGAAGATAAAATCCTGACTTCGGGGACCCGCTGCGCGAAATGAAATGGTTCATCATGGCGATCAGAGAGGAATCGGTGCGCTCCAGGTAGGAAGGCAATAGCGCCAGAAAATGATATTGCTTGAGGTCGCCAAAGAAGTTCACAAAACAACGCTCAGCATTCCGCAGGTAGAATTTCAAATCCTTGATAAGGTGTCGGCTCCTAACCATACCGGTGGTTCCGCTGCTGTGAAATACGGTCTCAGGATTCCAGTTTCCGGTTTGTATCGCGTGGCTCTTGAAGAAAGAGATAGGCAGAAAAGGAATGTCTTCAACCTTTGACACCGTTACCGGGTCAATACCAAGAAGAGCGATATAGCGATTGTACAGGTCGTTATGAATGGCCTGGTGGCGAAAGACCGAGAGCGCAATATTCTCGAACGATTCCTCGTTAAGGGAGTACAATTGTGTCTCAAAGTCCTCAAAAGTATCCACTCGTTTTCGTAGATTATGCCTTATTTTGGGCGTATGAATATAGCTAGGAGGCTGGCAATTTACGCGGTGTTGGTGGTCATTCTGAGTTCCTGCTTTGACCCTCCCGAATACTCCGTTATTCCGCAGATTGAATTCAACGACATAGCCTTTGTCGATGTGGGTGATTTTTCTGCACAGGATTCGCTCATCCTATGGATTGATTTCAAGGACGGTGACGGCGACCTCGGATTAAGTCCAAATGATCCCAGGCACATCAGCGAACCGTATCACGACTCCGATTACTTCCTTGAAGATGGTTCAGGAGGACTCATCCCCATTCCCAAGGAGGTTCGCTATACCGACATTCCCCCTATGTTGAAGCTAACAGGGCAACAAGGGAAACTTGCCTCTATACGCACACGGAAAAAACCGCTCTACTCCTACCTGCCCGGATGGCGCGGCGAAAACTGTCCCGCCTCGTTCGTTCGCAACGGTGTTCCCGATACGATTCACTATTCGTATCAAAAAATATATATCAGTGAAGAAGACGGTCACATTATCGACAACACCTATCAGATCATCGATACCCTCACGGCACAGGACTTTCCCGACATTTACATAGTGGAGGATACCGTGCTCGTCAAACCCAATCCTCTTCACAACAACATCCGGGTAGACTGGCTCGTTCAGGGTAACGATGGTAACTTCCACCTATTCGATTGGTCGGAAGTAAGCTGCACTCCCATCTTCAACGCACGATTCCCTGTACTGGAAGACGAGACCCGCGCGATAGAAGGCACGTTGCAGTACACCATGAAGACCTTTGGCCTCGTTCCCCTGTTCAGCATCAAAACGCTCAAACTCAGAATAACCATCTGGGACCGCGCCCTTCATAAGAGCAACGTCGTAGAAACACCACCGTTTACGCTAAATGATATAAGACGAGGGGGGTAGTTGGGTAGTAGACGGTGGGCAGTAGTGCACCAATTACTTCTTACTACCTGGTAACCACGGATCACTGATCACCGATACAACGGCGGGTACCTTTTCGGATCGGCTTCTGTCATTATAGCATAGATTTTCTCGAAGACTTCGTCCGAATTGGGTTTGGAGAAATAGTCGCCGTCGGAAGAGTATGCGGGGCGATGTTCTTTAGCAGTGATGGTGATGGGCGCGGAGTCGAGGTAATTCCACGCACCCTGTTCTTCGAGAACCTTGTGCATCATGAATGCGCTAGCGCCACCAGGAACATCTTCATCTGCAAAGACAACGCGATTTGTCTTCTTTACAGACTCGAGGATTTTATGATGTATATCAAAAGGCAGCAGGGTCTGCACGTCGATAACTTCGCACGACACGCCCGCTACGGCGAGTTCATCAGCGGCTTCCATCACTATGCGACACATAGCACCATAGGTAACAACCGTAACATCCTCCCCTTCGCGGAGAACTTCCGGAACACCTAATGGAACGGTAAACTCACCAATATTGGCGGGGAGTGTTTCTTTCAACCGGTAACCGTTGAGACATTCTATGATGAGCGCAGTGTCGTCTGAACGGAACATAGTATTGTAAAATCCCGCTGCCTGCGTCATGTTTCGCGGAACAAGGACATATATGCCGCGTAGGCAATGCAGAATCATTCCCATAGGCGACCCGGCATGCCAAATGCCTTCGAGCCGGTGGCCGCGCGTACGGATAATCACAGGCGCCTTTTGTCCTCCTTTCGTGCGATACTGGAGACACGCGAGATCATCTGTAAGCGTCTGTAGGGCGTATACGAGATAATCCAGATACTGAATTTCTGCAATGGGTCTCAGGCCGCGCAAGGCAGCACCGATACCCTGCCCTATTATTGTCGGTTCGCGGATGCCTGTATCTGTCACGCGCAGTTCGCCGTACTTTTTTTGAAGTCCCGCAAACCCCTGGTTCACATCGCCAATCTTGCCGACATCCTCTCCTATCGCAAAGATAGTCGGGTCGCGTTCCAGCGCAGCGTCAAAGCACGCTCTCAACACTTCTCTGCCATCCACCAACGGTGAAGACTCTGTATACACCGGGTCGATACGAGGCACCTTCAACGCAGAGTGTGCAGACTCGCTGTACAGGTGAGAACTGTATCGATCATGGTTTTCGGCATTGGCTTTCTCAAGCCACTGAATGAGTTCATCTCTGACGGCACAGGGCTCGTCGATGAGGTTGCGCAGGGCCTTCTTTGCCGCCTTGAATGTATCCAGGCGCGTAGGGTTTATCGTCTTCGCCAGATCCTGACGAATCTGGAGCATGATGGGCCGCTTGATATTTTCAGCTGCGGCTCTTTCAAGCAAACCCGATACGATCTTTTGATCCTTCCGGATGTCTTCCATGAACGCCCGCCAGGCGCGCTCTTTTGCATTGCGTGCCGACTGTTTGGCTTCGCGCTCAACGGCATCGACTTCTTCCGGGAGCACCATTACTTCGTCAATGATCCACTGGCGCATCTTGCGGATACAATCAAATTCAGCTTCCCAGGCAAGTCGTTCCGGGGATTTATATCGCTCATGAGATCCTGAGGTAGAATGTCCCTGGGGTTGGGTCATATCTTCGACATGCACCATAACAGGAACGTGTTCCTCACGGCAGATGCGTTCCGCCTTTTGATACGTTTCGATGAGTGCAGGATAATCCCATCCCTTGACCACCATAATCTCAAATCCCTTCTCGGTGGCGGTACGCTTGAATCCTTCAAGCGCCTTGGAGATGCTTCCCTTGATGGTGTGATATTCTTGCGGAACGGAGATGCCATATGCGTCATCCCAAATCGATATCAGCATAGGCACCTGCAGCACACCGGCCGCATTCATCGCTTCGAGGAACAGCCCCTCCGAAGTGGAAGCGTTTCCTATTGTTCCGAAGGCAATTTCGTTTCCTTTATTGGATAGATGGGTGTAGCTGTGAAGCTGCGGATTGTGACGAAAAAGTTTGGATGCGTAGGCAAGACCCAATAGCCTCGGCATTTGTCCTGCCGTCGGCGATATGTCGGCTGTCACGTTGTAGAGCTCCATCACATTTTTGAGCTCTCCCTTTTCGTCAAGCAAACGTGTCGCAAAGTGACCGTTCATTTGCCTTCCGGCGGATGCAGGATCGGCATTAACGTCAGTATGTGCGTAGAGTTGGGCAAAATACTGCTGCACGGTCATGTCGCCGATGGCAAACGCGAATGTCTGATCGCGATAGTACCCTGCGCGCCAGTCTCCCTTTCTAAAAACCTTTGCCATGGCAATCTGGGCTACCTCTTTGC
>QGUY01000412.1 GCA_003242315.1 Bacteroidota bacterium
CCTTTGCGTCCATGAAACCACGAACGATTCTCATAGGGCTCGCAGTCGTTGCCCTCGCTGCCATCCTCTTTTACTCGATGGGTGAAGAATCCTCCCGGGATTATTACGACCAGATCATGAAGGAGCGGGAGGAAAAAGATCGGTACATGAAAACTTCAGAAGAATCTCCCTTCGCATCACTGAACGAACCGTTTAAAGGTCTCAGGTATTTCCCTCCGAACGAACGCTATCGGATCATTGCCACGCTGCATCCCATTGAAGAACGAAAAGTGAGAACGCTTGCCACCTCCGATGGCAAAGAAGCGCGCTATCTTGAATACGCGTGGGCTGCTTTCGATCTCGATGACCGAAAGAATCGCCTGCTCATCCTTGAGATTATGGACGGTCCGGAAAAGGGACATCTGTTTCTGGCCTTTGGTGATCGCACCAGCGCCTCCGAGACCTACGGTGCCGGGCGATACCTCGATGTAAAGAAAGTTCCCGGGGCTGCTACGGTGGAGCTCGATTTCAACAAAGCGTATAATCCGTACTGCGCTTACAACGACGCGTATTCATGTCCCTTCCCTCCCAGCGAAAATCTCCTCGATATTGCCATAAGAGCAGGCGAAATGAACTACAAATGAAAACCCTATTACTCTTTGGCCTGGCCTTGTCGGCCGTCCTGACCAGCAACGCGCAGGCCTACCGTAGAAACGAGCCTCTGGCTCACACGTTCTCTATTGTCGCACGGGATCCTAACACCGGTGAAATGGGGGTCGCCGTGCAAAGCCACTGGTTCAGCGTCGGCACCGTCGTTTCCTGGGGTGAGGCCGGGGTTGGCGTTGTGGCTACCCAGTCCCTTGTGAATGTATCGTTTGGTCCGCGAGGGCTCGACCTCATGCGGCAGGGTATGGATCCGGCCACGGCCTTAAAGCAACTCCTTGAGGACGATGAAGGAAGGAATGTCAGACAGGTTGCCCTACTGGATACTCAGGGACGGGTGGCCGTGCATACCGGGCAGGATTGTATCGCCTATGCTAGTCACGACAGTGGCGAGGGCTTTTCCGTTCAGGCCAACATGATGCTGAACGATAAGGTAGTCCCTGCTATGAAGGCTGCCTGGCTGCAGCACGATAAACTTCCGCTGGCCGAACGGCTCATCGAGGTACTGAAAGCAGCGCAGGCGGCTGGTGGCGACATCCGGGGTAAACAATCGGCTGCCCTCCTGGTGGTACGCGGTCAGCCAACAGGCCGACCGTGGGAAGACCGGCTCATAGACCTTCGCGTCGATGATGGCACCGAACCTATTGCAGAGCTTGAACGTCTGCTTCGCGTACATCGTGCGTATACGTTATGAACCTCGGCGACTACCACATTGAGCATGGCGACATGCCCGCGGCGCTTGAAGCCTATGGGAAAGCAATGGAAATGTTTCCGGAAAATCTGGAAATGAAATATTGGACAGCAGTTGCACTCGCTTCGCGCGGAGAAACAGACAAAGCGGCGGCAATGCTGCGTGAAGTCTATGAGAAAGATGCGAATTGGCGTGAGTTGACGCGGCGCCTTCCGGATGCCGGCATCCTTAACCTGTCCCAAAAAGAGTTTGAAAAGCTTGTACGTTAATTGTGCATAAGTACTCCCCCGGTGTGCACAGTTTGTGGATAATTATGTGGATTAAACCGCGTTCAAACAACCCGGCGTAAAAGTCGCCGAACGGTTTAACTTTTGCGCAGGAGGTTTACTGTTTATTATCCTTACTTTACTAGCTTTAGCCGATGACGATTTCATACCATTGGCTGAAGGATTACGTAGACATTTCCGAGTCGCCCGAGCAACTTGGAGAGATGCTTACGGGAACGGGACTCGAGGTTGAATCCATTGAACCATACGAAACCATCCGCGGTGGCCTTCGCGGTCTCGTCGTAGGTGAAGTGCTGACGTGTGTAAAGCATCCCAACGCAGACAAGCTATCGCTAACGACGGTAGATGTCGGCGATGGCAACACACGGCAGATTGTATGTGGTGCGCCTAATGTGGCTGCCGGTCAAAAGGTGCTTGTAGCGTTGCCCGGCGTCACATTGTACCCCACCGGAGGCGAGCCTTTTGAGATCAAAAAGACGAAGATACGCGGCGAGGCCTCCGAAGGGATGATATGCGCGGAGGATGAGGTTGGACTCGGCACCAACCACGAAGGTATCATAGTGCTGGATCCGAGCGCAAAGCCGGGCACACCTGCGCCGGAATACTTCAACCTCACAACGGATTACCAGATCGAGATTGGGCTTACGCCCAACCGTGCTGATGCAATGTCGCACGTAGGCGTAGCCCGCGACATTCGCGCTGTTACGGGCCGTGCGCTGAAGATGCCGGATGTGTCAGGTTTTCGGGTACACGACCGCAGCCTGGAGATGTCGGTTGAAGTGGAGAATACTACGGCCTGCCCGCGCTACTCAGGACTGACCATTAGTGACATCGTTGTAAGTGAATCTCCCGACTGGCTAAAGGAGCGGCTGCGTTCGATTGGCCTCACACCCATCAACAATATTGTAGACGTGACGAACTTCGTTTGTCACGAACTGGGGCAGCCACTGCATGCCTTTGATGCTGATGAAATCACCGGCGGGAAAGTCATCGTACGTACGCTTCCTGCAGGCAGTCGCCTCACAACCCTTGATGGTGGCGCACGGAATTTGCTGGATTCCGGTCTTAAGTTATTCAATTCCGAGGAAGGCATGGGAAACGTAGGTGTATTTAGCGGGGTAA
>QGUY01000129.1 GCA_003242315.1 Bacteroidota bacterium
TAAAACAGATTTTGTCTTTCCACCTGGAATTCAATTTCTCTATTTTTCCCGTGTTGATCTGTTCCATAACGTTGATACACTTACGATGTAACCTGGGCCTTCCACTGATCGCGAAGCTGATGACCGCGGTTAACGATATAAATTCCGGCAATCGTGAGAGCGATCGCAATCCCCATCGTGACGTTAAGCTTTTCGTCCAGTATTACCCATCCCAGGATCACGGCGATAATGGGATTGACATACGCATACAACGATACGATCATTATCGGCAAATGACGCAGCGCATACAGGTAGCAACTGAACGCGACGATCGATCCGAAGACAACGAGGTAGATCATTGGCAGTGCTACATCGGATGTCCAGGTCACTGAAGACAGGTCGTCGAAAGCCAGACTGAAGGGAATCAGCCATATTCCTCCCGAGAACATTTGGATCGCTACATTCATGAGCACGTCCGTCTGTGTCTTCCTGTTCTTCAGCCATATGCTGCCACCTGCCCATGCGATGATCGCAACAAACGTAGCGATGATTCCGAGCATGTATCCCGTGTTTGAGAATTGCGCGAGGTCTTCCGCGAAGATGGTGCTGATGCCCGCGAATCCCAGCATTGCACCGACGAAGATTGGGATGTTCGGTCGTTCACCTGTATTGATGGCGAGACTGATAAGGATCACCATCATTGGCTCCAGCGAGCAAATCACCGCGGCAATTCCGCTCGGTATATGAACTTCTGCCCACGCTACCAGACCATTGCCAAGCGAGATCATGAAAAAGCCTGCTACGGATTGATACCAAATGTCTTTCCGTGAGGGCAATTTTGCCTTGCGGCCAATGAGCAGGAATGCCAGGAGCAATCCACCCGCAGCGAGCTGGCGAATGACTGCAAAGAGAAATGGTGGAAAGGTCTGTACACCCACACGCATGGCAAGGTAGGTAGTGCCCCATATCACACACACCGCGGCGAGCGCCAGATAAGCAGTAAGGGTCGTAATGTCTCTCTTCACAGTGGAATCTTTGAAGTACGCAAAACTTCCTATTAATACGTCGTTATAACAGTTTCAGTTTTGTTTATTTCGATCATATCAGTTAATATTTTAAGGGATCGAAAATCCCGAAATCGATGCCATGAAGGCATTACGAGCGGAGCGTTCACAAAGAGCACTGGTTTCCAAGCCGCAGTTTGATAGGGGATTGCGGCGGCGATTTCATAAATTGTATGCTAGTCCTGGATTGCCATGAAGGCTGCATGGGTGGGTACACAGCGTTATGGTCATGGAAAATGAAATCGGTCTTTCCCGCGACGCCGCTTTTCTGAAAAAGTTAACCGAAGCGGTACGGCAAAACCTCGAGAATGAAAACTTTGGCGTAGCAGAGTTGTCGGACGCGGTGGCCATCAGCCGTTTTCAGCTTCACCGAAAACTCAAACAACTGAAGGGGCAGTCGGTAAGCCAATTCATTCGCGACATTCGGCTTCAGGAAGCGCGAAAAATGCTCGCGGCGGACGTCGGCACGGTTGCTGAAATTGCCTACCGTGTTGGATTTAGCAGTCCCAGCTACTTTTCGAAATGCTTCCACGATCACTTCGGATTTCCTCCGAATGAATCGCGCAAATACGCATCAGCTTCAGCGCAGGAGGTTGGCGCCGTGGCGCCTCCCTTAACAGCGCCGCTTGACATTTCATCAAACAGAAAAAAGAGGGTCTTCATGCTCGCCGGCGCTGTGGTATTGGCGGCGGCAATGACATTCGTTGTGTTTTACGCCTTTCGACCTGCGCCTCCACGGCAGGTCGCGCTGGCTGTGCTTCCGTTGGAAAACCTTACGGGAAGTGATGAACAAACCTACTTTGTCAGCGGGATACATGACGCACTCATTGGCCAGCTGGGACGCATCAGCGGACTGAGGGTTATTTCGAGAACATCAACGCTTCGCTATCCCTCGCGCGACATGCTATTGCAAGACATTGCGCGCGAACTTGGCGTAGATGCTATCGTTGAAGGCTCCGTTTATGGAACTGGCGACAGTGTTCGGATTCAACTTCAGTTGATTGAGGTGTTTCCCCGTGAACGACATGTGTGGGCGAAAGAATACCACGAAGACGTTCGCAGGGCGCTGACCCTGCAAAGTTCGGTTGTTCAGGATATTGCGCGTGAAATTCAAGTTTCCCTAACCGCAGAGGAGGCGAGGAACGTGATGAAGACCAGGGAAGTAGATTCCGAGTTGTATCGTGACTATCTCCGGGGGATGTATCACATCAACCAATTCAGCCTCGCGGAAGTTGAAAAAGGAATAGCCATCCTTCAGAACGCGATCGACATAGATCCTGCCGATCCGCTCCCCTGGGCAGGCCTCGCCATCGGTTACAGCGTTATTGGACATAGTCCTTCGACCATCGATCAGGCGTATTCCCGCGCAAAGTCAGCAGCGCACAAGGCAATTTCTCTTGACGAGAGTCTGCCGGAAGCCCACCTCGCCCTTGCGCTGGTAGCGCTGTATGATGAATGGGAGTGGGAGGTAGCCGACCGCGAGTTCCAACGCGCCATCGAACTCAATCCTAGTCTCGCCGTAGCGCATACACACTACGCGTGGTACCATATGCTGTTTGGACAGCTCGACAAGATGTGGATGCATAGCAAACTTGCCGTGCAGCTCGACCCCTTCCTTTCATTGTACTCCGGGTATCTGGCAAGCCAGTATTGGTACACAGGCGCCAATGACCTCGCCCTTGCGGAGGTTGCGCGCGTCATGGATTTTGAACCCGATGCTGATTTCGCGCTTTTCGTTCAGGGGTCGGCATACTTAGCAAAAGGGATGATTGGCGAGGGTGTCGCTGCTCATGAAAAGGCCGCCCAGTTGTATCCAAGATGGCGATGGCTATTGCCTACTACGTACGCCATTGCCGGCCGACAAAACGATGCCATTCAAATTGCTGAGGAGATGAAAAAGAATGCCGGCGGCAACGACGCCTGGGGCTTGGCGGAGGCGTATAGTGCGCTGGGCGACCTGGACCAGGCTTTCTACTGGCTCGAACGCGCCTATGAGAAACGCATGAGCTGGATACCGTGGATGGCCTGGAATCCCAACTTCAAGCCCCTCCAGCAAGACGTCCGCTTTTCGGAAATGATGGAGAAGCTGAAGCTTCCTTACGGTATGCAGGCAATGAATACGCAAGCCGTTTCGCCCTAAAACCCGTGCGCGCACATAATCTAAACGCTTTGCAACACCCGCACAGCATTTTCTAAACCATTTGCAACCTGAGGATTTACGCCCGCAGTCCCCTCTCCCCACTTTTGTCACGGGCGCTGAAAAGCCCCGGTGAGGCCCACTGACATCGTCAATCATGTTCAACAACGGGCGTGTGCACGCCTGACAAAAGACTTAAACCCCATGAAAGCAAAACGTCAATTTCATTCCGTTTGGAAAATCAGCCTGATGATGGCTGCCTTGTTCCTGTTTGCCGCCGGGTGTAACGACCCGATTTCCGACAGTTCACCCGGTCCCGATGTAGGAGGAGGCGACGACGATTGGGTCGCTGCCCTGGACGAATTGTTCTATGACGCAGGTATCATTGTTCCCAAGGATGGATCCATCCAGGATGCAGTCGATGCCGCAGAACCCGGGTCCGTGATTTATGTAGAACCTGGTCAGTACCATGAGGATGTCTCGATTAACAAGCCCGGCATCAGGCTCGTTGGTCTCACAGACGGTGAAGGTAACCGCGTAATAATCGGTGGCCCGGGAAAAGGTGGGGTCAATTTGACCGCGGATGCCGCCGACAGTGAAATCATTAATATTCAGGATGACAGCTCCACGCAAAACGATCTTCGAAACGATGCTGCGGGACGCAAAGGTGGAAAGAAGACCTGCAAAGTATCCCGTAAAAAAGTGACCTCGGAAATTGCGCACTATGTATTTGAAGTACGCCTGAGTGACCGTCCTTACGACATCGTGCGTCTGCACCGCGTTGTAAAGGAAGACCGGCCGAACCGTCCCGTGCGCACCCGTGGTGCCGTATTCATGCTGCACGGTGCCTCCCTGAATTTTGAATCTGTTTTTCTCTATGCAGGTACTGATTCACCTGAACCTAAGACCTCCATTTCTTACTATCTCGCGTCGAAGGATATCGATGTGTGGGGTCTGGACTTTGCGTGGACGCTTGTGCCGCGGGAAACGACCGACTTTTCATTCATGCAGGATTGGGGTGTTGAACGCGACGCTGATCACGCGCTTGCCGGATTGTCCATCGCGCGTCTCATTCGCGGTCTCACCGGCCAGGGTGTAGGGCGACTGAATCTCCTTGGCTACAGCTATGGTACTGGTGTAGTGTATGGAGCTGCTGGTCGCGAGACGCAGCAACATCCTATTCTTCGCCACATCAAGGGAATTATTGCACTTGATCAACTCATGAAGTTTGAGCCATGCGGAGAGACGACCGAATTGCGTACAGCAGTCTGTGCGACCGCAGCTAACCTGAAGGCACAGCTTGAGGCAGGAACGTACCACGCATCGCAAGGTGTCCTTTTAGCAACTCTGGGAGGGCTTGCAGCTTCCGATCCTGAGGGACCTTCACCACTGCCTCCATTCGCCGGATTCACTAACTACCAGGCTGCGCTCCTTGTCGGGGCTTCGGAGGCTGCAGGGAACGTTCCCGGATGGCATTTTGTGAGTGGCAAGTTTGATGACCCGAACGTCCCAATTCCCCGCGGATTGTTGTACACACAACCCGCGCGATGGTTTAAGGCTATCGGCTCGCTGCCGCCGCACCAACCGCTGCGAACCACTTACGAAATGCGCGCTTGCGTGTGCGATGAAGAGGATGTCACCTTCGACGACTATCTCAGCGAAATCAAAGTACCGATCTTATACCTGGGTGCCGGAGGAGGATTTGGAACATACGGACACTATAGTGCTTCACTGACAAGCAGCCTTGATATCACAAACTATACGGTGTCTATACAACCCCCTGACAAGCGCATGCTCGACTTCGGTCATGGTGATATCACACTTGCAGACAATGCACCGCACCTGATGTGGGAACCGCTTAGGAAATGGCTGGCATCTCACAATCGCGATGTGTTCTTCTGAGCCAAACCCAACACTCATAGTTGGCTTAGTGGGGTCTCAAAGTCCCGAAGCGACCCACCCGGGTCTGCTTCCGGGGCTGGGGCCCTACACTGTTTTTCTAAAATTTCAATGTTGCAGGAAGATACTTTGCCACCAGATCTTCATAATACGGACGAAGCTTTGGCCAGTCGGGAGGATTTGGATTTTTTGAATACAGATCGTAAGGGTTGAAAAGCTTCACCCACTTGAACATTTCTCTGTCGTGATCATCCATCAGATGATCATACGCGTGCTCGCGGTGCTGAGCGTAGAATGAGTGATAGCGCAACATGTAGAGAGCGGGTTCAGGAAGATAATCCTTCACCATGTGGTAGACGTATTCATCGTGTCCCCACGACATGTGTACATTTCGCAAGCCGCAGTTGGGTTCATACACACCGTACTTCGTATTGTATCGCTCGTCCTTGCTGTCCGGATTGTAGGCAAAAAACTCAGGATACACGATGCGATCCGAGTGTGCACAACCTACCGGAAAAGTGTCGCCGACAACAGCCCATTGGGGTTCGCCGAAAAGACACAACACTTTCCCCATATCATGAAGCAGCCCGGTGAGCACCATCCAGTCGGGATGACCATCAGCGCGAATAGCCTCCGACGTCTGCAGCAGATGCTGGAACTGGTCAAGGTCGGTGTCAGGATCAGAATCGTCAACCAACTGGTTGAGGAATTCAAACGCATCCCATACGGGCATTTCCTTTTTGTCGAACGTCAGGTATTGCGCCTCCTTTTGAAGGACAAACTCGTACGTCTGATACGTGTGATTGAGACGATAGAATTCACGCACCGTATCCCGCGCGGGATTATCATAATTGCGGAATTCTTCTTCGGATTTTCCGATGGCAATCGACTCAGGATCGGGATAGCGCCGGAGGAGGTCATCTTCCCATTCTTCCAGGCTTTTCAAAGGTTGGGCGTCATTCATAAGGCAAGAATTTTGCGCTGCGGTAATACAATTTACCGAAATGTCCGATCAGCACAAAATTCAAATCATGGTGCCGGAGCGGGAACGATATTCAGTCCGTCCCAGGTGAAAAATGATACGGGAATTTGGTCCCTTTCCTTGAGGTAGGTCGCATAAGTCTCCGAGAACCATGCGCGTGATTGAACGACGTCATTGTAGTTTCCGTTCGTTCCCATCAGCAACTCACAGGCTTCGCGCAAGCCAGAGTTGGCACCGGAATGCGCTGTGACATAATCGGCCAGACCTCGTTCGATAACAAATTGGGTAAAAAGAGGGCTTGATTTCCGGTTCACCATGATACGCAAGCCACACTTTTCTGCCAAGGCGAGGTCCAGTACATCATCAAAGAAGAAAGCGACCGATTCGGGAGCCAGTTTATGACTAGCAACGAAGTGTTCGAAAGCGAGCAGCTTGTTCTTCACATTAAAATATATGTTGTGCGTGTGTTCGCGCATGCCGAACTGAAACGACATGGCGTTTCGCGCTCCCGACATGAGGGCCACGATCGGCATGACGCCATGGCGCGACCACCACGAGTACCTGAGAAGGTTCGACCCCATGGCGTCGACTTCTCCAAACGAACTGCTGCCGCTTTGATTTTTGGTACCGTCGTTGAAGACGCCGTCCCAATCGAAGATAAATGCCCGTATTGCGGAGACTTTTGCCGCGAACTGCTCTGCGGGAACACAGAATACACCGCCCAATTCGGAGAAAATCCGGCCGACGTCTGTCATCTAGCGACTCGTGTCAGCTTTTAGATCCTGGATGTCGAGCATGCCAACAGGCACACCGTTATCGGTGACGAGGATGGTATCGACGCTCGTCTTCTTGAACAACGCGGAAGCGTCGTTGAGCAACGCGTTTGCATCGACCGCGATGGGCGTTCCATACGTAAAGTCGCTCATCTTCTTCTTCAAAACATCCCTGCCTTCCGCCTGTATCTTTCTGCGCAAGTCGCCGTCTGTAAATACGCCGACAAGACTTCCGTCTTTGTTTACAACTGTTACTGCGCCAAAGCCGTACTCAGTCATTTTCACGATGGCGTCCATCAGCGGCGTGTCAGCGAGCACGGTAGGGTTGATGTTGCTGATGGCATCTTTAACCTTCACGGTCATGAGCCTGGTGTGCTCAATAAACTGTTCCGTGCCGAGGGTCGTGAAGTTGTTCTCGGTGAGTTGCTTCATGATCTTCCACGGTACTGTGATGGTATGAACACCAATGTTCAACGCATTCCTTACGTGCTCGGCATTGCGAACCGATGAGAACATTACCTTGGTGTCATACCCGTAATGATCGACAGCAAATACACATTGTTCGACGAGAGACAAGGCGTCGTGTCCCTGATCCTGCAAACGGCCCACCAAAGGGCAGACGTACGTTGCACCCGCCTGCATGGCCATGTATGCCTGTTGGAGCGTGTAGATGAGGTGAACGTTGACTAATAATCCTTCTTTCCGAAGCATATAGCACGCGCGCACGCCTTCAAGAGAAACGGGAATCTTGAAAACGGTTTTCTTAGGATCCAAACCCAGGTCAAGCTGTCGTCGTGCTTCGTTAAGCACTTCCTCTGCAGTGTCGCCGAGTGCTTCAATCTGCAGAATGGGTACCATCTTGGAAAGTTTCACAATCAGCCCGTCGACGTCAGTAACGCCTCCCCGATGCATAAACGTAGGGGTAGTAGTGAGGCCGGTCAGGAAGCCGAGTTTGAAGGCCTCTTCGATTTCATTGATATCGGCAGAATCAAGATATAATTCCATTCGTAAGTTTGGATTTAGGGTGTTTTATGACATCAGGCCGGAATGACTTCCCGGTTCCTGTATTTTACTTCAATTGCATGGAGTTCCAACAGTGGTTTGAGGAACTCTTCCAGATCGTATACGCACAACTGGCTTGCTGCATCGCAGAGTGCTTTTTCCGGCTCAGGGTGTGTTTCAATGAACACACCGTCTACGCCGGCGGCAACGCCTGCGCGCGAGAGCACCGGGAGGAACTCTCTTGCTCCACCCTTGGCATCGGCACTGGGGATGCCATACTTGCGTATGGAGTGGGTAATGTCAAACACAACAGGATAGCCCAGCTTGCTCATGTGGTAAAAGCTCCTCGGATCGACGATGAGGTCGTTATAACCGAAGGTGTATCCGCGTTCGGTAAGAATGATTTGGTCGTTGCCGGCTTCGACGCACTTCGTCACGGGATGCTTCATGTTTTCCGGGGCGAGAAACTGGCCGTGCTTGATGTTGATTACCCGGCCCGTCTTTGCGGCGGCGACCATAAGGTCGGTCTGCATGCACAGATATGCCGGAATCTGGAGAACATCAATGGCGTCAGCTGCGGCGCGCGCCTGATCCGGGTAATGAATATCTGTGAGCACGGGGAATCCGAACTCTTCACGAATGCGGGCGAGAAGCTTTACACCCTTATCGAGCCCCGGACCCGTGTAGTACTTAAGGCTGCTCCTGTTATCCTTTTGAAAGGATGACTTATAAATGATCTTGACCTTTAACCGCTCGGAGACTTCCTTGAGTTTCTCCGCAGTCTTCATCATGATAGACTCCTCTTCGATTACGCAAGGTCCGGAGATCACAAACAACTCATCCGACCCGCACTCGATGGTGCCTACCTTTACCTTCTTTCTCGACATGTTTTCTTCCCGTTTGAATAATCCAAGTTACAACCTTCTGAACAACTCCTCAATGCTTTCCACGGTCACCTTGTCTTTCCAGTCAGGTCCCACGGCATGATTCCACATGTGAGGAAGGTTGTATGAAACTTTGGCCATCGCCGTGATCTGCTCGTCGCTCCAGTCTTTCGATAGCCCTTGCGGGAGATCGATGTTGTGTTTCCTAACCATCTCGCGGAACTCACGAACACCCTCAGGGTAGTAGTCCTCCAGGTGATTAAATGCGACACAGTTCGCAAAGCAGTGACGCATACCCAGGATCTTTGAAAGCCCGTACGAAAGGGCGTGGCACACACCAACTTCCGAGTAGGTAAGACTTAGCCCTCCCATGAGTGACGCCACCATGAGCTTGTCGTCGTTTTCAGGTGTTTGTCCGCTGGCGGGACCAAGAAAAATATCGCGACAAAGCTTCAACGCCTGTTCAGCATACGCGTGGCTGTATGCGTTATTGAGTATACCATTCTCAGATTCGATGCAGTGGATGTACGTGTCCATGCCCGTATAGAACCACCAGTTGCGTGGTACTGTCGCGATCAATTCCGGATCAAGTACAACCTGGTTGAATACCGTCCATTCACACTTGAGCCCCAGCTTCTTTTCCGGTCCGGTGAGGACGGCCGTCATGGACACCTCAGCGCCGGTTCCGGATATCGTCGGAACACCAACGTGGTATATGCCTGGCTTCTTAATAAGATTGAGACCCTGGTACAGGGTTGATGAACCTTCGTTAGTAAACATGAGGGACACCGCCTTCGCGATGTCCATAATGCTGCCTCCTCCGATACCGATTACACCCGCCGGGAGGCCCTTGGAGCCTAGTACCTGATCGCGGATCGAGTCGACCTGGTCTGTAGTCGGTTCGTGAGGATCGACATCGATATACATAATTACGTCTTCCGGCTTGAGCGGAATACGCTTGCTCAGCGGTTTGTCTTTGAAGTAGTTGTCGACGATGAACAACATGAATTTGTCGTTGTCACCGCGCTTCTCGTCCAGTATAGTGCCGAGCTGGTCAAAGCTGCCGCGGCCGTATACGGTCTTTTCAATGCCCTTAAAGTTCTTATGCATGGATAGTGGATAACACCTTCTCGACGCTCTTCCTAATGGAGGCCGCCAGAGCTTTCATTTCTTGTGGAGTCCAGGTAACGCGAATCCCGAACGATATTAAACGGCCAATAACCTCCTGCGACTTGGGAAGTTTAAGCGCAAGATAATCCTGTGGCGCTTTCAGTAGGTGAATGGGTAGCGGCGCCGCCGATTTAAGTTCCTTTAGGTGGTTCCATTGGTTGATGAAGTGGTACATGTTCGTGTACCAGTAATTGAAACCACCGACGTTGTTCTGGCGAAGGTCTTCTACTACGCGTTCCGCTACCTTGGGATCAGGCAACAACAAGTTCAGGAACGTTGCGGAGTCGCCCGAAGGATCAGGCAAATGAGAAAAGCCAATACCTTCAACGCTTGATAATTCTTCCTGAAGTATTTGCTTGTGCTTGCGATTGACTTCGCGGATATGAGGAACCTTGCGTGTCTGAGCGAGTCCTACTGCTGCGTGCAATTCGCTGATGCGGTAGTTGAACCCCAGGATAGGGTGATTTTCCATGCCACGGTTGTCGCCGATGTGATCATGACCATGATCGGAATAGCTATCTGCGAGTTTGTAACAGGTTTCGTCGTTGGTGACCATTACGCCACCTTCCCCTGCGGTGGCGATCTTGAAAAAGTCAAATGAATAGGAGCCGCACTTCCCGAAAAGGCCCACCGATGTACCCTTGTAGCTTGCGCCAAATGCCTGGCCGGCATCTTCCACGAGCGTGAGATTGTGCTCGCGGCAGATAGCCATGATTTCGTCCATGCGTGCCATGCCACCGCACATATGTACGAGCAGGACTGCTTTGGTACGGGGTGTGATGGCTGCGCGAATGCCTTCGGGACTCAGGCAAAGTGTTTCGTCGATTTCAGCAAATACCGGTAGTGCGCCGCAGAACAGTACGGCCTCGATGGTTGCTATGTACGTGAACGGTGGAACGATGACTTCATCGCCAGCGCCTATACCCGAGGCTGCCAACGCGCAGGAAACGGCGGTGGAGCCGCTCGATACCCGGGGAGGGGCTTTGGGGCCCTGGTCTTTTCTGATTTCCGCTTTAAATTTG
>QGUY01000413.1 GCA_003242315.1 Bacteroidota bacterium
AATTTTCAATTTGGTTGTATAGTGATTCCCCGTGGCGGTCATCCGATAAGCCAAGGTATGGATCAGCCCATGTCGTGTCAAGGCTGATACGGAGCGGCTGATTGTTACTTTGATTTTCAAGGGAATCGTAAGCTTCCCTAAAAGGCGAAGAATCCAAAGTTAGAAATTCTTAACTTTAGGGAAGAAAAGTCGATTTACCGAGACACAGATCGTGTCGATTCTTAAACAGCACGATGGAGTTTGGTCCTGGCAATGACAAGACCCCGGATGCGCCCTAGAAGAGCGGAACTTCGAATAGTTGGCTAAACAAGGTAATGTCACGGTAAGTCTCTGCATCTGCCCCTCTCTCACCCTACCTGCACCTGCCTCAACTCCTCCACCACATTCCTGCAGTATGTCATAAACTCTTCAACCTTCTGTGGCAGGGTGTTGAGGTCCCTTCTGGTCTTGCTTTGCTCTTCAATGTTGGCGGCTTTCTCGCGAAGCTGATCAAGACCCATAAGCGTAAACGAAGGCTTTACCTGGTGGGCAAGACGGGAAAGCGCATCCCAGTCGCCTTTTGCAACGGCCGCGGTCATGCCTTCTGTGGTTTGAGGTAACGACGACACGAATGTCTGGATCATCTCGCGGATGAACTCCTGGTTGTTACCCGACATACGCTTGAGATAGTCGAGATTGGAGTATTTGTGTCCGTTGCCGGACTTGTGCTGTTGTCTTGGCGCGGGCTTTTCTTTTTTCTCGCTGGACGGAGTGATCTTTAACTCCTCGAATAGTTTTCTGTATAGGTCGTCCGGGGCAAAGGGCTTGGGAAGGTAGTCGTTCATCCCCGCGGCGAGACAACGCTCTACATCCCCACGCGTCGCATTCGCAGTCAGAGCGATGATGGGAATACTTTTTAGCGGCTCGGGCATCATTCGTATCGCCTTCGTTGTATCATAGCCATCCATCACGGGCATCTGCACGTCCATCAGGATTACATCAAACGACGACGCCTTTAACTTTTCAATAGCTACCAACCCGTTCTCGGCTGTCTCTGTACGACAATTCCAATTCTTCAAAACGCTCTTCGCGTACAACCGGTTGATGTCGTTGTCTTCTACAAGTAAAACGTCCAGCGCATGGGGACCCACAGGCGCCATTTTCTTTTCTTCGGCACCCGCCTTCCGACGCATATGCCCGGTGGGCCGTTCATAAGGAATTCGAACAGTAAACGTCGACCCCACGTTCTCAGTGCTCTCAACCGAAATGCTTCCGTTCTGCAGCTCCACGAGCTGCTTGGCTATCGTAAGTCCCAGACCCGTGCCGCCATACTTGCGGGTAACGCTGGCGTCGGCCTGACTGAAGCTTTCAAAGATGGTGTTCAGCTTTTCCTGCGGTATACCAACACCCGTATCGGCCACTTCCACCTTGATCCATGTGATGTTCTTTTGAACCTTCTCTCGCGTACACCGAACCTGGATAGATCCCGAGTGCGTAAACTTCATCGCGTTACTGATCAGGTTGATCAGAATCTGGTTCAACCTGACCGGGTCGCCGAGCAACAGCGTATTGAGTTCCTTGTCGACCGTACAAGTAAGCTCCAGTTTCTTCTCACGTGCCTGGTAGGTAAATGTGTTCAGCAGGGTAGGGAGCAGGTCGTTGAGATTGAACGGTATCTTCTCAAATTTCAGCTTACCCGACTGAATAGCGGAAAGGTCGAGCAGGTCATTAATGATTACCTTCAGATTTTCAGCCGAGTTTCGGATGGCGCTGAGGTACATCTCCTGCTCATCCGGCGTCTGGCTCTGGCTTAGCAGCGTAGCCATCCCTGCAATACCGTTGATAGGCGTCCTGATTTCGTGACTGATATTCGCCAGGAACTGTTCTTTCGCCTTGCCCAACCGCACGAGCTCTTCGGCGTCTCTCTTCCGCTCGGTAATGTCACGGCAGTCGAGAATCAATCCCGGCACATTCTCCTTGAACTTAAGGTTGATGGCGTTGAACTCGAGAAACCGATAGGTCTTGTCCTTGCAAAGAAACTTAAACTCGACCTGCTGGGTGTAAGCCCGTCGCAAGCTGCGTTTGAATTGTGCGCGTACGCCATCAACTGTATCGGGATGGATGAAGTCGAAAAAATTCTTGCCAATAAGGGTGCGCGGCCGATACCCCAGTGATACTCTTACGGCACGGTTATGATAGAGGATATTTCCGTCGAAGTCGACAATGAAGATAATGTCGGATCCATCTTCAACAACGGCCTCGTAAAATCGTCCTGTACGAATATAGCCCTCAAGACTTTTCATTGTCAGATGCCGACGGCTTCCATATCCTTGAGGTAGCGGTAGAGTGACGACTTACCGATGTCGAGTTTGCGCGCGACTTCAAGAACATTGTTGTCGTACTTATTCAGATAGTGCCGGATAATGCGGTACATGTATTCCTGCATCGTCATCTCCTGGTACAGGAAGGACTCTACCCGTGCCGTGCTGTTAAAGGTGATATCCTGAGGCCTGATCTCTCCATTCTCAGCCATCACGGCGGCCAGCTCAATCACTGACTTGAGTTCACGAATGTTACCCGGGTAGGGGTAATTCAACAGCTTTTCCTGAGCTTCTTGACTGATCTTAAACTTGTTCATGCCGTTGTCACGAGCGAACTGATCCAGGAAGTACTTGGCGATCAGGATCACGTCATTGCCACGCTCGCGTAGCGGCGGAAGGTGTACCGGCAAACCGAGGAGTCTATAATAAAGG
>QGUY01000414.1 GCA_003242315.1 Bacteroidota bacterium
TTTCTTAGCCATGGTATATCGTCAGTAAAGTGTGAAACCTTATTTGATCTCCTTGTGGATCGTATACCGTTTGAGGATCGGGTTGTATTTCCTCAACTCAAGCCTTTCGGTGGTATTCTTCCGGTTCTTCGTGGTGATGTACCGGCTCATCCCGGGCATGCCGCTGTTCTTGTGCTCGGTGCACTCAAGGATTACCTGTACTCTGTTACCTTTCTTTGCCATATCCTTCCTTTTTTAAGCTTCGCGTCGAACTAAATCGAAAGGATGCCCTTTTTCCGGGCTTCTTTCAACACGGCGTAAATACCGTTCTTGTTGATGGTCTTGATCGCCTTGGTCGATAGCTTCAGCGTGACCCAACGACCTTCCTCAGGAACGTAAAACCGTTTAACCTGTAAGTTAGGATAAAAACGCCGCTTAGTCTTGTTGTTCGCGTGCGATACGTTATTGCCCACCCGGGGCCGTTTTCCCGTTATCTGACAAACTCGTGCCATAATCTGCTGGTTTCCCCTTTTGGAAAAGGGACTGCAAATATCGCGAAAACCCCCTCAATTATCCAACCTGGCAGGCAAATTATCCCTGGTTTTGAAGTTCGGCGATGACCTCTACGGGGTCCAATCCCCGGAAATCGTCGATAACGCGGTCTACGGGTGGAAATTCATCTATTTTGTGGGTGGTGGTGATCCCGATGACCCGACAATTTGCCGCCCTGGCAGCCAATACCCCGGACAAGGAGTCCTCGAATACTATACATCGTCTTGACGGCAATTTCAGGGCTTTTGCCGTCTTTAGGTAGATTTCCGGATCGGGTTTCCCGCGCGTGACATTGGACTGGTCCAGAACCACGTCGAAATACTTCCAGGTCCCGGTTTTGTCGAGAATGAAGTCCACATTTTCGCGGGGTGCCGAGGTCGCCACCGCCCGCGGGATGTTCGCGGCCTTCAGCTTTTCCAGGAATTCGATGAGGCCTTCCAGGGGCCGGATGTGGGGCGCATAGATTTCCCGAAACAACTCTTCCTTTTCATCGCCGTAGCTGGCAATATCCTCCGGGTCCAGGTCGCCGAACAGGGACGGAATCCAGTCCTTGTTAGTCCGCCCGAAAATCCTGTTCCGCAGATCATCCTCGGTAAGCTGATACCCATATCGGGCGCAGAACTCACGCAGGGCAACTTCGTGATATGGATTGCTATCCACGATAACGCCATCCATATCGAAAACAAAAGCGTAGGGTTTCATGACATTGGCAAAATAGGGCGAAATCAGAAAATCACCAGCCGGCGGGTGTAATTGCGCCCGCCTTCCGTAACGCGGAGGAGGTAAAGGCCTGATGCTACACGGGGCAGCGGAAGCTTGTGATCCACGAATGGTTCGAGTACCACGGGTGTGGTTAGTTCCTGTCCGAGCATGGACACGAGCTGAACCTCAACTTGCCGGTCTGTCCATATGGTTATCCCATCGGAAATCCGCGCAGGATTGGGGTAGACCATAAGGCGGAGCTCGGGCGACGGTGGTAGTCCACCGTCGCTCCGGAGAATGCTGATTCCGCCCATCAGCGTGCCCACGGCCACTATCTGAGGGCTGCCCTCGAACAACCGGGCGGCGGCGGGCCAGATACGGCCGCCGAGATTTCGTGTACTGTAGGTTTCGGTGATGGGGTCGTAAACGTCGATGGTATTGATGATTAACACATCCCCGTTGGACTCACGGAAGTCGCTGATGACAGTGACGCGTCCGTACTGATCGCCAACAAGCAGGTCGGTCCTTCCATCATCGGTCACGTCGGCCGCGTGTATCGTCAAACTTTGACGTTCAACGCTCGGACCGAATCCCAGGTAGTCGGCCTCGCCCACATTCAAGTTAAAACTACCAGCAGGCCCATCGTTGTGCCAGTATTGTAGCGAGCCATTGGTTCTTCCAACAATTAAATCGGGAAGACCGTCCATATCGACATCCGTCATGTGAACGTTTTCCGTGAACAGCATGTCAAACGCGATCGGCACCGGCGATTGACCCGACACATCTAGTCCGGAGCTGGCCTTGTTGTACAGCACGTACAGCCTCGTCACCTGGTCCTGTGAGCTCGTAGCTGAAAAAACCAGGTCGGGCTTGCCGTCACCATTGGCATCGTAAAACTGGGGCTTGATGTTATAAAAGCCGTGAGCCCTGAAGTTGAGGTAGTCGTCCGTAATCAGTTTGAAAGCAGGAGCCGAGCGTGTGCCGATATTCTGGAAGTAGGTGAGAGAGCCAGTTAATTCGCCTCCGGTATTCATTTGACCGACGACAAGGTCCAGGTCACCATCGCCGTCGGTATCCATGAAGGCGGGAACCGCGTTGTCTCCTACATCGATCATTTCACGCTGTAGGAAGTCGCGTTGCTGAAAGCTAAACACAGGTAGTTCGTTTGTCCCTGTGTTAACGTACAGCCAATTTGACTCACTCAGGTTGATCTGCAGGTGGTCTTTCGCAAAGACGTGAGCAGAGACTACGATGTCCAGAAGATTATCGCCGTTCACGTCCTCAAGAAATGGCGTAGGATAGAGCGGGAATTCAGCGGGATCGGGTTGTGGGAAGGGCGTAGCAGAGGTGAAATCGGGGTTTGCCGCATCCCCGGTGTTTTCGAGATAGTAGACCTCCTCACAGTTACCGTAAGACAGTGCCAGGTCGATATCACCATCATTGGTCTTTTATACACATCTGACGCGGCGGCAAAAAAGAAAGGTGTATAACAGGGTG
>QGUY01000415.1 GCA_003242315.1 Bacteroidota bacterium
AATTTCTGGAAAGATGTCTCCACCTGGCTATGCGGCATGAGCGAAGGCCTGTCGGCCATAGGAGCAGGGAAGTTGCAGACCAGGGTTGCATTGGGAATCTGGTAACCCTGCGGTGTATTTTTTCCCATGATCATCCCGAAACACGCGGCGTGGGTGTATTTGTTCGGCCGGGGAAAGAGGTCGAGATAGAAACGGCCCACTAATTTGTCGCCATCGAACACTTCAAAAGCTCTGACGTCGGGATGCCACACCGATGGATTCTCTATTTCAACATAACGCACGTTGAAGAGCGATTGGGTGATCTGAAAAAGTCCGGCCAGGACGTTGTCAAGAGGAAAATATTCTTTGATCACGTTGTCATCGACCTGGTATTTTTCCTCCAGCAGAATATTTTCGAGGTATGCCGATTCCCAGTGATTGATCTTGTCAGGACCCTTGGGCATACGTGCCCGGCGTACCGCAAGAAGCTCCTGGTAGTCGGCCTCCGCCTTGGGCCTGACACTTTTTATCAGGTTCTCTTCGAATTCCCATACATTTTCAGGTGTCAGAGCCATCCGATCTTCCAACCGCCATTCTGCATAAGTTTTGTAGCCGAGCAGCCGGGCGAACTGCTGGCGTTTTTGAAGCAGACGTCGCAGAAGATCAATGTTGGTATCTGCGGCCCTGTTGTAGTATTTAATGTACAGCGCCTTGCGTGCCCTGTCCGATTTGCTGTACTTCATGAATGGCAGGTACGACGGATAGCTCAGGTCGATTCTATATGTTCCATCCGGCTGACGGCGTGCCTGCTTGTAGTCTTCGGGAAGGCCCTCCATGTCGGCTTCACGCAGAATGAGTTCGTCCTGATAGGCCGCGATGTTGCGGTTGAACTCCGTTCCAATCTCGCTGATATCGTCCATGATCGATCGCAGCGAGTCACGCAGCTCCTTCGGAAGCGCAAAACCGTTGCGTTCGAAATCTTCCACCCGCTCCCTCAGATATCGTTCCTTGTAACCGGTGAGCGTGCGTGCTTCGGCCGATTGAGAATATGCCTTCACAGCGTTGTACAAGTCATCGCTCAATGAAATCTCGTTGCCAAATTTTTCCAGCTCTGTCGACTTTTGTTGTGCTGTAGTCCTCACGAGAGAATCGGGATGCGTGCTGCCCAGGAGGTAGATGGTGGATGCAATGCGATCGACATCGTTTCCGATATCGTCGAGGTACAACATCGTATTGTCAAAGGTTCGGTCATCGTCGTCGATCGCGTAGAGACGCTGCAGTTCTGCCCGCGCATAACTGATGACGGTATCCGCTGCCTGACGGATATGGTCGGCTGTTACCGACTTGAAATCTATTGGCTTATTAAACTCGTTGAACAGCGGATTTCCAGCTACAACCAGGTAAGGTCGTGGCGATTCTTGATGTGCTGAACACGCAGCAAGCAGCGTTGCGAAGGCAACAAAGATCCAGGAACTTCTCATAAGAAACAGGAAGATAGGGTATCATCAAATACAAATGTAGGAAGGATAATGCAATAAAAGAGGCTAATCCGACAGGTTCAGCCTTCTGCCTTTAGGGAGTTTCTCGCTATCTTCGCGTCCCTGCACGTCCCTGAATTCAGGGATACACGATAAATGAAAATCGGCGTAGTTGGTATTGGCGACATTTGCCGGAAGGCCTACCTTCCGGTCCTCGCTGCCCAGCGCGGCATCGAACTGTTTTTGTGCACACGCAACAGGCAAACTCTGGCCGAGGTCTCTGAACGCTATCGCATCGCGCGGGCTACGAACTCGCTCGATGAACTTGTGCAATCCGGAATCGACGCGGCATTTGTTCACACCACGACCAATTCTCACCCGGAGGTTGTCCGACACCTTCTGGAACACAATGTCCATGTCTATGTCGACAAGCCCATCGCCTATCATTACCAGGATACGGAGGCACTGGCGGATTTAAGCTTTCGCAAAAAACGCATATTGATGACAGGCTTCAACCGCCGGTATGCACCGCTTGTTCGGCGTTTGCGGGACTCGGGTGTTCCGGACATCGTGATCATTCAAAAGAACCGCGTATCACTTCCCGGGTTGCCGCGACAATTCATCCTTGATGATTTCATTCACGTCGTCGATACGCTCCGCTATCTTGCACGACATAATCAGCCCGATTTCACCGTAAAATATCGGATGGAAGAAGGCAAGCTCCACAGCATCATCCTCCAACTCACCGGTACCTCCGTGACCGCTATAGGTATTATGAACCGCGATAGCGGCATGTCAGAAGAAGTAATCGAGTTTATGACCCCGGGCAACAAATACATTGTCAGAGACCTCGTCAGTATTTCCCACCAGACAGGCAATAGCGAAACAGCGGAGAAGTCTGACGATTGGGAACCGACCTTACGAAAGCGTGGATTCTACGATATCGTTGAACAATTCCTTTCGTATGTTAAAAAAGGTGAGGATACATCAGCGGACACACGCGACGCGCTGATTACACACAGGATATGTGAAGACCTTGTCGAAGCCGTGGCGTCAAATACCGGACAGTAGTACGAACCGACCATTTCGATCACCAAATGCGATTATATCCCCACTGATCACCGACTGATTACTCTTCCACTTACTTCTCATTACTCCCCTGGTCCCTGAGCTTGCCGAAGGGAGGTCCCTGAGCCCGTCGAAGGGCGGTCCCTGAGCCCGTCGAAGGGCGGTCCCTGAGCCCGTCGAAGGGTGGTCCC
>QGUY01000416.1 GCA_003242315.1 Bacteroidota bacterium
CCTTAAAGGGCCCTACGCGCACTATCCCTACGATGAACCTGCCATCATTCATCCCTCGCACAACCCCTTAGGTACAGACAACATCAACACATGAGCACATCAACACATCAACACCTCCCCACGCACACCCCTTAATCCCCTAAAGGGGCCCCACGCGCATTATCCCTGCGATGCGCCTGCCATTCAACACCTTACCAGCGTAAATACGTACGCACGTAAACACACTAAAATCCCCGATCGTCCGCCGACGGCCCATATATCGACGGCACCGGTATATTATTCAGCCTCATATACACGGTGAGTTGCCCACGATGGTGAACCCAATGGTTCAGGGTAGATCTGATGATCTCTTGTTTGGTTGAGGTGAACACAACCTGACCGTTGCTCATCAGATGGAAAGGCTTGGCCAACTCATCATTGGTAACGTTGGTCAAGGCGCGTTTTGCACCTTGGACGTTTTCTTCGAAATGTTTTACCAAATCGTCCGTAGTTGATGGCTTAGCGTGCGAGAATGTCGCCAGGTCGATTGCTCCATCGTCAATGATATGCGTTATCCATTTGGGCATCTCAGCAACAAGAAGGGACAGATATCCCATCTGCATCGACTTTTCATGTGGTTTCCATTCCGACAAATTCATCTGAATCCGTTCGAGGCACTTACGCGTGGCAGGTACTTCAGATTCCAGTTCAGCTAAATACTCCTTTCCAAGTTCAACCGTTTTCATAGGGTTTCATTTTATCGACCGAAAATAGCAAATCATTCTTACCTTTATATAACCACCCATTAGCGATGATCAACATTCAGGACTTTTTGCGCAATACACAGGTATTCAGAAAGTTCGAAGTGGATGACCTCCAGTTTGTAGAAGTTCTGTGCAGGGTCGATGACGATTCCACCGCGCAACAATGGTGGCACAACAACTTCTTCAGCTACCCAATCTCCGGTAGACTGCTTGTAAAAACCACGCGCGGTGAATATGTGCAGGGCGTGGGCGATTGTGTCTTTGCAAAGAAAGGTAGTGTAGTCTCAGCGCAGCACCTGGAAGACACTGATTTTTGTGAACTGCGGATATTTGTCCCCGACGACTTTATTCGGTCAGTGTTCCAAAAATATCAGTTGCCCGTTATCGCAACCACGCCCGATACAACAGACACCCTGATACCGCTACCGGAAAGCGATGTACTGGATACCTACTTTCATGGCCGGTCATGAAGCGGGCATATCGTGTGTGAAAACAAAATTTACGCACAATCTTGTACGACCCATCACCTACATTCGCAATGTCATGAGGCACAAGCAATGGAAACCTGTGATACCCACTCCACCGTTCCCTGAGTACACCTCAGGACATGCAGCGGTTTCCATGGCTTACGCGGCAATACTTGAGGACGAATTCGGTGAGAACTACTCTTTTACCGACCACACATTCGACGACACGTTCGGTCCTCGCGAATTTGAATCCTTTGAGGCGTATGCTACAGAGGCAGCATTGTCACGACTCAAAGGAGGGATTCACTATCGCTTTGCGATGGATGAAGGGTTGAAGCAGGGCCGGAAGGTCGCGTCGAAAGTTCTTGAGTTGAAATTCAACAAACCGTAGACGTCGCTGATTGTACTGAATGCGTTTCGATCATCAATACAGTGCGAGTATCCACGATGACAACGCATCCAGTGCGGTTGGCGACATGGTTTGATCAATTGCGCTGTACTCCGCCGGTGAGCCGGTATGTGCTTCCTGGAACAAGTGGTTCAGACCTGGCAATACCTTTACGGTCGCTTGAGTGTTACCGCCGCGGTTCAACGCCTGTGCTACAGCATCGGCGTTAGGTATAGGGGGAACCTGGAGGTCCTTTTCTCCGAAAAGGGCAAGCACCGGACACTTAACCTTCTCCAGTATGGGCGCAGGATCGTGACCGATGAACGTCCGCATCCAGGGGCTGGACAGCGCGGCTGACTGCATGCTGACGAATGCATCTTCGGTCATACCGCTCTGCGCAAGGATATGCGGGTTCGACCTCACCGCATCGCGCATGTACTTCGCAATTTTCGGCTGCAGCGAATCCGGTTGCGATGTATTCAAGATGATATCGAATACACCTTCGTTGACAGCTTTGGTTCGCTGGATCAACTCCTCTTTAAAGCCCATCGTCCTGCTGATGAGCTCAGACTGAAGCACCAGCAATTCCTTACCGCGGATTCCGGGACCGGCGAGCATAACGACGAAAGCAACGTCTGCCGATGCAGCAGCAACGATAGGAGCGATCAGTCCACCCTCACTATGCCCGATTAGTCCGATGCGTTCTTTGTTAATTTCCTTACGGGTTTTAAGGTATTCCACCGCTGACTGCACATCGCGGACAAAATCAAGTGTCGTCGATGAAGAGAAGTTTCCAGTTGAACGCCCGGTTCCTCTGTCGTCAAACCGCAATACGGCAATGCCCGCGCGCGTGAGATGATCGGCGAGTACCAGGAAGGGCCGGTGCCCCATCAGTTCTTCATTCCTGTTCTGCGGTCCGCTACCTGAAATGAGAACTACAGCTGCAAACGGCGCACCCTGTTGGGGAAACGTGAGCGTTCCGGCAAGCGTGATGCCGTCCGCGGTATTGGGGAAAGTGACTTCCTCTTCATGATAGGGATAGGGGGGAGTTGGATCCTGAGGTCGTACTACAGTTGGCCTGCTGATGGGATTCCTCGTGAGATTCAAACCAAAGGATT
>QGUY01000417.1 GCA_003242315.1 Bacteroidota bacterium
AATCGGACTTTCTTTCGTTCCGGATCTGAAACTCGCAAACTCTCTCTATGCGTTGGGTTCGTGCTACAACACCATCGCGCTGATCTATACCAAGCTGAGCGATCACCTAAGGGCGCTGGAATTTCACCACAACGCGCTCGCGATAAGCAAGCGAATCGACAATCGTCGAAGCGTGGCGCAATCCTACAACAACATCGCCAACATCTACCAGGATCTTGAGGACTATGATAGTGCCATGGTGTATTATGAACGCTCCCTGGCGCTTAAGACGGAGGGCAACGATCGCGCGGGGATGGCTAGCACGCTTAACAACATGGGAGAATTGATGCTGGCAACGAACCGGTTGAACGAGGCAGAAAAATTTTTTCTTGAATCACTCGAAATCAAAAGCGAAAGCGGCAACAGGGCGGGTGAAGTGTACACGCAAAACAACCTCGCGCGATTGGCGTTGCTGAAGAAGGATTTTCCAGGAGCCGAGCAGTACCTCGACATCACCGAACGCACGGCTCAGGAGCTGGGACTCCTGGATGAATTGCGTGTGAACTACGAACTGCGGATTGCGTTGCTGAAGGAATTGAACCGCCCCGCGGACGCATTCCGTTACAGCGAGCTGCTGATGGTCGTCAAAGACAGCCTGATGAATCGCGAGAAAGCAGAAGCGCTTGCGGGAATTCAGATTGCGTATGAAGTCAGCGAAAGAGATCGACAAATTGCGTTCCTGGAAAAGGAAGGCGAGCTCCGCAAGTCACAGCTGGCCCTGCGCAACACCTTAATAGTAGTGTCGTTGATCATCCTGGGATTGGTGTACCTGCAATTCCGCCGTGAACATCGAAACAAGGAGCAGATTAAGACCCTCCTGAGGGAAATGTATCACCGCTTCAAGAACAATCTCCAGTTGCTATCCAGCGTACTGAGTCTTTCGGCCAGGGAACTTACGGACGAGCAGGCGCTGCAAGCTGTCAGGAGCAGTGAGAGTCGCGTAAACGCAATGGCGCTGATTCATCGAAAATTGTTTGAACGCAAAGACGAAGCGCGGTCGATCAATCTCCGGGATTACATTACCGAACTGATCACTTATCTGATCCACGCCTACGGATACCATGAAAGAGGCATACAGACGGACCTGTCGCTGGAACCCGTTCAGGTAGATATTGACAAGGCTATTCCGTTGGGATTGATCATCAACGAACTCATCAGCAACGCATTCAAACACGCTTTCATCGATCATCAGTCGCCTTGCCTTACGGTGGGCTCAAAACTTGAGGAAAAAGCAACACTTAATATAGAGATCCGGGACAACGGCGTGGGCATGCGACCACCGGCGGAGCGTCGGGGCGAATCATTCGGTTTGAAGCTGGTGAACATGTTGATGAATGAATTGAGGGGCAAATACGAAGTCAGCACGCAGTCCGGCACACGGTACGTATTGATCATACCCCTATAACCATGGACCGCATCAAAGTCTTGATTGTAGAAGACAGCGTTATCGTAGCTGAGGACATCGCTGCCAAGCTGGAAAAACACGGGCTGGAGGTTGCCGGCAAGCATCGCTCGGGTGAAGAAGCCCTGGCAAGTTTTGACGCGCATAAGCCTGATCTCGTCCTGATGGACATTGAGCTGGATGGCGCGCTTGACGGCATTGCTGTTGCGGCGGAGATCATGAAACGTTCGCCGGTACCTGTCATATACCTTACCGACTATACCGATAGTCGCACAGTGAATCGCGCAAAGAAAACGTTTCCCGCTAACTATCTTTCCAAGCCGTTCAAGGAAGCTGACCTCATTCGCGCCATCGACATTGCCTTCACGAACCATAACGCAGGGCGCGGTGTACAGGGCACCCTGCTACCCGACTTCATCTTTGTTCGGAGGGACAATCAGACATACGAAAAGATAGCGTACTCCGATATCGTTTACCTGAAGGCGGAGCGTGCCTATTGCCGGATTGTGATGGAAGAGAAGACCCTCACCCTGTCGAGCAGCATGAACAACATCCAGGACCAACTGAGCCATAAGGATTTCATGCGCGTGCATCGTTCTTACGTCATCAACACGAAAAAGATCACCTCCATCGAGGGGCGCGTGGTGCACCTCGGGACGCATGCCGTGCAGATCAACGAGGATTCCTACCGGCAGCTGACCCGCCGTCTGAAACTGCTGCGATAGCCTTCGGAAACCAAAAAGGGCCGAAGGGAAATCAGATTGGCAAACGTTGGTTCGGATGACGAAATACGGGTATGTCCACTATGGGAAAGGGCTACGAATACGATGCCTTCATTTCGCACGCCGTCGAGGATAAGATTGCGATTGCCAACGATTTATGTCGCGGCCTCGAGGATGCCGGGTTGAAAGTCTGGTATTCCGGCATAGAACTCAACACGGGCGACAGCATCAACAAAAAGATACTGGAAGGTTTACACGCGTCGCGCTATGGTATCGTCATTCTGAGCAAGAACTACCTGGCGAAGAACTGGACGATGAAGGAGTTGTACCTCCTGATGTCGAGGGAACGGCCGGACCACAAGGTGATCTTACCGATTTTGTACGACGTGACGGCGGAGGATTTGGCGGCAAAAGACATCGACCTCGCCGACCGGTTTGCGCTCAGGGCAGAGAAAGGCGTAGGCTACCTCGTGGAATACCTGGTTAATGAGATAAACAAAGGCAAGCGTGAGGAGGCTCACGGGGCCGTAAGGAAAGGCCGGCGGCGGTGGTT
>QGUY01000418.1 GCA_003242315.1 Bacteroidota bacterium
TGCCCGTAAACCGAAGTATTCTCTTCCGCGCGTCGGAAAAGATAGGGCATCACGGACCGCACGGGCCCGTACGGAACATACTTGGCGACGTTGTAGCCCATGCGCGCCAGATCGAAAGAGATGTTGTCGCTCATGCCGTATAGTTGGGCAAACCACACCCGCTCATCGTTGGGCCGCATGCCGTGCTTTGCCATGAGGACAGTCAGGTAGTAGTTGCTGTATTCGTTGTGCGAGCCACACATGACGGATATTCGTTGCTTGTGATCGAGGCAAAATGCCAGCGCGTTGTTGAACGCTTCGTCGGTAGCTTCACGCGTCGGATGGATGGGGCTGCGCAGTCCGAGTTCCGCAGCTCGCTCGCGTTCCTTCTCCATGTAGGCGCCGCGGACGAGTTTAATGCCGAGATACAGCTGATGCATCGTCGCCATATGGTAAACGTCCTTCAGGCGTTTTGCTGCATCGATGAGATACATTTGGAGCGTGATGTAAACAATGGGATTCTCCTTGTTGTATCGCTCCATCATCTCAAAGGAAAGCATGTTTATCGTGTCCTGTATCCACGACTCTTCAGCGTCGATGAGTACGGGCACGTCATATTCATAGGCTCTGGCGCAGATACGGTCCACCCGCTGCTTAACGCGCTCCAGCGCTTGTATCTCTTCGTCACTTACGGGTTGGCCGCTTTGTACTTTCTCAAGCAGTCGTTTGTCGGCGATACCCGTCATTTTAAAGACGCAGAATGGAATTTGCTTGCGTCCCCGCGCTTTTTGAAAGGTGCGCAGAATTTCTTCCGTAGTTCGGTCAAAATCCTCTTCACTGTCTTCACCTTCCACAGCGTAATCGAGTATCGTATTGACGCCGTAGTTTGAAAGGTGGAGGATAGTACTCTCAGCAGCTGTTATGCTTTCACCGCCACAAAAGTGTTGAAAGACCGTTCGCCTTATGATGCCGAGTACGGGAAGACGTATAGCCAGGGCAAATCTCACGAACGCAACGGCGATGGCGGAAATCCAGGGATGGTTTACAAGGGAGAAAATGAAACGCGCCTTCTTCAGCTCCTGATCCGACTTATATGCGAATGCAACTTTGGTATCTTCGAATGTGACTTCAACGGGTGAATCCATACTATAAACAATGGGGTAAATATAGAGATTGTACCTATATTCGGCCCTTCCGGGTATTAATAAAGAACGACGCCCGGAGGGTTCATTAACATGCCAGGCGATAACATCCGATTCACTCAGGACCCGTCGTCGGAACTGTCGCAGTTTCTCTCCGACGCAGGGTACTCACGTGTGGTCGTTCTTGCCGACGAGCACACGAAGGCTTTGTGCTATCCGCGGATCGAGGCGGGCCTTCCCCCTCATGATGTGATAGTAATTCCGCCGGGTGAAGAACAAAAGAACATCAACACGTGTGTCACCATCTGGGATCGCATGACGGCGCTGCAATTGGATCGCCACGCAGTAGCCATTGTTCTGGGCGGAGGCGTGCTGGGTGACATGGGGGGATTTTGTGCTGCGACGTACAAGCGTGGCATAGATTTTATCCTCGTACCGACAACGCTCCTGTCTATTGTCGATGCCAGCATCGGAGGCAAACTGGGCATCGACTTTAACGACTTTAAAAATCACATTGGCGTATTTCAGAAGCCGGTGCTTACGCTGCTGCACAGCGGTTTTCTGGCAACACTTCCCGAAAGCGAATTGCGTTCCGGTTACGCGGAAGTAATCAAGCATACGCTGATATCCGACCGGAACATGTGGGACGTGATCTCAAAACGTTCGCTCAGGGAGCAGGACTGGGAAGAGTTGATTCGGCATTCTGTAGCCTTCAAGGCGCGCGTAACGGAAGAAGATCCCAGGGAGAAAGGCTTGCGAAAGGTGCTGAACGCCGGCCATACAATCGGGCACGCCCTGGAAAGCCATTTCCTGTCGGAGGCGAGGAGGGTTCTTCATGGAGAAGCCATCGCCGTGGGGTTGGTTGCTGAAGGATGGCTGGCCTGGAAAAGGAACATGCTCACCGAGGGGGAACTGCAATCCATCATGGGCCACATCCGCAGCGTGTTTGGGAAAATTGAACTTACCGGTGATCAGATCGAGCGGATTTCAACGCTTGCACGACAGGACAAGAAAAATAGGGGCAATAAGATTCTTTGCGTGCTGCTGAAGGGGATCGGCAGCGCCGTATGGGACGTGGAGATTAGTGTCGATGACGTAAACGATGCCCTGTCATTCTATGAAGCTCAGATGTAGTGGACTTCTGGCTCATCCACTACGGATGCGCGAGTCACCTCACCCCTAACGCGATTCCTGAGGGTGCGGGCACCACGCACCAAATAGCTCTTAGCCTTACTTCCTCTCCTGCCGGACATCAGCAGGGCGGTGAGCAGGGCTCCCGACGCAATTCCAAATCCAACTGCCAGCTTTTGGGTTGTGTTCATAACTATGATAACCGGTTTCTGGGGAGAAATGTTGCGCCAAAACGAAGAAATCTGACCGTAAGCAGTATTTTCGAGCCCGATTTCGCTATGAGCAATTCGAATACAACCGCTGAACGCGCCGTGCACATCGGCGTCAAGGCCGAGGTAAGAACCGAAGTCCGGAATCTCCCCGCCTCAAAGAGCATCAGTAACAGGGCGTTGTACCTCGCAGCCGTGCCAGGGGACAAAGAGCACAAAGAAACAATTTGGAGACCAACAGACACCGGTATAG
>QGUY01000419.1 GCA_003242315.1 Bacteroidota bacterium
GTGCAGCTGGCTGAAAAGCAAAAGGCCAAGTACATCTATGGATTGCTCGAGCGGCAGTTTGCCAAGCTGTTTGACAACGCCTCCAGGAAGAAAGGCGTGCCCGGCGAAGTGTTGCTCCAAATGCTGGAATCCCGCCTGGACAACCTCGTGTACCGGTTTGGCATTGCGCCTACCCGCAGGGCGGCCCGTCAGCTGGTGCTGCACAAGCACATCACCGTCAACGGCCAGGTGGTTAACATCCCGTCTTTCTCGGTTAAGCCGGGCGAGATCGTCGGAGTGCGCGAGCGGTCAAAGTCGCTTGAAGTAATCACCAATAGCCTGTCCCTTCAGGGTTCCAGAAAATACAACTGGCTGGAGTGGGACGACAATGAGATGGCCGGAAAGATGATAAGCCTGCCGCTGCGTCAGGATATACCGGAGAACATCAATGAGCAGCTGATCGTTGAATTGTACTCGAAGTAATTAGTAAAAGATAAAATTCGCTTATGTCAATATTAGCATTTCAAATGCCGGAAAAGGTCGTAATGGAGAAAGCCGACGATTTTCACGGCCTTTTCACTTTCAAACCCCTGGAGAAGGGCTATGGGGTTACGATCGGCAACGCGCTGAGAAGGATTCTCCTCTCTTCGCTCGAAGGCTATGCGATTACGGGTATCAAAATCCCCGGCGTTCTTCATGAATTTTCGACGATCGAAGGTGTCGTTGAAGACGTCGCTGAAATCATCCTGAACCTGAAGATGGTTCGGTTCAAGAAGATTTCCGAAAGCTTCGACAACAAGATCACGGTAACGATAAAGAAGCAAAAGCAATTCCTGGCTGGAGATATCGCCAGGTTTACGTCGGCATTCGAGATCCTCAACCCGGATCACGTGATCTGCAACCTCGATGAGTCGGCAAACTTTGAAATCGAACTCACCGTCGACAAAGGACGCGGATACCTTCCCGCTGAGGAAAACAAGCCCAGCGAACAGGTCTTCGGGTACATTCCGATCGACGCGATCTTCACGCCCATCAAGAACGTTAAGTTCAGCGTTGAAAATACGCGCGTGGAACAAAAGACGGACTATGAGAAACTCCTGATCGATATCGAAACGGACGGCTCCATCCATCCCGAGAAAGCACTCGAAGGCGCTGCACACATTCTGATCCAGCACTTCCGCCTCTTCTCCGACAAGTCGATCGAACTCGAAACCGGCAAAGACGCCGAAATCGAACAGGTGGACGAAGAAATGCTGCACATGCGCAAGCTGCTCAAGACGCCGTTGCACGACCTCGACCTTTCGGTTCGTGCATACAACTGCCTCAAGGCAGCCGACGTCAAAACGCTTGGCGACCTGGTGCAACTAGAAATATCAGACATGATGAAGTTCAGGAACTTCGGTAAAAAGTCGCTCGCCGAACTCGAGCAACTCGTGGCTGAAAAGAACCTGACCTTCGGCATGGACCTTTCCAAGTACAAACTGGACGAAGACTAAGAGATGAGACACGGGAACAAGGTAAACCACTTGGGCAGGACCGCCAGCCACCGGAAAGCGCTGCTTTCCAACCTGGCGTCGTCCCTTATCCTCAACAAGCGCCTCACCACAACGGTAGCTAAGGCAAAAGAACTGCGTCGCTTTGTTGAGCCGATCCTTACGCGGGCAAAGACAGACACCCAGCATTCACGCCGGATGGCCTTCTCCTACCTGCAGGATAAGGAGTCGGTAAAAGCCCTGTTTGGTGAGGTAGCATCAAAGATTGCCGACCGCCCGGGTGGATACACGCGCATCATCAAGCTCGGTCAAACCCGTCTTGGCGACAGCGCGGAAATGGCTCTCATCGAATTAGTCGACTTTAACGACCTGTACACTAAGGAAGGCACCACCAAGAAGGCTAAGACAAGACGCAGCCGTCGCGGAGGTAAGAAGTCCGAAGCGGCTGCCGCCGCGCAGGAAGCCAGCGCTGAAACCGCTGAAGCGGCAGCGGAGGAAAGCGAGGAAACAGCCGAAGAACAACCGGCAAAGAAGCCTGCTAAGAAGACCGCTGCGAAAAAGACTGCGGCCAAAAAAGGAAAGAAAAAAGAAGAGTGACAGGTTCTACGTTATTCGTGAAGGGATTGGCGGTTTTCCGGCAATCCCTTTTTTGTTGCTTCGGTTTTTTAATGCGTAATCAGGGGTTATTTTTGTAGCCGAAATGCGGAAAAAAGCTTACCTCCTTCTCCAGGACGGCCTGCTTGTCGAGGGCACGGCCATCGGACACATCGGTACCACAGGCGGAGAAATTTGCTTCAATACCGGAATGACCGGCTATCAGGAAATCTACACGGATCCTTCCTACTATGGCCAGATTATCGTCAACACAACCGCGCATATCGGCAACTACGGCACCGTCGACCATGAACAGGAGTCGCTAAGCCCGCAGATCGCCGGACTCGTCGTAAACGATTTTTCTCACGAATTCAGCAGGCCTTCGGCCCGTGAAAGCCTTCAGCAATACCTGGAAAAGTTCAAGATTGTGGGCATTGCAGACGTGGATACACGTATGCTCGTGCGCTACATCCGAAATAAAGGCGCGATGAATGCGCTGATCTCTTCCGTCCTGTCACCCGAGGAAATGACAAAGGAACTGGCGCGCGTGCCCTCAATGGAAGGACTCGAATTGTCCTCCATCGTGAGTACACAGGAACCTTATGTCGTTGGTGATGAAAACGCTCCCTTCCGGGTGGCAGC
>QGUY01000130.1 GCA_003242315.1 Bacteroidota bacterium
AGAAATAAAACTGAGATTTGCCCGAAGGTTTCCTTCGATTAAACTTCTGAACTGCGTAACGAATTCAACAGCCGAAGTTTGCCGTTTGTCTTTGATGGCATACGATATCAGGGCTTTACGGAAAAGCAAGCGCGATACATAAACCGCTTGTTTGGCATACGACCAGACAAGCCCCGGCTGCTGTACCACAGAGACATTCTCAGTGGTTATTATGAGCTGGTGTCCGAGGAATATTTTCACAACGTAATCCCTAGCATTGCTCTTGACACGACAACGAATCACTTTGTGCTGAATCTGGCGCGTCGTCCGCAACAGAATTTCCATGTCGACTTTGGAGGAGTAATCGCCACGCGCAACATCAGCAACATCTTTCTTGGCGCAAGCTTTTACCGATTCAACAAGTCGCTGCTACAAACATCAGTTGGTTTCCAGACGGGAAGTTTTTACAAGTCTGCGACGGCACGCATGCGTCTTGACAACCCGTTCATTACCAAGTTTTATATTGAGCCTTCCGTGACATTCAACAGCTGGGATTACCTGGAGTCAGAAGACTTACTGCAGGATGTGACGGCCACAGTGCTCAGGCGCGTAAATCGTAAGGCAGCTATCGACTTTGGTTGGCCGGTAGGTCGCCACCTGAAGGCAACGGTTAGGGTTGAGGGCATCAGCAACCTCGATCGCTATTCAAACGACACTACTTTCACAAGTACGGCCATCCTGGATGAACTTAAGCTGAAAGGAATCAAGACAGGCATTCGGTTGAGTGCAAACGACCTCGACAGGAAACAATATCCACGCCGTGGCAAGGCGATGAGTATATCGGCCGATTACTTTTCAATCACGGAAGATTACACGCCCGGAAACACTGCAATTAACACAACGCCTTTTTATGGAAGACATAATTGGTTTCGGTTGCGGCTTTCAGCGGAGCAGTATTTCAACGGCGGCTTCTATCATCCCGGATATATTGTAGAAGGTGTGTTTTCCAACCAACCTTCGTTTCAAAACTACAGGGGGACGATCATCAATGCTCCGACATTTCATCCATTGCAGGACAGCCGCACCTTGTTGCTGGAGAAGTTTCGATCCTTTAATTATCTCGCAGGAGGTATAAGGAACATCTTTGTATTAAGAAACAAACTGGACTTCAGGCTGGAGACATATCTCTTCAAGCCTTTGGACTATTTATCGACTGACGAAAATCAGGATGTCGTAAAGATCAATGACGTAGCCAAAGCATATCTCGCTGCTACCGCGGGATTCGTGCATCATTCGCCCATTGGACCGATCAGTCTGAGTGTGAACTATTACGATGACAACCACAACAAGTGGGGTGTCTTGTTGCATGTTGGTTTCCTTCTTTTTGATCACCACTCCCTCGAATGAGGGGTTTTACCGTATTTCTCAGATAAGTTATTTTTGCCCGATTTCAGGCCATTTCTAGGCTGAATTTTGAAATTTTGAGTAAGTTTAACTTTGAATTCCTAAAACACTGGCATGAAGAAAATTCTACCTCTCATCATACTAGCCGGCGCGTTTGCAACAACGCGAGCCCAGGTAGTGCAGTGGGCGTCAAGTGTACTTGAGGTTTCCTCCGAGCTCACCCCGGTTCAGTATGCTGCCCACCAAGCATTGGGCAAACCCAATGTCCTCCCGGCTGGTGGACAGAATCCAAATGCGTGGACGCCTAACAAACCCAATAGGAAGGAATTCATTAAGCTGGGGTTCAGTAATCCCATGAGCATACGGCAAGTAGCCATCGCGGAGTCGCACAATCCCAGCGCCTTGTACCGCGTGTTGTTGTACGATGAGGCAGGAAACGAATATGAGTTGAATGTACTTAATCCGAGTTCCATTCCTCTGAAGGGAAGAATGCTGAACATATTCACGGAACCAACACCCTACAAGGTTGCCGCGGTAAAGCTTGAATTCGATGGCGCCGCTGTTCCCGATTACTTTGCCATCGATGCTGTTGGTATAACCGACTCCAACTATCCGATCATCGCTGATATCCCCAAACCACAACTGCTTGCTTCGGGAATTGTAATTGAACCGCTTGACGGAAATGTCAATACAGATGTAAGTGAGCTAAACCCGCTGCTTTCTCCGGACGGCAAGACCCTTTACTTCAGTCGCAAGAATCACCCGGAGAACGTTGGTGGCGTCGATGACATTGAAGACATCTGGTATTCTGAGCTTGACTCAACAGGCCGGTGGACGCTCGCTAAAAATCTCCGGCAATTCAATAATGCAGGCCCCAACTTCATCAACACCATAAGCTCCGTAACCCCCGACGGGCGTTCCGCAGTGATTCTGCTCGGGAACAAGTACCTTCCGAATGGCAAGATGATGGCAGGTGTGTCCATCAGTTCCAATGTAGGAGGCACATGGTCTAAACCTGTTGCTCTGGAGATAGAGAACGATTACAACTTCAGCGACAAGGCAAATTACTTTCTCGCAAACAACCGGCGCACCCTGCTGATGTCCGTTGAGCGTGAGGATTCCTATGGAGGTCGCGACCTCTATGTATCCTTCATGAACAGCGACAGCACGTGGACGGAACCAAAGAACCTTGGAGACATCATCAATTCGGCCGGTGAGGAGTCGGCACCATTTCTGGCACTCGACGATCAGACACTCTACTTTTCATCGAACGGCTTCAGCGGCTATGGCGGAAGCGACATCTATGTATCCAAGAGACTTGACGATACGTGGACGAATTGGTCTGAACCTGAGAACCTCGGTCCCGAAATCAACTCACCTCTTGAGGATTTGTTTTTCAACATTCCAGCCAACAGTGAATATGCATACTACTCTCGCGGTGTGACTGAAACGAACACTGACATCTATCGCGTGAAACTTCCCATCCTCAAGAAACCTGAAGTGTGGGTAACGGTGCGCGGTAAGATTGTAGACGCCGAGACAGGCGAACCCATCGGCGCAAAGGTGGTGTATGAACGGCTTCCGGGTGGTGAAGAAACCGGTATCGCTCAAACCAATCCGGAGACCGGAGAGTACGAGATTCGTATCCCTGGTGGAAGTATGTACGGAATCCGTGCCGAGGCACCGGACAAGATATCCGAAAGTCAAAATCTCGATCTGACGGGGATCACCGAAGATCGCATAATCGACGTTCGTGACTTCCGCCTTGGCAACATCCGCGTTGCTGATATCGCGAAGGACGTAACGATCACGCTCAACAACGTATTCTTTGATTTTGACAAGGCGGATCTCAAACCGGAAAGCTATCCCGAACTGGACCGCATCGTTCGAATTATGAAGGAAAGAACCGAGATGGAAATCGAGGTCTCCGGTCATACTGACGCGACGGGACCTGAATCATATAACCAGGGTCTCTCGCGACGCCGGGCCCAGGCAGTAGTTACCTACCTCTCCCGAAACGGAATTAATGCGAGCAGGCTCAAAGTAACCTACTTTGGCGAGAGCAAACCGATTGATAGCAACGATACAGAAGAAGGCAGGAGTAGAAACAGGCGAGTGGAGTTTAAGATCCTCAAGTTATAGCGCGTAACCCAATGTATTATGGCTTTGACTTTACTAAGACTTGTCTTCCTGCTGGCAGCAGCCATGCCCTTATTGGCGCAGGAAGTCGACAGCCTGACCTACGCCGAAGGCATGATCCTGAGCGCTGAGACCCGCCAACCTGTAAATGCCCGCATCGTATACAAGAGCTTGCCTTACGGCAACCGCATCGGGATCATCAACGGCAGTAAGTACTCGTTTGCCATGTTTGACAACGATAAGTACTCCATTGAAGTGATCGCCGCGGGTTACGCTCCCGCAAAGTATATGCTTGATCCGGCGGACACGAACGAAAACCGCCGCGTGATCCGTGACATCGAGCTTGTTGCAGGCACCAATCACGTCCACACACCTGGTCAGGTCATGCTCCTCAGCAACCTGATCTTTGAAGTCGGACGATCGAGAATCACGCCGGAATCCTACCCGGAGCTCGACATCGTCGTCAGTATGATGCGCGAAAATGCGAACATGATCATTCAGCTTGAAGGACATACCGACTACCAGGGCGACCCCGCAGAGAACATGAAGCTTTCACGTCAACGCGTGAAGGCCGTAAAAGACTACCTCGTCTCGAAAGGTATTGCCAAGAGCCGCATTCACACCAAAGCTTTCGGGGGCACTATGCCACTCTCCCGCGACAACACCCCTGAAGCGCACAGGATGAACAGACGCGTTGAGTTGCGCATCCTCGAGAACTGACAACCTTAACAACAGAAACCCTTATGGTAGAGGTGCCCCGTTAGGTGTCTCTACCAATTTCCCCGTCTCTGCCATTTGTACTTCTCTCCATTTAGCGTCCCCGCATTTTGTTACCTTAGAGTATGATCTCAACCGAGGACCCGGACGTGCTCACCGCGCTGCGAACCATGCAGGCGAAGGCGCTGTCCATGCGGAACGAGCCCATCACCGCCAGGAAGAAACGCCTGCGCACCCTGAAGCGTTGGATCCTCGATAATCAATCGGAATTAGAACGTGCCGCTGCCGCCGACCTCGGAAAGCCGGCCATCGAGTTCATCTCGATCGAAATATTCAATGTTCTGGAGGAGATTCGAACGATCCTGAAGAACCTCAATCACTGGGCAAGCCCAGTGTACGTGCCTCCTTCATTTGCCGTGCTCGGAACGTATTCGGAGATACGCTATGAGCCCAAAGGACTTTGTCTCGTGATCGCCCCCTGGAATTTCCCGTTTCTCCTGGCTGTCGGCCCCATGGCGTCTGCGCTTGGTGCGGGAAATGCAGTAGTCGTCAAGCCGTCTGAGTTGGCGCCGACTATGTCGGCGTGCATCGCGAAAATGGCATCAGCGTGTTTCAGTCCAGATGAGGTGAGGGTGGTGGAGGGCGGACTTGAGGTATCAAAACAACTGCTGACTTTTCCGTTTGATCATATTTTCTTCACCGGCAGCCCGGCTGTTGGAAGCATTGTAATGAGTGAAGCTGCCAGGAACCTGACGCCCGTTACCCTTGAACTCGGCGGCAAGTCGCCTTGCGTTGTAACCTCATCGGCGAGAGTTGATGAAGCCGCGCTGCGAATCGCTGTAAGTAAGTTCACGAATGCGGGACAAACGTGCATAGCACCTGATTATGTCCTCGCGGAGGATAAAGTTTATGATCGACTCGTCGACCGCATAGTCTTTCATGCGCGGAAACTCTTTTCCAACCCGAGTACATACACGCGGATTGTATCGGATAGGCATTTCACACGCCTTGTCGATCTGCTGCAAGCATGCCGGCAGGAAGGAGTTGTTGCAGTGTTGGACGGACCTGCTGAAGCCCGCGACCGGCTATTTTCACCGGTAGTACTAAAGAATGTGAGTGTAGATTCGGCCATCATGAGGGATGAGATATTCGGCCCCATCCTGCCTGTGATACGGTTTCATGACCTGGCGGAAGCAGAGTCGATTGTCAATCATCAGCCCAGGGCATTGGCTTTGTACATTTTTTCCGACGCGCGTCGTGAAACCGAAAGCCTCATGGCCTCGACATCATCCGGTGCAGTTTGCATAAACGATTGTGCGATGCACTTTTTCCACTCAGGCCTTCCGTTTGGGGGCGTAGGCCGAAGCGGTTTTGGAAGAGCTCACGGCCACGCCGGATTCGTGACCTTTTCTAACGAGAAATCTGTTATACGACAACGGCACGGATTAACCGGCGCGTCATTGCTGTATCCGCCCCATACCGCCCGAAAACAACGCCTGCTGACAAAGTTTATGGCGTTGTTTTATCGATAATACCGGAAGGTCCCCCGGATAAACGAAACGCTTTTGCATGCGGCTTACTAATTTTGCACCATTTACCTTAGTCATACGACCATGAACAAAGTATTGAAATGGACCCTGATCGTTCTGGGTAGCTTTTTCCTCATCATACTCCTGGCTGCTTTTATTATCCCGGTAGTCTTCAAAGATGATATTCGCAGGGCCGTAGATGCGGAACTCGCAAAGTCGGTAAACGCCGATATTGTTCTGGACACCGACGATTTCAGCCTGTCGCTGTTCCGCCATTTTCCGAACGTTACGGTTCAGATGGAAAATCTTGGCGTGATCAATCGCGAACCCTTCGAGGGAGAAGTCCTTTTCGCGACGGAGCGCCTTGAGGTTGTGATCAACCTGTCAGAGATTCTTTTCGGTGATCAGCTGCGCATTAACGGAATTCGCCTGGTCCGACCGATTATAAACATCAAGGTACTGGAAGATGGCAGGGCGAACTATGACATTGCCATGCCATCGGCAGACACAGTTGCCGAAGAGTCCAGCAGTGAATTCTCCTTTGCCATCAATCGATGGGAAGTGATCGACGCGGATGTCGTGTATGACGACAAGTCTATTCCCTTCACCCTTACCTTGAAAGGATTAGACCATGAGGGGAGTGGTGATTTTTCAAACGTACAGTTCGATCTTACCACACACTCTACGGTGGATACACTTACCGTTGCGTACGACGGTACGGAGTATGTCACGAACAAGAAAGCACAAATTGAAGCTGTACTTGGCATCAGCGAGAATTATTCCCTTTACACCTTCCGGCAGAATGTTGTCAAGATAAACGACTTCCTCACCACCTTCGATGGCTGGTTCCGGATGAATGAAGACAACTACGAAATGGATATTACCTTCAAGACTCCTGAGAATACCTTCAAGAGTTTGTTGTCGCTTGTTCCCGGAATGTATACCAGCAGCTTTGAAGGCATCGAGGCCGATGGCGATGTTGCCTTTAACGGAATGGTGAAAGGAACCTACAGTGAAAATCAAATGCCGGCATTCAACATTGCCCTCCAGGTAAACGATGGAAGGTTCAAATATCCCGATCTGCCGCAGCCGGTTGAAAAGATTAATGTTGACCTCGTGGTTGACAACAAGGATGGTGTGATCGAAAACACCTCGATCGATCTCAGGAAATTCCAGATGAATTTTGGGTCCAATCCTATCGAAGCACGCGCCACGATCGCCAACCTTCGAGACTACCGCATGGATGCGAACGTGCTGGCGCAGGTCAACCTCGAAGAGCTGATGCGTGTGTTCCCGATGGAGGGGCTTGAACTTAAGGGTAATTATTCTCTTGATCTGAAAGCAAAGGGTGTTTATGACTCAGTGCGGAACATTATGCCGTCGATCGATGCCCGAATGGTGCTTGCCAACGGTTATGTCAAGTCCGACTCATTGCCCACGCCGTTACAGGATCTGAAGTTTAAGGCGACGGTAAGCAATCAGTCGGGCAGAATGCAGGACACCCGCATCAACGTAGAAGACTTTTCAATGCTTCTGGAGGGCGAACGGCTAACAGCCAATCTCGCCCTTGAGGACCTTGTCGACTACAAATGGGATCTCGATGTAAGGGGTGCCATCAACCTCGAAAAGATGATGAAAATATTTCCGCAGGAAGGCATGAGCCTTTCCGGGAAAGTGTTGGCCGACATCACTACGAAAGGTCGATACTCTGATCTGAAGGCAGAACGGTACGATCGTATGCCGACAAGCGGCTCTGCATCCCTGGAAGGCTTTACGTATGCTTCGAAAGACCTTCCTTATCAGGTAACGATAAGCCGGGCGGCGATGAATTTTGATCCGCGTCAGATCAACCTGCGGGAACTGACAGGTACGATTGGCAAGAGCGATTTCGCTGTCAATGGATCAGTGCTCAACTACATTGGATATGTGCTCGGTAAAGGCGAGACCATCCGCGGCGTTGTCAACTTCAACTCGAAGTTGCTCGATCTGAATGAATTCATGACGGATAGCGAAGAGACGACCGCTGATACTTCAAGCTACGGTGTAATTCCCGTTCCTCACAATATTGACTTTGTGCTTCATTCCTCTGTAGGACGTGCGCGGTTCATGGATTTCAATATCACGGACGCGAGCGGCGATATTGTCGTTAAAGATGGCGTTGCCAATCTACGCGGGTTGAAGTTCAAGATGCTCGGAGGAGCATTCGCCATGAACGGGACGTACGATCCGAGAAACCTCGCGCATCCGAAATACGACGTAGACATAAAGGTCGAAGGATTGTCCATCCAACAGGCTGCGAATTCACTTACTCTCGTGCGCACCTATGCTCCTATTGCCGGACTGGTACAAGGCAACTTCTCGACCGACTTCAAACTTAGCGGCGAACTGACGCCCACCATGTCGCCGAACCTCGGCACCGTCAACGCAGAGGGTCTCATTCGCATCGCACAAGCTGCCCTCACGCAATCAAAACTTATAGCTGGCGTGACGTCTCTGACAAAACTCGATAACACAGACCAGGTTACATTGCGTGACGTACTGATGTCAGCTACCATTACCAATGGTCGACTGAGCGTCAAACCTTTCGACATCAGGATAGGAGACTATAAGACGTCTGTTGCTGGTAGTACGGGCCTCGACGGGTCGATCGACTATACACTCACCATGAATGTCCCTGCAGGGAAAATGGGTTCGCAGCTGCAACAGTTTATCAATAAAAATACCGGGTCGAACAATCCGACAGACGTTATTCCTGTGACGGTCGCACTGGGTGGGGCTTACGACAATCCGCAATTCCGACTCATTGCCGATGAACAAAAGGCCCAGGTTAAGGAAGCTGTGGCGAGCGCAGCCAAGGAGCAGGCCAGCAAAGCTATTGGCGAGGCGGTAAAAGGTACTGAAGCTGAGGAAATCGTTAAAGGCTTCCTGGGCGGTAAGAAAGACACTACCTCGACTGGAGCGGCAACGGACACTGCCGGCACTGCAACGCGCCCGGCTGACGTGAAGGAACAAATCAAGGATGAGGCCCGGAAGAAGATTCAGGACCTGTTGAAACGAAAGTAATCAAAAGCCACTCTTACCCATCTCAGACACCCGAAAAACCGCGTTTTTCGGGTGTTTTTTTGTGCCTTTTTAAGCAGTAACCCCTGTCTACAGCCTTCCATCGCCGCCATCTTCCGCCTGTCGGCGGAAACCTCCCCCGGCCGCCATATCAATAAGCACATGCCCTTTGGCCGGTATTCAGCAATAACCAACCAACATGCCTATGAAAAGGACATTTTACGTGCTGATTGCGGTTTGGCTGTTGTTTACGGGTGTGGCCTGGGCCACCGGCGGGGGTAAAGGCAAGAAACACGAAAAATCGTGCGACGAAAATGACTTTTCTACCCGGGTAATTGAAGCTAAAATCAAAGATAACGGCTGTATTCGCTATACGCTTGAAGTTACTCACGACGGTAGAGTATCCCATGCGTTGTCACACTACACCGTTGCCGTATCGTGCGGTAAGGTGTACAATGTCACCAACTCCGAGGGCTGGAAGATTGAGTACGGGCACGACAAGAAAACCAATCTGACCGGATTCAAGGTTGACGACATACCGAACTTTGGTGAAACCCGCCTCAAGAAGTTCACTGTTTCGTTTACCGTCTGCCAGGACAATGGCCGTCATTGTGCTACGAAAGAAGGATGTTGTTATCCAATCGTCGCTTACAAGGCGGGTCAGTGTGTTTACTACGATAAACTCGAGGGTGCCTGCCCGATGCCGCCCGATGATCCGCCAGCTTCTGAACTGAAGGCTTCGCTCGAAATTCAGCAAATCGATTGTCATGGAAATAACAACGGTTCGTTACTCGTAAAGGTTGAACAAGGGAAGGAACCCTACACCTATGTTTGGTCAACTGGCGCCACGACGCCGGGAATTGAAGGTCTTGCTGCCGGCAACTATGAAGTGACCGTGAAGGACGCCGCGGGATCCGAACTCAAACTTTCCGCAACGATTACTGAACCGGAAGCTCTCCAAATTGCGGGGACTGTAACTTCTGAAGGATGTGGTAATGGTAACGGCGCTATTGACATCACCGTTTCTGGTGGAACCGCTCCTTATACGTATCAATGGAGCAATGATCAGACGACGGAAGACCTCGCAGATTTACATGCTGGTGCCTACACCGTAATCGTCACTGATGCCAAAGGTTGTACGGCAACTAAGAGTTTTGAAATACTGAACCAGAATCAACTAACGGTTACCCTACAGTCTACGCTTCCTGCGTGCGGTCAGAAAAATGGATCTATTACTGTCACCGTCAGTGGCGGTACCGAACCATACACATACACCTGGTCTAATGGCGCAACGACAAAAGATCTGACGAACATAGGCGCCGGCACGTACACCGTAACCGTGAAGGATGCGAATGGTTGTTCCGCTCAGCGATCGCTGAATATCAAAGAGAACAATACGCTCAAACTGACATGGGTTGTATCGCAAACGAGTTGTCTCGACGACGGGTCAGGCGCTATTGATCTCACTGTAGAAGGCGGTACGGCTCCATATACGTATACGTGGGATACCGGTCAGACAACAGAAGACATCAGCGGGTTGACAGAAGGCGTTTATCGAGTTACTGTCACGGACGCTGCAGGCTGTGAGGCCAGCGCGGTCATGCTCATTACGAAGAAATCCTTCGTTGTCAACGCAAAAGTTACGCAGCCCGCGTGTGACGGCTCCTATGGCGGTTCGATTGAATTGTTCCCGGCCAACACCGGAGAAACATATACGTATCAGTGGTCGCACGGTCCGACGACGAGCAGTCTTTACGACCTCGAACCCGGAACTTATACGGTAAGGGTTACCGATGGTACGGGTTGCTTCCGTGACATTCCCTACGTTATCCTCGAACCTTCGGGGATCACGGCAACCGCCACTGTCACCAACACACAGTGCAACGCGGAAGGCGCGT
>QGUY01000131.1 GCA_003242315.1 Bacteroidota bacterium
GGCCAGGGCATCCCACATCGTGCAAGTAGCAGCCAGCATAGCACAGGCTGCGTCAACTGCATTTCCACCTTTGTGGAACATTGCTGCTCCCGCTGTTGCCGCAAGAGGTTTGCCAGTAATTGCCATCCAGTGTCGACCATGTAGCGGAGGTTTTTGCGTTTGAAGGGTTCGGGCGTTGAAAGGCTGCTGCGCCAATGCCAGTTCAACGACAAAGCATGCGCACATGGTGATGATGAGATGACGGTACATGACAAGTGGATTGTTGAGATAAGTTAACAGGTAAAGTGTAAAGGGAAAAGCAAAAAAGATGGAGTGGCATTATGTACCTTCCTCCCATGCGAGTTTCATGAACTGGATTACCTCATCGGTGACATCTTCCAGGTGGAGCATTCGAAAATGATGATTGTATTGGCTGGTACCAGGAACCTGTGCGATCTTCTGGAAGCATAGGTTGTCATAATACGGTCGTTGAAAGGGGAACACCACGTGAATGAAATCCTTGCCGAGGCGTGTGATGTAGGCAATGCGCTTACGCTGTGTGGCAATCCCTATCATGGTTTTTGCGGGGTGGAGGGTAATTGCGCCCACCACGCGAAAACTGCTCACAAAATGGTCGAAAAGGGCGAGAGTATGAGGCGATTTTCCGCGCAGGAAGTCGTTCAGTGTGGGGGTTCGAGAGGCCATGGACTAATATATAATCCTTTTTCCTTGACTGGTGTGCCTCACTCCGCTATGTTTGACCGACCGTTCAGTCAAAAAATAAAATGAGTCCCCGTACAGAGGCCCAAAACCGCGAAATAAGGCAGGAAAGCATGCAAAAAATTATGGATGCAGCTTCCCGTCTGATCGCACAGAAGGGGTATGAGGCCACGAGCATTGCGGAAATCGCCAGGGAAGCGGGCGTCTCCAAGGGACTACTCTATAATTACTTTTCAAGTAAACAGGACTTGCTCGAAAAGATGGTGCTCAGCGCCATGTCCCAGGCAGATGACGTTATGGAGCGGCTCGTCGCTGATGATCCGCGCCAGACGCTGGAGAATATGATTCGTGAGCTGTTCAGACAGCTTCACGAACGGTCTGAACATATCCGCCTGATGATGGAACTGACGTTCAAGATTGATCGCTTCGATTTCGTGCGGAAGATGGCATCGGACCGGTACCAGTTTTATATCAAGTTTATTGAAGATCTCTTCCACAAAATCGGAATTCCCGATCCCGCTAACGAGGCCCGAATGCTGGCGGCGTTGTGTGACGGAATTGGCGTTCAATATACCGTTCTTAAAGGCGTGTACTCCATCGATCAGTTGGAAGAGTTCCTTGTCAACAAGTACTGCAAAAAAGATCAGCAAACATGAAATGGGTTATTGGGATACTCGTCATCTCAGTGTCTTTCACTGCCGCAGGGCAGACCGCCACGGAGATTATCAGACGGGCAGACGATAAGATGCAGGGCAAATCCAATCGAGCGGAAATGAAAATGACGATTGTGCGTCCCGACTGGCAGCGTGAGGTAACCATGAAGGCCTGGTCGCTTGGCCGTGAGTACAGCCTGATATTAATTACGGGTCCGGCGCGCGACAAAGGCCAGGCTTTTCTGAAACGGAAGAACGAAATGTGGAACTGGCAACCTTCGATCGACCGTGTTGTAAAACTTCCTCCCTCTATGATGATGCAGTCGTGGATGGGATCGGATTTTACAAATGATGATCTTGTTCGCGAATCATCGGTCGTCGAAGACTACACCCACGAGCGTGGTCCCGATTCCGTTATCAACAACCAGCCTGTATTCCGAATTATTCTTCATCCGAAACCCGAAGCTCCGGTCGTGTGGGGAAAGATCGTCGCTTTCATTGATAAAAAGGAATACAACCAACTGCTCGTGCGGTATTACGACGAGGAAGGCGTGCTTGTAAACACCCTTACGCTAAGCAACATTCGCGAGATTGGAGGCCGTATTCTTCCCACACGCCTCGAAATGGTTCCCGCCGAAAACCCGAGACAAAAAACCGTCATCGATTACCTCAGTCTCGAGTTTGACATCGGCATTAGTGAAGATTTCTTCTCAATGCAGAACATGAAAAGAGTTAGATAGAAATGTGATTGAGTTGATAGTGGATATTCAGCACGACCGAATGTCCGCACCAACTTCAACACTCCAACACTCCAACACTCCAACACTTCAACACTTCAACACTTCAACAACATTCCAACGCTCGACTTGCACACATGTATTTAACCTTAGCATACAGGAACATCTGGAGAAACCGGCGGAGGACGTTGATAACGATCCTGTCGATAACCTTTGCCGTGTTGCTTGCCTGTATTATGCGATCAATGCAACTCGGGTCCTACGACAAGATGATCGAGAACTCCGTGCGATTTCACACGGGATATATCCAAATTCACAAGAAGGGCTACTGGGACGATAAGGTCATCGATAACAGTATGCCGATGGACACGTCTGTAATACAAAGTATGACCCGCGTCCCCGGAGTTGATGCGTATGTGCCAAGGCTTGAATCGTTCGCACTCGCTTCTCACGGAACGCAAACGAAGGGCGCAATGGTAATGGGCATCGATCCCGAACGGGAGCACCAGCTCACCCTTCTGAAGGACAAAGTTGTGGAGGGACGATATCTGACATCGGGCGATGAGGGGGTGATGATCGGGCAGGGATTGGCTGAGTACCTCAAAATCGGGGTTGGTGATACGCTGGTGTTACTCGGGCAGGGTTACCACGGCGCCAGCGCCGCCGGCCTGTACCCTGTCCAGGGAATACTCCGCTTTCCGCTTCCACAGCAAAACGATCAACTCGTTTATTTGAGTCTGCCTACAGCGCAATGGCTCTATGGTGCTGACAACATGGTTACCACAGTTGCCTTGCTCATTGACGACCCCGACCATACGGAAAAAATCGTTCGTGATATCAGGTCTCAAATTGATATGGAGGAGTACGAGGTCATGGACTGGAAGGAACTGGTTCCCGAACTGGTGCAAAACATAGAGCTGGACAACGTCAGCGGGCGAATTATGCTGTGGGTGCTGTACCTCGTCATTGGATTTGGAATGTTCGGAACCTACCTGATGATGACGGCAGAGCGCATCTATGAGTTCGGCGTCATGATCGCCGTCGGCATGCGAAGGTTTCGCTTACAGGGCCTCGTGTTCCTCGAAATATTGATGATGAGCGTAATGGGTGTGCTCGCGGGCATCTGCCTTAGCCTCCCTGTGCTCATCTATTTTAACAAAAATCCAATTCGCTTCCCTGAAGAGGTAGGCGAGATGGTGGAAACGTTCGGCATGGAACCTGTCTATGCGTTCTCGCTTGATCCGGTGATCTTCACGAACCAGGCGTATGCTATTTTTTTTATGGCGATCATCTTGTCGGGTTATCCGATCTGGAAAATACAACGCATGAAGGTAGTTGAATCGATGAGGCTCTAAACTGATTCGTATGCTGGCAATACTCGCATGGCGGAACGTATGGAGACACAAAGGCCGAAGTGCCGTTGTGATAGGTGCTATGGTCGTTGGTATATGGTCGCTCACGTTTGGCGCTGCTTTCATGAACAGTTTTTTGCTGAGCTACATCGAAACATCTATCCGGCATGACGTATCCAACGGACAAATTCATCATCCGGAATTCACAAAGGACTTCGACATCAAATTCACCATTGCAGAACCGGAACGCATAGTCAGGTTCCTGGAAGAGAACGAAAGCGTTGCTCACGTTGCCCGGCGCAGTATTGTCAACGGAATGATTGCATCGTCCCGGCAGGCAACCGGCGTAAAAATTGTCGGCGTAGAACCAGCCGAAGAATCCCGTGTCACGCTTCTGGATTCTCTGATCTCCGAAGGATCATATTTCGAAGGCGTTACTGGTCATCCGGTACTGCTGGGCAGACGACTTTCTGAAAAGTTAAAGGTCGGCCTAAAGTCGAAAATCGTACTGACCTTTCAGGATGTTGAGGGTAATATCACTGCAGGAAGCTTCAGAGTTGCCGGTATTCTCGATGCAAGTTCGACCACTATTGATGAGGGCTCAGCATTCGTGCTTCGTGAGGACCTGAACCGTCTCCTGGGTATTCGAGACGCAGTTCATGAGATAGCTTACACAACGTTTCCCGGTACAGAAGATGACGTTCTGGCAAGCCAAGTGCAGGCGGCCTTTCCGAATGAAATGGTGCGCTCCTGGCACGACCTTTCACCCTTGCTTGTGTTCATGGAACAATGGATGGGGGCGATCTTACAGATGCTCATCGTCATCATCATGCTTGCTCTTGCATTCGGAATCGTGAACACGATGCTCATGGCCGTACTCGAACGCGTGCGGGAGGTGGGTGTAATGATTGCACTGGGGACGCGTCGAGGTCGCGTGTTCCTGATGATAGTAATCGAAACGTTGTTTCTTTCCACGGCGGGTGGACCGGTTGGATTGCTGGCCGGATACCTAACGATTTCCTGGCTGGGAAAACGAGGTATAGACCTGTCCGACTACTCTGAGGGGTTGAAATCCATCGGGTACGAGAGTGTGTTGCACCCTCAACTCTTTCCATCCGATTATGTAACCATCGTGATTGGGGTTCTGATCACGGCCATCCTCGCGTCGCTGTATCCCGCATGGAAGGCTATCAGGATGCAACCAGTCGATGCCATCCGCGGAGTCTGAATCTGAAATACCAAAGCCAATGGCTGCACTCATAAAAGCAACAAACATCACAAAAGTCTACCACAAGACGTCGGTGCCGGTACACGCGATCAACAACCTCAGTGTTGAAATTGCGGAAGGAGAATTTACCGCGATTGTGGGACCGTCCGGTTGTGGCAAGACGACGTTGTTAAATATTCTTGGAGGACTCGATCAGCCGACGTCCGGTACGGTAATGATTGACGGCGTCGATATCTCCCGGATGAAGGACAGTGACCTCATCGATTTTCGCCTCCACAACATTGGTTTTGTATTTCAGGCGTATAACCTCATACCGGTGCTTACGGCCCTTGAAAATATTGAGTTCATCATGTTATTGCAGAAGCGCAGTCGCAAGGAGCGTGTAGCCCGCGCTAAGGAACTGCTGGAGCAGATGAACATTGCCGACAAGGCCGATCATCGGCCAGGGGAGCTTTCCGGCGGGCAGCAGCAGCGGGTAGCTGTGGCGCGTGCCCTCGCTTCGAACCCGCGTTTTATTCTTGCTGATGAACCCACAGCAAATCTCGACTCTGTGTCAACCGAGAACCTCCTTGACCTCATGGCACGCATCAACCGCGAGCAGAAAGCCACATTTATTTTCTCCACCCACGATCAACGTGTGATGGATAAGGCTCGCAGGCTCATACGTCTTGTCGACGGTGCGATTGTTTCGGATGATGTGAGATCGTAAAAATGCGCGTTCTTTTTGCCGGTTTGTGCCTACTATTCGCCCACCTGGCTTTTGCACAGGAGGAGCCGGAGAAGTTTGCGATGCGTGGCTATTTGAAGGACATGGCATCTTTCATTCACATCGGCGACAGTCTCCTGTTTCAAAACCAGGTGCACAACCGTCTTAATTTTGCCTGGTATGCCAACGACGCGTTTACTGTGTATGCAGAAATCCGAACGCGTATACTCACTGGTGATCTCGTTCAGGACATTCCTGGCTATGATCGCTTGATCGATTCCAACAACGACTATTTTGATTTGTCCGTCAACGTCATCAACAACCGATCGGTGCTTTGGAACACCATGGCGGATCGGCTTTATGTGCAATGGATTAAGGGCAACTGGGAGATCAAGGTGGGAAGGCAGCGCGTCAACTGGGGTGTAAATCTCGCCTGGAATCCTAACGATCTGTTCAACGCTTATTCATACTTTGATTTCGACTATGAAGAGCGCCCCGGATCGGATGCCGTTCGGATCAGCTACTATACCGGAGTTGCTTCGAGTATTGAAGTTGCAGCCAAGATGGCTGACGACTGGAATGAGTTCGTGGCCGCGGGTATGTGGAAGATTAACAAGAAGGGTTATGATATGCAGTTTCTGGGCGGCATCGCGCAGGGAGACCTCGCGTTGGGTACGGGCTGGGCCGGGAACCTGGGTAAAGCCGGCTATAAGGGAGAGCTTACCTACTTTCGAAAGGTAAAAGAAACAACGGTCAACGCCTCATACGACAACTTGCTCCTCGGTGCAGTCTCAGTCGATTATTCTTTTCCGAGCTCGCTCTACTTGAATGGTTCCGTCTTGTTTAATTCAATGGGAACATTCGATCCTGGGCTCGGCCTAAGTTTCATAGGATTGCGGCCGGGTACGGTAAGAGATCTTTCTCCATATAAATGGTCTTCATTCATTCAGGCAGCGTATCAGTTCTCACCGCTTTTTTATGGTAGTCTTGCGTTGATAGGCTATCCAGGTGGTGATTCCTTCTTCTTTAATCCAGGACTAACGATTTCGCTAAAGCAGAATCTCGACCTTGACCTTATTGGTCAGTTGTTTTATGGAGAAGACTTTCACGGCGACTTTGGCGCGCTGGTCAAGGCTGGCTACATCCGGATTAAGTGGAGTTTTTAGTGGGCGTGCGCGATTGCTCCGAGCCCGAAGGCCCGGAGACAATCACACAGCTACACCATGTAAACCCACTACTACCATACACAGCGCCTTTGTCACCCACCTGTGGTGAGTCGGTTTCTTGCGGAAGGCAACAGGACGATCCACTACCCAGGGGTTAGTATGGATAGTAAGACCGTCTGTTGCTTTTTCTTCCATGCTGGCTTTCACTTGAAGATTCTGAAAGCAATTCCTTTATGCATCCCGGCAAATTCATTTGGCTTGGCATCCAAGTACTCAACTTCGATTTTTCCGCTGCTGTCTGTAATGAAGGTACCAATCATCGCGCCTGCAGCGAAGACATCTACGCTGAGACCCGGAACGGGTATCTGAATGATCCCGATATCCTTGTCTAGCATGCCGGTCTTGTCGAGTTCGAAGAAGGTGGCCGCCAAGGAATTTGGAGCCACCTCTTCTACTTCGACTACTACAGGAGCTGGTACCTTTTCGATAGCGAGATCGGATACATCTTCGCATGACGTAGCGATCAAGAGGATTACGATTGCCAGAACGGTCGCGAGTGCTGACCTTAGCATTGACAATATTTTTGAGGTAGTCATAGGATTCAAATCTCTTGTTGAAGTCTTTTATTCGTTACTCAACCCACCACATGGTGGTTTTCATATTATCTGGACCGCCATTGAGCGTTTCTGCTTGTGCCACGTTGTCTGCGTTCAACGAGTATTCTGTTGAAGGATAGACGAGGCGCGTCGGCAATACGCCGTCGTTCTGGAAGAATGCGCGGGGATCATGTGGCGGCAGGACAGGATAACCAGTTCGGCGAAGTTCCGTCCACGCTTCAATGCCCTGTCCGAACAACGCAATCCACTTTTGTGTCATGATAATCTCCTTCGTTAGCGGACCCAAATCTGCGATGTAGGTAGGAGGCACGTCCAGTCCGTATTGTTCGAAGGAAGCGCTGATAGCCTGTTCGAACAGCGCTTGCGCGTCTTCGGCAATGTCTCCATCGAAAGCAGCTTCGGCCTTAACGAACAGCAGTTCTGCGTAACTCATGAGGACCGCCGGAGATGATGTTGTAGCAAAGACAGCTGGATTGATCGTTGCGCTGTAACCCAGGTAGGTTGTGGCGATCTCTCCGGGCAGTCCATTTGGATGTCCCGAGATCACACCCCCAGCCAGGTTTCCCGGGATCGCATAGACTTCAAGACGCGGATCTCCGAGTTCTTTTAGCTTGTCTACCAGCGTACTGCTGATGTTCCAGTCGGTACGACCTTGCTGAATCAGGATGTCGTTCCAGGGATTGTTGCTGGGAACAGATCCGTATTTCAACTGCGCGATTTCATCATTGCTGTCGATCATCGGGTACGTCGCGGGATCATCCAGCATTGCCTGCATCTCTGCGCCTGAGCCCGGCACTTTGTGTGCTTGACGGTTGAGGAGTTTAAATCGCAGCGAGTTGAACAGCTTTTTCCACATCATGATGTTTCCGTTGAAAAGGATATCTCCTTTTATGGCGGGACCTGCCGGATCGAGCTTCTCGTTGGCAAGAGCGAGATCTGCTATAAGCCCCTCATATACTTTCTCTTGTGAGTCGTAGGCCGGAGCGAAGATGGGCTCATCGGCCGTTCCCGACAGTGCCTGGCTGTACGGGATCGCGCCCCACACGTCGGTGAGGAGGGAAAACACCCAGGCACGCATCCCCAAGCCTATACCTTCGTAGTTGCTATGGGGCTTGGACGATTCCGGTGACGAACCTTCGATAATCTTTTGAAAATTGATCAATCCGCTGGAATAGAATTTTTCCCAGTTGGTAATGTTTACCGAAGGTTGCACGTTGTAATTGTCGCCTTCGTTCTCGTAGATGTTTCGGGTGAGGTATTGAACCCACGACATCGCGTGATCGAAGTTGAGGCGTTGGTTTCTCGCCTTGTTGCCCCAGTAGTTGTCGATGGAAGTCTGTAGTGCTTCCGGAAGGAGATATTGTGCATCCACTACGACCGGGCTGTTGGGGTTCCTATTCATTTCCTCGAAGTCGTCGGTACAGGAGAACGTGAGACCCACCAACAACACCACTGCCGTTCTTATCGATAGATTCTTGTTTCTCATGGTTGGCTGTGTTTAGAATTTCACATTTACGTTGAACCCGATGCTACGCGTAGAGGGCAGTTGTCCGTAGTTGTAACCCAAGTCAGCGCTGCTGATTTCGGGATCCAGGTGCCGCGTATTCTTATGCAGGATTGCGAGGTTTCGTCCCACCAGTGAGACCCTGACCGACTGAAGGAAAATGTTGTTAAACCACTTTTTCGGGAGTTCGTACGTCAGAGACGCTTCACGAAGTTTTACATAGCTTCCGTCCATCACAGCTGCTTCGTGGTATTGCCTTCCGCTGTAGTAGCTCATGAACGTACGGGTAGAGGCAACGACATCGTTGGGAACATATATTGGTTCACCTTCAGTGCCGATGTTCTTCACACCAATTCCGATTACGCCTTCTTCTCTTCCGACAGCACTTTCATCGGTGATACCATTTTGACGCATCAGACTCGTGCCCATGTCGTAGATGTCGCCACCCTTTTTGATGTCGATGAGAGCGGAGACCGTAACTCCCTTGAACGAGATGGTGTTGCTTATTCCTCCAAGCCAGTCGGGTGTGATGTTTCCAATCACGTGTTGACCGGGAAGTGTTGTTGGATATCCATTTTTGAAGATGATCTGGCCGTCTTCAGTGCGCGCGAACTTCACACCGTAGATAGAACCGTAGGGTTGTCCAACACGGGCTTCCAGTGATGCTCCGCGATCTGTCCATAGCACGTATGTGTTCAGACCGGGAGCAAGGTCTACCACCAGGCTTTCATTCTTGGCGAAGTTCACGCTCGCATCCCAGGTCAGGCCGTTGGGAAGTTCGAGTATGGTTCCACTGAGGCTGATCTCAACGCCTTTGTTCGTGATCTCACCGGCATTCAGCACGCGGCTGTTGTATCCTGAACTGCGTGCAATGTCAACTGCGAGGATCTGATCACGCGTTGATTGCTCGTAGTAAGCAGCATCGAGTCCGATTCTTCCGTCGAGAAAGCGGATGTCGACACCTAATTCGAGCCCGGTTGTAATTTCAGGTTTCAACCCTCTGCTCGCGATTTCTTTGCTTTCGGAGAACTTGGGAACGCTTCCATCCCACAACCCTTGCGGAAGGAATACCTGCTGCAATTTGTAGGGAGGGGCATCGTTACCCACCTGCGCCCAGCTGCCGCGAAGCTTTACGAGCGACAGTGTATGGCTGTATAGTCCGGGGAACATTTCTGTGAGCACCGCGCTAAGGGAAACTGAGGGATAGAAGTATGAATTGCTTCCCGATGGCAGCGTACTCGACCAGTCGTTACGACCGGTTACATCCACAAACAGGAAATCCTTGAATCCGATCGTGGCCGAACCAAATACGCTGTTGACCTGTGATTCCATAATGGCACTTTCGTTCGTGTTCGGGCTGGCGTTGTTGCCCAGGTTGTACAGCCGGTCGATCGTCAGTTCTTCTACGCGGGTATAATTCATCTTGTAGTAGTTCTTTCGCTGGATTCCTCCGGCCTGCACCGTCAGCGCGATGTCACCCAAAATCTTGTTGAGCGTTAGAATAAAGTCGTGATTTGTTTCCTGGTTGCGCAGCACTTCTTCACTGTACCGCCCTGCGCGTCTTGCCCCGTTCCGCGTGCGTTCGTAGCGGTCGACGTTGATGCGCGTGTCGGTCCACAAGTCGGTACCTGTCCTCACCATGAGACTGAGCCAGTCAGTGAAATCGTAGGTTACTGATAGGTTCCCGAGGAAGCGGTCTTTGTCGTTAGGTTGTACCAACACCTCCTGTTCAAAGTAGGGATTCGAGAAGAAGGTATGCTGCCAGTTAGGTGGCTCGTCGTCGCCTGGTATTTGTATGTGAACATCTTCGTAGTCCCTGTAATTCTTTAGCTGGTTGAAGTTGGTGTGACGGTGATGCCATATGAAGACGCTGGAACTCAGGTATCCTCGGTTATCCGATCCGGATTTGATGTATTCACCCATAGCGGTCACCTTCAGCTTATCGGTGAAGTTGTACGATGTGTTGAGTCTGTAATTGTTTCTCCAGAAGTTATTGTTATACACATTGCGGCCTGGATCAAACCGGGCAACTGCGAGGCGAAACGAGCAAGAATCTT
>QGUY01000420.1 GCA_003242315.1 Bacteroidota bacterium
GCCCCGAGAATCTCTGGCCCATGAATGCATCGGGTACGCGGGGTACGCGATATGCGCCCTTGTTTATACCCTTCAACCCAAATGCATTTGAGTCAGGAAGTGTCACCACAGCTGGATATGTGTCGGTGGAATTCAATGTAGGCAAGCGTTTGAGAACGATAGCGGGTTTACGGGCTGAGCAGTTTGAGCTCCGATACTCCGGCGTTAACCAGCAAGGTCTTGAATTGAACAGCGAAATAGTTCTTGATGATCTGAATTTCTTTCCATCGGTCAATGTGATCTACTCGCCTGGTGATAGTCAGAATCTTCGGTTCTCATATGCACGAACCATTGCACGCCCTTCGTTCAAGGAGGCGTCCTACGCGGAAATACTCGACCCTCTCACTGGTCGTACCTTTATCGGTTCATTCTTCAGGTATGTAGCACCATCGGGTGAGGTTGTTTGGGACGGAAACCTCAGGGCAACCGACATTGACAATCTTGATCTCAGATGGGAGGCGTTTCAGGAATCAGGACAAACACTAGCGGCTAGTGTGTTTTACAAACGCCTCAACAATCCCATCGAAATGGTCCAGTACGTACAGGCGCCCAACAATTTTCAGCCGCGCAATGTTGGTGACGGCGTTGTCTACGGCGTTGAGCTCGAAGCAAGGCAGCGTCTGTCGTTTTTGTCGCCTTCGCTGGATAATTTTTCGGTCAATGCCAACGTAACAATCGCCCGATCACGCGTCGACATGAGCGTTACAGAGTACAATTCGCGCGTGCGCAATGCGAGGGAGGACGAAGTTGTCCCGCCGACGCGGCAAATGGCAGGTCAGGCACCCTACATCGTGAATGCCGGTGTTTTCTATACGGGCAAAATGAACGGACTTGAAGCGGGATTGTACTACAACGTCCAGGGTGAAACATTGACATACGTTGGCATCGCCGACAAACCCGATGTTTTTTCATTGCCTTTTCACAGTGTGAATTTCAGTGCTACCCGGCACTTTGGTAAAGATGAACGGCTGCAGGTTGGGGTAAATGTGAGCAACCTTCTTGCCGCAAGGCGTGAATATGTATTCCGTTCATTTCGGGCAACAGACAAGTTGTTCAGCAGTGTAAGTCCGGGAACCAGTTTCAGTGTGAAGGTGGGGTATTCGTTCTAGTTACATAGGATACATAGTGTGCTCAATTTCCCATAGCTTTGATGCAGGGACGTATGCTTCATGAAGCCACAATCCATCCTCATTGCCGGCGCCAATGGGCTTATTGGTTCGCACCTGTCGGAAGTGCTGCGGGAGCGTGGGCATGAGGTAGCACACCTGGTTCGTAAGCGCGGCAACAGTCGCTATGCGACCTATCTGTGGGATACCAAGGAAGGTCGGGTTGATCCGAAAGCGGTAAAGAACAAGGACGTCATTATCAACCTCGCGGGCGCCAACATCGGTGCACGTCGTTGGACGAAATCCTACAAAAGAGAAATTCTCGAGAGTCGCACACAATCCACTGCACTGCTGCGTCGTGCTGTGGAGGACTCGGGCGCCAGGCCACATACCTTCATCAGTGCTGCAGGGATAAGCATTTATGGGACACGCAGCAGGCCTGAGGCCTTCACAGAAGACGATCCCCCCGGTAACGACTTCCTGGCGGATGTTTGTGTGCAATGGGAAGCTGCTGCTGACGCGTTCCAATCGCTGGGTATCCGTGTTGTGAAGATCAGGACAGCCCCGGTGCTAAGTGCGGAGGGAGGCCTGTTGAAGCGATTTTCCGGACCCGTGAAATGGGGTTTGGGTGCGCCCCTGGGAAGCGGTGAGCAGATCATGAACTGGATTCATATCCGCGACATATGCGCGATGTATGCCTTTGCCATTGAAAACCATGCGCTGAGCGGAGCCTACAACGCCGTGGCGCCTGACCCTGTCACAAACCGCGAGTTTACGCGTGCCGTCGCCCGCGCCATGAAAAAAACCCTGTTTTTGCCTCCCGTGCCTGCGTTTGTCTTGCGGCTGGCTTTGGGCGAAATGGCATCCCTGGCGCTGGAAGGGGCTAATGTGTCACCGCAAAAAATAATGGGCACCGGATTTGCGTTTGAATTTGACAGGCTGTCAAAAGCAATGGACGATATTTTCTAAACCCACACATGTAAGAAAGGGGGCGGTTTTCGAAATCCGGCTGAGACGCCAATTGGGTACTTTGCATATCCATTTTTTGAGCTAAGCACCAAATCATGTTTTTTAACTAATCATTCTATCATGGGCGCGGAACAATTAAGGTTACAGAACGAGGAAGAAGAACGTATCCGTAAAGCATTCAAGGAAAAAGATTGGGCTGAGATAAAGAGCTCCGATTCGTGGGTGATCTTCAAGGTGATGTCAGAGTTTGTGGAAGGGTTTCAGAAGCTTGCAAAGATCGGACCTTGCGTTACCATATTCGGATCTGCACGCACTCCCCAACTTCATCCGTACTACCAAATGGCTGAAGAGATCGCGTTTCGTCTCGTTCAGCATGGCTATGGAGTCATCACCGGTGGAGGAGGCGGAATCATGGAAGCCGGCAATCGCGGTGCACACCGGGCGAAAGGAAAGTCGGTGGGTCTCAACATATTCCTCCCCTTCGAACAACAAGGCAACATCTTCATCGATAAAGACAAACTGATTTCGTTTGATATTTTTTTTTTCGGAAGGGTATGTTTTTGAAAAAATAACAAGGCTTTAT
>QGUY01000421.1 GCA_003242315.1 Bacteroidota bacterium
ATTTATGACGGTTTGGGGGGTTGGAGAAGTGTATAAAAGGCCGGCGCGTAAGAGCAGGAGTCTTTAGTTTGTCGAGGTCACTGGCATTAGCGCCGAGAATGAGCTTGTAATGGCGGTATCTTTCGAACGCTGTGTTGCGCGTTTTTATCAGTGCTTCCGTCGCGGCTTCGGCTTCCTTCCATTGCATAAACTTCACATCCTGTACTAGCTTCAGAATATTTTCCTCATTCTGCTGACGCAAGAGGCTGATGTGTTCAGTCTCTTTCTTTTCAATGGCGGTGAGCAACGCGTTGCCTAGCGATTTCACCTCCTGGCACAGTTCTAACGCCTTTTGCAGCAGCAGGGAGCTTCGGATCTTGGAGACAGGCTGATTGATATTGTTGACAATACTGCTGATGTCCAATCCGGCCGCCGCCGCTTTCACCAATAATCCCGGATCGATGGGAGGGGCAAACAATGGCAATTGCTGCACAATACCTTCAATGTTCATGCAATGCCTGATCTTGTAGAGTCGATCCGCCACTTTGTCCCAGTAGGCCAGTAGCTGGTCGTTGGGCGGAATGCAGAAATACAGGGATCGACCAATCCCGAAGACTGCGTTCACCGCATCTTCGTCGGTGCTGTTGGTGGTGGTAGGCATAGTATTGAAAGGAAAGTCATTCTCCATTTCAATAAGCGCATTGCCAAAGTCGTCAATGCCTGCTGCCTTCAATTGGGCAAAAGTTTTGGGAGGGGTCTTTCGCCGTGGAGGCATTTTCTGCGGCTTTGGCCCCAATATGTTGGCGGCGAGAACGTAAATCTGCGTTGCCTCATTGATCGTTTCGCGGGTATTCTGAGTAAACAGGTCGTCACCCCATGCCAGGAGATTATCCAGGTACATCATTGCCACCTTTATCTGGTATGCGAGGTAACGACCGCGAGCGATAACGTGCGGTTGGAAAGGTTTGTCTCGCCACGCCTGTATACTCTTCTGAATTCGCTTTTTCAGGTCGGAGTCGCCAGGGTTGCTTAATTCCTGCAACATCTCCTGAATAAAGACGGGGGAAGTTTCTTTCCGGAAGCGCAGGAAGTTCCAGAAACGCTGTGGAGCTGGAACCGATTTGTCGTTACTGGTCGGGTCGAATACATAATGATACCATCGCTGCGCTTCTGCGAACCGGCGGTTGTTGCTCATGTGTTGTGCGATGGCGACAACGGCGTGATACATGAGTTCCCAGTTGTAAATCGAATAGGCGCCCTCATCGCTGACATCGATTTCGTTTTTTGGAAACGTAGTTACATAATCGGAGGAAGTTGTGTAGGATGTGCTAAGGTCGTCCTGCAATCCTTCGAGGAAGGTCACATCCAGCATCTTCGCCAGTCCTTCTACATTCAATTTCTGGATTAGCTCATCCACGTAAGGATGATAATGATTTGCGAAGGCATACTTCAGCTGCCGCTTGGGCCTGCGCCATAATATCAGTTTGCCGCCAATCTTTTTCTCAAACTCGTAAAGGGTATAGTTATGGAAATTATTCTGTAGGATATATTGACTTGGAGTAGCCATACGATTCGAATTTTAGAGTGATCAGATATTTACATTACCCGCATTAGCCAGGTCGTTCAGTGAAGGGATCTTCCCGCCGGGTCCGAAATTGCCCTGGTCGAATTGGAAGCCGCCTGCGGTGGGCAATACGGTTTTGTAGTTTTCATTGAAGTTCGTTACCAGCTGTTGCCAAGGCTCGGGATTCACAACAGGTCCAATAGGATCGGGTATTCCTTTTTTAGGCGGCTTGGTTACTATGGGTTTTTCAACCATAGGCGGAATCTTCACTTTTAAGTCCGGCTTTTTGGTAAGGCCGAGATCATAGAAGCCATCGTAGATCCACAGCGGGGTCGTGACTATTTCCTGCGGTTGGGCGAGAAACACGCTTCTTTCATCCTGGTACACAAAAGGCGCCTGGTACTGATTTTCCGTTATATGTCGCATGGGCAACAAGCGGAAGCCTGGAAACAGGTTGTTCGATTTAGTCAGTATAGTTTCGGTGATCGTTGACGTTGCCGCAAGTTCTGGCTGTTGCACCTTCACCTGCAATTCCCTGGAACGCATTCTTAGCAGCGTTGCATGCAACGTGGAGGGATTGGACCCTTCATATGGTGAACGGAATAATCCATAGTTGAAAAATATCACACTTGCCGTCATGGGATCGGCGAGCGTGAAATCGCCGAGGATAGGAGGGGCATTCTTGCTTGTAAAAGTGATGGTCTTTAAGGCAAATGGAGCCGTCGCATAAACAAGGTAGAAGATTAGGTGCTCTGACGCTTTGGGATCTTTTTTCTCCTTGCGTGCATACAACAAAATGCTTTGTGAATCGAATTTTTCCAGGTCCTTGAGCACTACCGGATCTCGCAGGTCCGACGATTTGGGCGACGTCCACTTTCCTTTGTAATACTCGCCCCAGCACATATTGATCTCGACGTCCTTTTTTACCCGGCTTCCCCAGGGGCCTGTACGCATGCTTTCGAGGTCTTTCTCCCTGTCTCCTTCTTGTGCTTTCTCGATTATATTCAACCAAAAGACGAAAAGCCGACTCTTCCAGACGATCGGAAAAATGTGTTCTCCTTCTATGTTGAGCCTACCTTTTTCCAGGGCCGCCAATTACCGGTATTAAACCGACGGGAAATAATATTCCTGGGTCTACCCATGGTTT
>QGUY01000132.1 GCA_003242315.1 Bacteroidota bacterium
ATTCTCCACAACGTCTCCGATCCGGTAATCGTGGCTGACGGAATCAATCCAAACATCAATTGCGATGGCATCGTTGCCAACGGTAGCATCGAGCTCACAATTGATGGCGGCGCAGATCCGGCTGACTACATTATCAACTGGTACGAAGGCAAGGATATTACTGCGCCTGTACTGGGTACGAATACATCAGGTACAACCAATGCCAACAACTCCATTGCTATGAATCTGCCCGCCGGGTTCTACACAGTTGAGGTGATCAACAACTCTGCGGTAAACACGGCGTGTTCGTCGACCGCAACGTTCCAGATTTTCGACAATCCTCCGATCGTGAGCATTGCCAGCGCGGATGTGTTAGTCGAGCATCTCACCCGATGCGATGTATACAATACGTCGGCTACGATCACCGCTGTTAGGGAGAACGGCGTACCTGTTGGCCTGGGCAACTACGAGTTCACGTGGTACGACGCTGACATGAACCCTATCGGTGGTCCTGCCAATACCATCGCAGGTATCGAGCCAGGAACGTACTACGTTGAAGCCCGCAATACGGCTAATAACTGTGCCGCCGCATTGGTGGAATTTGTAATCGAAGACCAGATCACAGGTACAGTGGGTATAGCGTTTGTCGACTTCGTCACTCCTACCCGCTGTCTGCAACCGTCCAACATCTTGGGTGAACTGCACGTGAACGCAACGGGTAACGGTACCAACTATCGCTACAACTGGTATGATGGTGAAGGTACCACAGGACCGCTGCGTCACACAGCGGACAACGACGGATCCTTCACAGGATTTACGATACCTGCAGGTCAGCCTGAAGCTACCTTCACGGTTGAAGTAATCAACCTTGACAACGCTTGTTCGACTACTGAAACGTATGTAGTTCCTGTCGAGGTTCGTCCGATCACAATCACAGCATCGGCCGCTCCGCTGACGAACTGTGTTGTTGACGACGGATCGGTATTCGCTACGGTGACATCGCCAGGTGCGAACAACTACACATACAACTGGTTCATTGGCGGCGATGTGAAGGCTACGACAGACTTCCCTGCCGTGGCTCAACCGGCCAAGGAAATCCTCGGTCTGCCTGCTGGTCAATACACTGTGGTTGCAGTCGACAATTCGGACGCAGGCTGCGTTACTGAGCCGATCACGGTTACAGTAGAAAACATGCAAGTCATGCCGGTAGTAACGGCCATGGGTCTTGCACCGCTTTCTAACTGCGACCCGGCACGTCCTAACGGTGTGGCAACGGCTACCGTGAACGGTTCTATCGTAGGCTATCACTTCGAATGGTTTGAGGGTGCTGACGATACCGGAGCAGTTGTTTACGAAGGTTCCGAGCCTGGCAACCTCAAGGCTATGCAATACACGGTACGCGCTACCGACATAGTATCAGGATGTACCGGAACAGCCACGATCACGATCGGCGAATCGTACGACATGGTGCCTGCTGTAGATGTGGAAGTGCTCTCGAATGTGACGAGCTGCGTGGAAGACAACGGTGCTCTTACTGCATCGGTTGGCGGCAACACGTCTGACTATATCTTCAATTGGTACATTGGATCGACAGTAAAAGCTACGCCTGATTTTACCGGTGAATACTTCACTGGCCTGGCAGTAGGTACGTACACCGTTACGGCCACGAGCAAGATAACAGGCTGTGTTTCTCCTCCAGCTACTGCTGACATCATTGAACAGCACGAATATCCTGACTTCGACTTCGTGATCGTGCCTGCAAGCTGCGACACGGAAGACGGTTACCTGAGCGTGTTCCCGACGAACGACGTGCAGGTTGAATCGATCGAATGGACGTACAACGGCATGACGATCAACGGTCCCAACCTGGCTAACATCCCCGCGGGTCTTTACACCGTGACGATGACCACCGCATTGGGCTGCTCGACTACGAAGGACGTTGAAATCAAGCCTGAGATCCGGCCGTTCCAGGGTATCTCGCGCAACGGCGATGACCTGAACCGCCTGTTCCATATCAACTGTATCTCAGACTTCCCGAACAACATCGTTCGGATCTTTAACCGCGCTGGTACACTGGTGTATGAAGCGGCAGGCTACGACAACATAGATGTGTTCTTCGATGGTCGCGCGAACCGCGGTATTACAGTGATGGGTAACGACCTGCCGGATGGAACCTACTTCTACGTGGTCGACAAGGGCGATGGTTCGAAACCGGTAGCCGGCTACCTTGAAATTGTTAACTAATAAAAATGGGCAACGTGTTTAGGTGTGCATTAATTTTTTGCGGGTTGTTGGCCACAAGCTTCGGCGTGTGGGCGCAGCAGTACCCTGTATTCACACAGTACTACTTCAATGAGCTGGTGATCAACCCTGCCTATGCAGGTAATCACGTCCAGCTCAGCGCCACGGCGATGTACCGCAACCAGTGGGTGAACTTCCCGGGCGCGCCCAAAACGTTTTCAGTCAGCGCGCACACGTCGATCATCAAGGGCAAGATCGGCGTGGGCATGCTGGTTAACCACGACGAGATCGGTAGCTATTCCAACAACAACGTATACGGGTACTACTCGTATATGCTTCGCTTTCCCAAGTCAACACTGTCGATGGGTATTTCGGCGGGATTCAACATGCTGGGGGCTGACTTCAGTAAGCTCGACCTGCAGAATCCGGAGGACCTTTCCTTCTCCGCTTTCTTCAACGAGATCAAACCCAACTTCGGCGTCGGTATCCTGTATAACAAGAAAAATTTCTTCCTCGGCGCATCCGTTCCCTTCCTGCTGAACAACGCCGTGGTGACGTCAATAGAAAGCTTCCTCACCGAAATCCGTGAGGCGCGCTATTACTTCATCCGCGGCGGATTCGTTGCTCCCCTGGATGCCACGGAAAAAGTGAAGATCAACCCTTCATTCCTCCTGCGGGCGCAGGAAAACCAGCCGCTGTCATTCGACTTCAACCTGGGATTCATCATTCACGACGTCCTTAGCGTTGGCGCAAGCTACCGTAACGTAGACGCTCTCATGACCTTCATCGATCTCAAGATCAGCGAACGACTCCACTTTGGATATTCGTACGACTGGACTCAGTCAGAAATCAACCAATTCTCAAACGGCTCTCACGAGTTCATGCTCAACTACCGCGTGCCTATCAGAGCGTTGCATGGGAATGTGGAGTGCCCGTCGTATTATCAGTACCGATAATGTGTTTACGTGCGTACGTGTTTATGTGTTTACGTTGACTTGGCATCCAAAGCCGTGCGCCGTCCCAGATATCAGCACACATTTGGATCAGTACGCGACGTAAACACGTAAACACGTCAAAACAATCTCGCCTCATTAATAATCTCCCTCGTCACATGGTAGAATTCCTTGTGGATATTGAACGGGGGTTCGCCGTTGGGTTCGCGTTTGATGTAGCTGCCGTCTTCCTTCATGATGTAGGTGTTGACGTTATCCATCAGGTTGTAGCGCAGGTTGTTGATGGCCTGCTTCTTTAGGATTTCTTCTTCGAGCAGGAAGAGCGACTCTATGCGGCGATCAAAGCTTCGTACCATGGCGTCCGCGCTTCCAATGTAGACACGAGGGTCACCTGAGTTGTGGAAATAATAGATACGCGAGTGCTCCAGGTACTCTCCTACTATTGAACGTACTTCGATGTTTTCGCTTAAGCCCGGACGACCCGGCCGCAGGCAACACATTCCGCGCACGATCAACTTGATGGGCACGCCGGCCTGGGATGCGGCATACAGCTCATCGATGAATTCCTTGTCCTGGAGGGAGTTGATCTTGATGACAATTCCCGATGGCAATCCACGCGCCGCGTTTTCCGCTTCCTTCCGCACCATGTTGCAAAGCTGAATGCGCATGTCACGCGGCGACGTAATCAGGTTGCGATATGCGAACGGCTGCGAGTGGCCGGTGATGACGTTGAAGAAGTCGGACACATCCTGTGCGTATACCTCACGTGTCGTCAGCAACCCAATGTCGACGTACATACGGGAAGTTACTTCGTTGTAGTTGCCGCTCGACAGGTGCACATAGCGATATACGGTATCCTGATCTTCCTGGCGGACGATCAGCAGCAGTTTCGTATGCGTCTTCAGGCTGCTGATACCGTAAATAACGAAGCATCCCGCTTTTTGGAGTCGTTGTGCCTCGCGCAGGTTGTTTTCCTCATCGAAACGGGCTTTAACCTCAAACAGTACAGAGACGTGTTTGCCGTTTTCGGCAGCGCGGAGCAACGCGGCCGTCACGCGGGAATCGCGCGCAACGCGATATATCGTCATCTTGATCGAGAGCACATACGGATCGTCAGCCGCCTTTTCCAGCAATTCGAGAACAGGCTCCATCGAATTGTATGGGTGATGGAGCAGGATGTCGCGCTCCTTCAGCACTTCGAACAGATCCTTTGAGTCTTGTTCCGGGAAATTGAGCGGCTTGATCGGATCCGGCACGGGCCGGCGCAGATGACGGAACTGCTTATGGTTGACAATTTGATGCAACCCGGTAAAGTCGACCAGGCTTTCCTCAGGAACCGGGAAGAGATTGTACTCGTCGATATCCCATTGTATCCGAAGCAGTCGCGTTAACCAGGGGTCGGGTTCACCCTGGATGTCGAGACGAACCACGCGACCGGTACGGCGCGACTTTAGCTTGCGTTTAAGTTCTTCCAGGAAGTTGGATTCGATATCTTCACTTTCTTCCAGTGTGAAGTCGCCATTACGGTTTACCCGGAACAAGTTCGTCGAGATGATCTCGACGTTGCGGAACAGGTGCCCGATGTTGTGCTTGATGATTTCCTCGATCGGCACAAACTGTATGAGATCATCGCGCTCAATTTCGTAGAAACGCGGCAGGTTATGGGGCACCTGGACAAAAGAGGCCTTGTGTTGTTCCTGACTTTCAATCGGGTTGCGCGTCACCACTCCTACCAGCAGCCTGTTGTTTGCCAGGGTTGGGAAGGTGTGGTAGTTATCGAACACCATCGGCGTAAGCATCGGGAAAATGGTCCGCAGGAAATAGTTGTTCACGCGGTCGATGTCCTCTTGTGAAAGAGATTCATAGCCGCGTATCACGAAGCCATTCTCCTCGAAGAGGGGCTTAAGGTCGTTTATGTAGTAGTCGTTCTGATCCTTAAAGAAAGCCTTGGTGCGGGTCAGCAGCAACTTGCGGAATGGTTCTTCACGCAGTCCGCTGTAGTCGTACCGTGCCTTGCCGTAGTCGATATAGTTGTAAAGGCTACCAAGTCGGATCGTACAGAATTCGTCGAGGTTGGAAGCGGTAATACAAAAGAATTTGAGTCGTTCAATGATGGTCCTGTTCGTGTCCCTGGCCTGATCCAGAACACGGTAGTTGAACTGCAACCAACTGAGATCGCGGCTGATGTAGTTACTCTCGCCGATCTGTTGGGAAATTCTATCCGCCGTTGTAACCGTCGCCTCACTCATTCCTAATACCGATTAAACAATAATGTATACCGGAAGGTATACCGACAAATTCAAAACATCAAGTCAGGGACTAACCTCCCGTTACGGCAGATAAGTCCCCAACCAGCCATACTCTGACGGGAAAACCGTCCTCCTGAAAATCTACCTTAACTTTCTGACACCGATTGTCAAATGTCCACGCGGGCGTATTTCGAGTTCTTTTCGATGAACTCCCTGCGTGGCGCCACCTCGTCACCCATGAGCATGGAGAAGAGGTGATCTGCTTCAGCTGCCGATTCTATGGTGACTTGCTTCAGGGTTCTCCGCTCGGGATCCATGGTCGTTGCCCACAGCTGTTCAGGATTCATTTCACCAAGGCCCTTGTAACGCTGCACGGATACTGAATCATCCTTGCCTCCACCGAGTTCACGTGTCGCAGCTTCCCGCTCCTCTTCGGTCCAGCAATAGCGCTCCTCCTTCCCTTTCTTTACGAGATAAAGTGGCGGAAGCGCGATGTATACGTAGCCCTGTTCAATGAGCTCACGCATGTAACGGAAGAAAAACGTGAGGATAAGCGTCCGGATGTGGCTGCCGTCGACATCGGCATCGGTCATGATGATGATCTTGTGATACCGGAGCTTATCAAGGTTCAACGCCTTGGCGTCTTCGGCTGTGCCAAAAGAAACGCCAAGCGCTGTGATAATGTTCTTGATTTCTTCGTTGTCGTAAATCTTGTGTTCCTGAGCCTTCTCCACGTTCAGGATTTTACCTCTCAGCGGCAGGATGGCCTGAAACACGCGGTCGCGACCCTGCTTCGCCGAACCTCCTGCTGAATCTCCCTCAACGAGGTATAGCTCGGAAATTGAAGGATCCGTACTGGAGCAGTCGGCAAGCTTTCCCGGGAGCCCGGTGCCGGTCAGCACGTTCTTGCGCTGCACCATTTCGCGAGCCTTTCGGGCAGCGTGACGGGCCTGCGCCGCAAGAATAACCTTGTTGACGATCAGCCTCGCCTCACGCGGGTGCTCTTCGAGATAGTATTGAAGAATTTCACCTACCGATTGATCGACCACGCCCATCACTTCCGAGTTACCCAGCTTAGTCTTGGTCTGACCTTCAAACTGGGGCTCAGCGACCTTCACTGAGATCACGGCCGTAAGGCCTTCGCGAAAGTCGTCCCCGCTGATATCGATCTTTACTTTGTCGAGCAGACCGGAGCGATCGGCGTACGACTTCAACGTGCGGGTCAATGCCCTTCTGAATCCGGCTACGTGGGTACCCCCTTCGTGTGTATTGATGTTGTTGACGTAAGAGATCAAATTCTCCGTGAAGGAAGTATTGTAGCTCATCGCCACCTGGATCGGAATGTCTCCCTTGTTGCTTTCGATGTAGATGGGCTCGGGAATGAGCTTTTCGCGCGTCGAGTCGATATACTCTACAAACTCCCTCAGGCCGCCTTCAGAGTAAAACGTTTCCGATCTGGGCTGGCCATTCTCGTCACGATCGCGGTAGTCGTTTAACGTAATCCGAATCCTGGGATTCAGGAATGCCAGCTCACGGAGGCGGGAAGCCACCGTTTCGTAGTTATACTCTGTAACCTGGAATATCTGCGGATCAGGCCTGAAATGGACTGTCGTGCCACGGCGGGCAGATTCTCCTATGACCCGAACGGGAAACTTGGGGCGTCCCCTTTCGTATTGCTGGGTAAACACCTTTCCCTCACGGTAAACGGTAGCCGTAAGTTCTTCAGACAGGGCGTTGACACAGGACACACCCACACCGTGCAAGCCACCGGACACCTTGTACGTGTTCTTGTCGAACTTGCCACCCGCGTGAAGCACGGTCATGACAACCTCCAGGGCCGACCGCTTTTCCTTCTGGTGCATGTCCGTGGGAATACCCCGGCCATTATCCTCAACGCTTACGGAATTGTCCTCGTGAATGTTGACTACGATTTCGTCGCAGTACCCTGCGAGCGCCTCATCGATCGAGTTATCCACCACCTCCCAAACAAGGTGATGAAGCCCTTTGATCCCAACGTCCCCTATATACATCGCCGGCCGTTTCCGGACGGCTTCCAATCCCTCTAAAACCTGAATATTGCTTGCTGAATAGTCAACGGCAACTGAGCCTTTTACGTCGGTCATGTTCAAAGTTTACAACCCACAAAAATAGGTCTTTTAAGGCGAAAAGAAGAATGATTTAACACAATTATTACCCCCCTTTCGGAGCAAAAAAGACCCCCTACTTTAGGCTAACTAAACTATTAGTTGATCAGTTCCATTTGTTGGAAAAACTCATCTAATACTGTCTCGATCTAAGCAATACCATGGTACACGCCTCCACTGTCTCTATGCCGGCCTCCCTGGCGCGCCTCACGAATTCAGGGTTTTCAGTACCGGGATTGAAAATGATGCGTTTCGGCTTAAGACTGATCAGGTAATCATACCATTGCTGTTGGTTCGGCGGGGCCAGATACAGCGTCACCGTATCCACATCAGGTATCTCGGGCCTGGTTCGGATGTCTATAATGGATTCACCGGCTATCTCTCCCGAACGAATGCCAAGGGGGACAATAGGGTGACCGTATTCCTGCAGCATCTCACTGGCGATCCATGCGTACCGGCCCCTATTGGGCGATGCTCCGACAACCACTGTTTTCTTAACGCTCATTACAACTTCTTCAAACTAAATACACGCGCAAAAGCCTCTGCGCATCGCTCACCATCCATCGCAGCCGACATGATTCCACCAGCATATCCAGCTCCTTCGCCACACGGAAACAATCCCCGCGCCTGCGGGTGCATGAGTGTCTCCGCATCACGAGGAATGCGTATGGGCGATGACGTCCTGCTCTCTACCGCTACAACCTGTGCTTCGTTGGTGAGGTATCCTTTCATCTTCTTTCCAAACACGCGAAACGCTGCCTGCAACGACCGGCTGACAAAATCCGGTAATACTCCCCGCAGGTCAATTGGAACAACACCAGGCTGATACGATGTTTCAGCCAAGGTAGACGATACCCTGCCATTTACAAAATCCACCAACCGCTGCGCGGGTGCAGCCTGCGTACCTCCCGCCATCGCACAAGCAAGTCGCTCTACGTTTTCCTGAAACTCAAGCAAAGCGAGCGGTCCGTTTGAGTCGCGTGCATCAGCTTCCGACACGCTCACGACAATACCCGAGTTGGCGAAGCGAGAGTCCCTGCGGGATGGACTCATCCCGTTGATAACGATCTCCCCTGGAGCAGTAGCCGCGGGAACCATAAACCCTCCAGGGCACATGCAAAATGAAAATACACCGCGCTTAGCCCCTCCCATCTCCAGATTGTGCACAAGCGCATATGAAGAAGCCGGCAGATAAGGTCCACGATCCCCTTCGCAGTGATATTGAATGCTGTCGATGAGCTGTTGTGGATGTTCGACGCGTACGCCAAGTGCAAACGGCTTAGGCTGGATCGCTAATCCCTTTCGATGCAGAAGGTGAAAGATATCGCGGGCAGAATGACCCGTAGCCAGGATTACACCTTCCCCTTTCAGCTCGTCGCCATCGTGCGTCACCACCCCTGTAACGCGAGCGGCATCCATTATCAGGTCGGTTACTCTCTTGTTAAAATGAATGACTCCTTCAGCTTCCAGGATACTCTGCCTGATCGAAGCAATGATTCGCGGCAAGCGATTGGTACCAATATGAGGATGCGCATCGTAGAGTATATCTGGTTTGGCTCCATGCGCAACAAGTATGTCGAGTATACGTCGTACATCACCTCTTTTACTTGAGCGTGTGTAGAGTTTTCCGTCAGAATAGGTGCCTGCCCCACCTTCACCGAAGCAATAATTGGAATCAGGGTTCACGGCATGGTGCTTGTTGATCGCTGCCAGATCCCGTCGCCTCTCGCGCACATCCTTGCCTCGCTCGACTATGACTGGTCGAAATCCCAATTCGAGCAATCTGACGGCAGCAAACAGTCCCGCAGGACCACAACCTACAATTATGACAGCCGGAGCAGAAGAACGATCAGGATAAGAAGGCGTGCGCGGCGTAGGCACAGTTTCTCCGGGACCAGGAATACCACAACGGATATGTACAAGGACTTCGCGCCTGCGCGCGTCAATGGAACGCCTTAAGGGAACGACAGTAACGTTCTCATCCGCAGGCAGTGAGAGTTTCGCTTTAAGGATTTCTGGAAATGTATCGCCAAAAGCCTCTTCCGGCTTCAGGACGAGCTCAACAATTTTCATATGGGAAGGTATTTAGCCTTCACTACCGTGAAGTGACTTCATGCATACTTCATGGCACCATGAAGCGACCGAAGGCGTGCTTCACGGTGTAAATTACCGAAATGAAAAGCTCTTACCGAAATTCAGGCCAAAATGAAATGTGTTGGAGAAGGGCGAACGCTCGACGTCGGTGAAGTAGGTCGTGTAGCTCGGGTCAACATCAAAGCCGCGGTATCCGATGTTATAGGACACAAATGCGTCGATGCTCAACCCGGATGCATTGCCGCGTTGGAGGAGTCGATATCCCAAAACAGGGCCGTATTCAATGCGTTGTTCAACGCCACTGACAGTAAAGTAAAAATCGGGAAACTGGGGCAGCACAACATTGGAAAAATGTCCGAGGTTGGTGAACCGCAGTTCATGTCCGAAATACCACATTCCGATTTTCATCGGATTGTAGAACTTCTGTTTGATGGCGACACTGTATCCGCGGATGAAAGTCTGTCCCGGTGTGATGTTTTGGTCGGACTTGAAGAACGGATCGCGAATACCAATGAACTCGAATTCATGACCCAATCGTTCCTGCAGGTAGAATTCAAGTCCCACGGGCAGTCGGCCCGCGGCGAGGAATAACGGATTGGTTCCTACGATGACACCTTTAAATTCGTTGGCCCTGGGTACGAAGTATGTAAAACGCTTGCCACGGGTGACCACCTTTGTGAGATTACTTCTCCCAACCATTTCGGTGATCTCCGTAGCGAGGATGCGATTCTCATCGTAGAAGGGTCGATAATACCCGGACAGTCTTCCATCCTTTTCATAGATCTCCCACGTTCCCACCTTGCGTTCCTGTTCCATTTCCCCGGTTGTTTGCAATGCGCCCGTGGGATAGTATCCTTTGTATTTGCCCCTGCCGTTTTCGTACTCGCACTCGCCTTCAAGTGTGCCATCGGGATAGTAGAACTCCCATCTTCCCTGCCGCACGTCGTTCTCGATGCGTCCTTTGATTTTCAGTCGGCCAT
>QGUY01000422.1 GCA_003242315.1 Bacteroidota bacterium
GTCGTGTTCTTCCCGAACGGCGATCCAAACTTTATCTACACGTTTATCCGCATGCCTATTGGTACAGACCAGGTGGTAACGGATTCCGTAACGCGAGTCGTTGAAGATCGTGTCATGCAGGCATTGGGTGAAAACAACCCGCTTGTTGAGTCCGTGATTTCCAACGTTGCGATTGGCGCGAGTGAGAATCCGTTCGATCAGGGTCTTCAGGCAAGTCCTCACCTCGGCAAAGTAACGGTTGCCTTTGTGAAGTTCGCCGAGCGCAACGGCCAGTCGACGCGCGTATATCTCGACAAGATTCGCCAGGCAGTGCAAGGCATCAAGGGTGCGGAAATCTCGGTGAGCCAGGAACAAAACGGACCGCCTACGGGTAAACCGATTAACATTGAAATTTCTGCAGAAGACTTCGCGATCCTGACCAAGTCCGCCGATAGGCTCAAGCGTTATCTGGATTCGCTGCAGATTCCCGGTGTGGAGGAGTTGAAGTCTGACTTCCAAAGCGACAAGCCGGAAATCGTGATCAAGATCGATCGCGAAAAGGCAAACAGGGAAGGCATATCCACCGGTCAGATTGGTAGGACGCTCCGTACTGCAATCTATGGCTGGGAAGTGTCGAAGTTCCGTGATGAGAACGACGACTATCCCATCCAGCTCCGTGTGAAGCGAGAGCAAAGGAATAACATCAATGAGCTGATGAACATTCCGATCACGTATCGGGATATGGCTATGGGTGGTGCAGTTCGCCAGGTTCCTTTGTCAGCAATCGCCTCGGTAGAGTACTCTAACTCCTACGCAGGGATACGCCGCATTGACCAGAAGCGTGTGATTACGTTATCGTCGAACGTGCTCACGGACTACAATGCCAACGCCGTGGTTGCTGACATTCAGAAGCGACTGGCCAACTTCCCGACACCGGATGGCGTCGAGATTCGGATGACTGGTGAACAAGAGGATCAGCAGGAGACGGCAGACTTCCTCCTGATCGCATTCGGAGCGGCGTTCGCGCTCATCTTTATGATCCTCGTGGCGCAGTTCAACTCAACGAGCAAGCCGTTGATCATTCTGGCGGAGATCGTGTTTAGCTTGATCGGTGTGCTGATTGGATTCTCATTGTTCAAGATGGAGATATCCATAGTCATGTCCGGTGTGGGTGTTATGGCTCTCGCTGGTATTGTGGTTCGGAATGGAATTCTCCTGGTAGAATTCTCCGACCTCCTCATTAAGCAAGGAGTCGAAGCGAAGGAAGCCGTAGCGGAGGCTGCCAAGACCCGGATGACACCGGTTATCCTCACGGCTATGGCTGCAACCCTCGGTCTGATACCGCTCGCTGTAGGTTTGAACATCGACTTTGTGAAGATGTTCACCGAATTGAATCCTCACATCTTCTTCGGTGGCGACAACCAGGCATTCTGGGGTCCGCTGTCGTGGACGATGATATTCGGACTCATCTTCGGTACGTTCCTCACACTGGTGGTCGTGCCCGTGATGTACCTGATGGTTTACCGCCTCAAGCAGCGCGTATTCTCACGCCGCACTCGCGAGGTGGTTGTACCGGATGGCGAAACCGGACCGGCGCCAGTTGCAGGCTGATATAATTAATTATAATATAAAAGCAGCTGTCATCCTGAGCGAAGGACGTGGGCCGGCTTTGCGCGAGGATGACAGCTGCTTTTTATTACTTGATACTCCTTTTACTACTTTCTTCCTTATCTTTTCTTAGCCAAATCTGCGATCGACAACCCAAATCACAAATCACAAATCACCAATCACTAATCACAAATCCCTCACGGGTGTACCCACCCTTTCCTGTACTCCCTCTTTAACATTGCTGTAGCCTCCGCATCACCCTTGACCTCACGTTTGGTGGGATCATAGACTAAGGGTCGTCCACCCAGTTCCATGGACATATTCGCAAGGATGCAGCTTGCCGTGGAAATGTAACCTTCTTCGACATCGGCGACAGGGCGGCGTTTCTCCTGGATCGCCCCGAGGAAGTCGAGCATCTGTCTGCGGGTGGCGGGTGCGGCGTTAAGCTCAATACCTTCCTCCGTCAGATCTTCAGGATATTGTTCCTTTTCAAAGACGACGTCCTTGTGAATCTTTTGACCGTTACGGTCTACAGGGACAAAATCATATGACATCGTACTGCACGACAGCGTTCCTTTCTCCCCATAGAATTTATATGACCAGGGATACTGCGGATCGGCAGGTGTTCCCCAGGTGCGGTGCGTCCAAACACACGTCAACTCATCAAATTCAAATAAAGCAGTTTGCGTGTCGGATATATTCGCGTCTCCTTCTTTCTGTACATAGATTCCACCTGTAGAGGTAATGCGTTTTGGCCATCCAAGTCCAAGCGTCCAGCGTGCGGCATCCAGCATGTGCACGCACATATCTCCTACGATGCCATTGCCATATTCCATAAACTGGCGCCACCGTCTGTGGGGGAGGCCTGTGAACGGACGCATCGGTGCAGGGCCGGTCCAGTTTTCGTAATCAAAGAAATCGGGTACCTGCTGAACCTCGAGTTTATTGTTGCCACGCATGTGGTAGTAGCAGCAAAGTTCGACGTGCGAAATCTTGCCGAGCAGTCCGGCCTCTACGATATTTTTCTTTGCATCGATCAGGTGAGGAGTGCTTCTTCGTTGTGTGCCGATTTGAACCACGCGGTTGTGCTT
>QGUY01000003.1 GCA_003242315.1 Bacteroidota bacterium
CCCTTTATCAGCGTATCATTAGTCATTATGGATGCCATACAATCGTTGAGTTGGGCACATCTTTAGGCGTGAACACACTTTATCTCGCCCGTGCAGCAGGAACGAATGTGTACACCTTTGAAGGAGCCCCCTCACTGGCTGCGCTGGCACGTAAACACTTCGCCGAGGCGCGTCAGGAGAACATCCGCGTGATTGAGGGGGATATTGACATCACCTTACCTGAATTCGTAGCACAGGGGGTGAAGGTCGACTGGGCCCTTATCGATGCCAATCATACCGAAGCCGCTACGCTGCGATATTTCAACCTTTTGCTGAAAATCCTACATGACACCAGCATCCTGGTCATTGACGACATCCACCAGTCGCCAGCCATGGAATCGGCATGGCGGCAGGTGCAGGGGCATGAACGCGTACGCGCTACGGCGGACTTATATCGCTGTGGAATCGCTTTTTTTTCTCCATTACTGAACAAACAACACGTCGTGCTGAGGATGTAACGATTGAATTACCAAACAATAAGCCCTAATTTAGCGCTGACTTTTTACCTGATTTTACCATGACTGAACCTACCCCGTCCGCTCCGAGCAACACACCGCAGAAGAAGAGCAATAAGACGCCGCTCATCATCACGGCAATGGCCATTGTTATCATTTTTCAGGCCGTAAAGATCTACCTCGACTCCCGCGAAAAGGCAGATTTGCGCGTCGAGAACACGACAATTGAAAAGGAATATGCCACCACACTGCAGCGCCTTGAAGAGCTTAGCGCAGAGCTGGATAAACGCATCGCTGAAATAGAAAAGCTTGGTGGCGATGTGAGTGAACTTCAGCAAGCAAAGCAAGAGATCGAAGAAGAGCTTAGCCGCACACAGCGCGCCAATGGCCGCGTCATTGCTGAATTGAAGGATCGTGTTGAAGGTTATGAACTCTTGCTCAAAAACAAGGATGAAGAGATTGCACGCCTTCAGGCGATCAATCAGGAACTGCTAACGGAGAATGTGACCCTGAAGACGGAAAAGAATCAGCTTGGTGATTCTATTGGTCGGCTCAGTCGGACCCGCGAGGAACTCCAAAGCAAGGTTGATAAAGCCTCTCAGCTCAAGGTTGAGAACTTCCGCATCGTAGCCGTAAATGAACGGGGTCGCGAACGTGAGTCGCCCTTCCGCGCACGTCAGCTTCAACAGCTGAAGGTGGAATTCAACATTGCCCAAAATGACGTCGCTCCTATCGAAGGAAAGAAGATTATGATCCGAATTGTGGATCAGGACGGCAATGTCATTTTCGACGTAGCCCGCGGATCCGGCACTTTCATCTACAACGGAAAGGAGGAATTTTATACCGCCAGCCAGGACATCCTGTTCGACAACTCCCGCCAGCGGCTGACCTTCCTTTACGACAAGGGTTCGGAGTATGCACCCGGGACGTATGATTTGGAGGTGTATACGGAGGATTATTTGATGGGGAAGGGACAGTTTGTTGTGAAGTAGGGAGCCTCTTGGCAGTAGGCAATGGGCAGTGACATGCCCGAAGGCATTAGCCGCAAAATCAGAGAGATCACAAGCGCATTGTATAACCTATTGGTAATCAATCAGATACCAGAATACTGCCTATTGCCCACTGCCCACTGTCCATTGCCTATTGCCCATTGCCAACTTTTCCCATACATTTGCGGCTCAAATTTTCAATAAACACATGAAGAATTACGAGACGGTATTCATTTTAAATCCCGTTTTATCTGAAGATCAGGTAAAGGATACTGTCGATAAGTTCGTGAACGTGTTGAAGAAGGCCAATGCCGAGGTAATTAACCTGGAGCAATGGGGTCTGAGGAAGCTGGCGTATCCGATCCAGCACAAATCGACCGGGTTCTACATCTTCATCGAATTTAACGCAGATCCAGGGGTTGTTGAGATTCTGGAAACCGAATTCCGGCGCGATGAGTCGGTAATGCGTTTCCTGACCACGGTACTCGACAAGCACGCGGTGGCCTACAACGAACGCCGGCGCAAAGGCGAGTTCAACAAGAACAAGGACGCTAAGAAATCAACACGCAAGGCTGAGGAGGAGCCCGCACGATGACACTGATGAACGAACCGATCAAGCGTGCAGAGGTAAAACCCAAGTACTGCCGCTTCAAGAAGAATGGAATCAAGTACATTGACTATAAGGATCCGGACTTCCTGCTGAAGTTTGTTAACGAGCAGGGCAAGATCCTTCCCCGCCGACTCACCGGTACAAGTCTGAAGTTTCAGAAGAAGGTGGCTCAGGCCATCAAGCGCGCACGCCACCTCGCGTTGCTGCCCTATACAGGCGATTCCCTGAAGTAATCTGACATTAACGCTATCGCAATGGAAGTAATTTTGAAACAGGACGTTCAGGGGCTCGGTTACAAGAACGATATCGTGAAGGTACGCCCCGGATACGGCAGAAACTACCTTATACCGAACGGCATCGCCTTGCTGGCCAATAAAGCCAACAAGAAGATGATCGAAGAAAACATCCGCCAGGCCGCACATAAGGCGGAAAAGATCAAACAAGACGCCCTGGCACTCGCTAACCGCATCGGAGATCTTACTGTCGATGTCGGCACCAAAGCCGGTGAATCAGGCAAGATCTTCGGCGCCATCACGGCATTGCAGGTTTCTGAAGCCCTCAAGAATAAAGGCTTCGACATCGACCGCCGCAAAATCGCGTTCCGTGAAGTACCGAAGCAGCTGGGTACGTATACGGTGGTGCTGGATCTTCACAAAGAGGTGAAGCACGAGATCAAGATTAATGTCGTCGCTGAGTAGACATTGTTAGCTTGAGAAATAACAAAGGGACGTCATTTAGACGTCCCTTTTTTTTCACCACAGAGGCACGTTTCATTCATCTCTCAGGGCGTTGACCGGATTGTCGACCGCGGCGCGGCGTGATTGCAGGCCAACCATGACCATCGATATAGTAAACACTATAGCGCCAGCAGCGAGGAAAATCCAGGGTGTTAGTTGAATGCGGTAGGTGAAGTCTTGCAAGAAGATATTCATCAGGTACCACGCGACAGGACAGGCGATGATGAATCCAATAATGACAAGCACGCCGAAGTCTGAAGACAACTTCACTACAATGCTTCGCAAGGATGCCCCCAGTACTCTTCGAATACCCACTTCCTTTTTTCTCAAACGTATCGAATAAGCCGCCATGCTGAAGAGTCCCATACCCGCGATGACCAGGGCAATGCAAGCAAAGACAGAGGAGGTTGTTCCCAAACGCTCCTGTTCCTTGTACAACCTGTCAAAGGATTCATCGACAAACTCGTACTTGAAAGGTTCATAGGGGTCCAGGGCACTCCATTTCTTCTCGAGAATGGCCAACCCTTCGGCAACACGGTCAGGATGAAAGCGAACCGACAAGCGAGCTGTCAATTCAGGATTGAAGAAGTGAATAAGCGGCTGGATTTCCTCCTTTAGCGACTGATAATAATAATCCTCCACGACACCAATGATTTCAATGAAGTCTCCTCCCCCGCCGGTCTGAATTCTCTTGTCTGTAATATCGTTCCAACCGTAGGCCCGCATCGCAGTCTGATTGATAATCGCCGCCTTCTGGTCGCTTTCCATGTCTCTTGAAAAGTTTCTTCCCTCGACAATCTTCATCCGATACGTGGTGAAGTACTGGTCATCAATGGTGATCTGCCTCAAGGATACCGTCTTCTTCTCCGTAGAATCGAAGTATACAAAACCATTGTAATTGTGCCAGTACGCCCCGGGAACGGCTTGACTCATTGCCACCGATTCAATGGCGCTCTCCTTAGCCAACTCATCTTTGAAGGTCATAATCTCGCGACTGACCCTCTCCGGATCCTTGAACAATTCTGCCCAGGTCTCGACAGACACCACGTGATCACCTTTGAATTTCAAATCCTGGCTCTTCATGTACTGCACCTGGCTCCATATTACCACCGTACCCACGATCAGGAGCACCGAGGCCGCGAATTGAACTACGACCAGCCCCTTACGAAGGTAGCCGCCCGACTTGTTCCACTGAACAGCGCCACGGATGGACGTCACAGGCCTCAAGCCCGAAAGCATGAGCGACGGCCAGAAACTTGAGAGGATACCCGCCAGAAGGCAAAGGCCGACAATGAATAGCGCCGTGGGTCCGTTCGTGAAGAAGTCATCGGTGATGCCATAGCCAAAATAGTTATTGACGACCGGCAGCACGAGGTACGTAAGCAGGAGACCCATGGCAACAGCAATGGAACAAACGATCAGGCATTCAGTCATAAACTGAAACACCAGCTGCGGCCTATTGCTACCCATCACCTTGCGTACGCCAATTTCGCGAAGGCGTCCCAGCAATTGTGAGATCGTCAGGTTGACAAAATTGATACACGATATCAGGAGAATAGCGGAAGCAATGACCGCAAGAATACTCACGATCCGTTGACTGTTCGTTTCTCTGAAATGCTGACCTTCAAGCGGAAGGAGCACAATCTTATTCGACTTGCGATCGGGAAGGAAATGGCGACCGGGAAAGTCAGACAGCTTCTGCTCCATTTCTTCTTTGGAAATACCAGGTGCGAGCTGCACATAGGCGGTCATGAACATGTTGTACCAGTCTCCCGCCTGCTCGGGCTTTACAAAGTCCGGCGCACTCTCCCACGGCACCAGCACGTCAAATTGCAGCGTGGAGTTGCGCGGAGGGTCCTCTACTACCGCAGCCACTGTCAGCTGTCGCTCGCTGTTGATCAGCGACACCACCTTGCCCACGGGATCATCATTGCCAAAGAGTTTTTTCGCTACGGACTGCGTAAGTGCTATTTGTCCCGGTGTCGAAACTGCATGATGCAGATCGCCACTCACGACTTTAAAGTCAAACAGGTGCGCAAACCCGCTGTCGACGGTATGAAAGCCTGTCCTGAGATAGGTGTCACCTGCCTGAATGATATCCTCTGAGTCAAAAAATCGGGTACTATGGAGGATGTCAGGATATTCTTCATCCATGATCGGAGCTTGCGGCGTCACGATCTGGTCCAGAATGTCATTGCCATTGGGCCAGGACTCCGCTATTCGGTATATGTTGCGATAGTTAGCCTGAAACTTATCAAAGGATCGTTCATAGTTGACGATGAGGAACAGGAGCAGTGAAGCCGAGAACCCAATACAGAGTCCGATAATGTTGATGGCTGAGTAACTTTTGTACTTGAGAAAGTTTCTCCAGCCCGTTCGGAGGTAATTGCTGAGCATGTAAAGGGGGGTTAAGGAATGCGTTGCGTATAGTCGTTTTACAATTGCTGGCCGGGCAAGCATAATGACATCCCAGGCAAAGAGAAAGCGGGCCTTCCGAACGCCAAACGTCTCGACGTTTTCGAAAAAGACTTCGGTCATGTCGCCTTCAATTTCCTCCAGATATTCCCCACGGATAATGCTGCGCAGTATGCGTAGCAGCCATTGGGGTGGACGAATGTCGTTCGGCGTATTCATGAATATTACATGTTGACAGTCAGCTGAGGAATCGACTCCCAAAGACCGGCGCGAATCTCTTTTAATTCTGCCAGCACTTTCTCCGCATACTTCGTAATCGTATAGATGCGCTTGCGCTTGCCACCACGCTTTTGCGTCGCTTCACCCAGGTGCGACTTGAGAAACCCCTTTTCTTCCAGCCGCTTCAGCGCCGACTGAACAGATCCCACACTTAACCGTTGCTTGAGTCGTCGTTCCAATTCCCGCTTGATCTCTACCCCATAAGCCTCCTCCTGCAGGACCGCCACCGTGAGCAATACAAATTCTTCAAACTCTCCCAGCTTCGTCTTCTTCATGGATATTTTTCGTAATTGCAGTAAATATACCTGATTACCCCGGGATGTCAACACATATCCTCCTTTTCCGCAGGTATAAGATTACAGTGGCAGGTTCACCAAATTTTGTAAATAGCCCTGGAAACCGACATTTTGTGATCTGGAGCAGGAATTTCTTTACGTTACTGGCCGTCTTCGTTCTCGTAGCCGCGACAGTCAGAGGGCAGCATACCATTACCGGAAAAGTGATTGACGCCGAAACGCGCGAGCCCCTACCCTATGCAACCATAAGCCTTCACGATCCGACCGACAGCGTGGTCGTCACCGGAGGCATCACCAACGAATCGGGTGTGTTTTCCTTTGATGCCGCAACGGGCAACTATTATGCGGTTGTCAATTTCGTAGGCTACCCTCCGCGTACGTTGGGTTCGGTAATTCTCCAGGCCGGACGACGCGAGGTAGACCTGGGTGAAATTCAGCTTCGTGCCGAATCGACAAGCCTGGATGAGGTGGTGGTACAGGGACAGAAGGATTTCATTGAAATGACCCTCGATAAAAAGATCTTTAACGTGAGCCAGGATCCTATTAACGCCGGCCGTACGGCGGCCGACATCCTCGGCAATCTCCCGTCCGTGTCCATTGACGGTCAGGGTAACATCAGTCTCCGGGGCAGCAACAACGTCCAAATCCTTGTCGATGGAAAACCATCGGGGCTGCTAAGCTTCAATGGCGCTGAAGGCCTGCGGCAACTTCAGGGCGCCATGATCGACCGTGTAGAGATCATTACCAATCCATCCGCGAGGTACCAGGCGGAAGGCATGGCCGGGATCATTAACATCGTACTGAAGAAAGAACAGCGACGCGGCGTCAATGGGTCGTTCGACTTCACCGCCGGACAACCCGACAACTTCGGAGCCGCCATTAACCTGAACTACCGGCGCGAAAACCTGAATTTTTTCATCAACTACGGCATACTCTATTTTGAAGTCGAGAACCCCTACAACAACCGATACCAGGAATTTTACGCAGACGATGCCACGTACATTACCGAACAAAACAACATTTCGAGGCAAACGTCTTTCTCCAACAACATCCAGGTTGGCGCCGACTATTTTTTCAGCGAAACCAGTATTCTGACTACTTCCTTTACCAACCGACACCGCAAGGGAACGCGAAACACGGATATTGAATACGCCGATTACCTCTTCAACACCGGGAATCCAATGGGCATTACGCGTCGTTACCAGGATGAAGACGAGACTGAGCCGAACATGGAGTATGCCCTTAGTTACAAGAAGAATTTTGAAAAGAAAGACCACGAGTTGTCCGCCCTCCTGACCTATCTCAGAAACTGGGAAGATTCCGATCAACTGTATACGGAACGAAGCTTCCTTCCGGGCGGAGCACCTTCAGGTGATCCGGATCGGTTGCAGCATTCCGACAACTACGAAACCGAAAGGCAGCTGCTCCTTCAGGCAGATTACACTTATCCGTTTCATAAAAACGGAAAGCTCGAAGCCGGCATACGAAACACGCTGCGCGACATTACGAACGATTTTCTCGTAACGGAATTGAACGGCGAAGAGTGGATCCCCCTCGAAGGTCTCGACAATGACTTTTACTATGACGAGAACATTTATGCCGCGTATGCCATCGTATCCAACAAAGTAGGGAAAGCGTCTTATCAATTCGGCCTTCGCGGTGAGTATACAGACCTCACGACCGAGCTCCTGCAGACGGGTGAGGTAAATCACCGCGAATATTTCAATCTCTTTCCGTCTGCGCACATTACCTATGATATCGGTGGAAAGAACACCATCCAGCTGAGCTACAGCAGGCGGTTGCATCGCCCGACATACAACGATCTTACGCCGTTCTTTACGTTTGTCGATAACCGTAATTTCGTCAGCGGTAATCCCGACCTGAATCCGGAGTATACGCATGCCTTCGAAGTGGGGCACATCAAGCATTTCGCTGCAGGCTCTATCAGCTCAGCACTGTACTATCGACACACAGATGATAAGATCGAGCGTATCCGCGATGTGGACGAAGATGGATTTTCCACCACAAAACCGTACAACCTCCTTGAAGAGGACGCGTTCGGCGCTGAATTCATCGCATCGTTTCAGCCTGTTGAATGGTGGAAGAATGACCTGAACCTGAATTTTTACCGGGCAATCACCGATGGCCGGAACCTCAACGAAAGTTTCCAAAGCGACACGTACACGTGGTTCGGTCGGCTAACGTCACGGTTCACCCTATGGGGACATACCAACCTTCAACTAAGAGGCAATTACGACGCACCGCAACAACGGCCACAAGGAGAGCGACTGGGAACCGCTTATCTCGACATTTCCATTACGCGAGACGTCCTCAAGCAGAAAGGAACGCTAACGCTCAATGTCGTTGACGTCTTCCGCAGCAATCGCTTTCGGATGATTACAGAGGGCGAAGCGTTTTACACTCGTGATGACTTCTTAAGAAGCCCAAGACAGGTGATCCTTACGTTTAATTATCGGTTGAATCAGCCGACGGCGAAGAACGAGTAACGATTTGTGATTTGTTCCCGAATGAATTCTGATTGGCTAAACAAAATCGAAAATCGCTAATTGCTGATCAAAATTTCCCTTTCAATAAAATACAATCTTGCACTCCGGATTCTTTTGCGAAAAATCCCTTACGCGTTTTTCGGAGATTCCTGTGTTGTAGCACTTCAGGGATTTCAGCTTCAGCTTCATTACAGCATCAAGACGCCGGACCTTTGTATTGGAGCAATCGAGCTCATCGAGCGTTTCAAGATCTTCAAGAGGGTCGAGACGCATAATCTGCGTACCGGAGCAATTTAGTTTCCTTAGATTCAACAGCTGCGATAGCGGAGAAAGATCATCCACCGGTGTATTTGATATATCGACCTCTTCCAGGTCGGTCAAGGTCGCGAGCGGATCTATGTTGCGCACAGGGCTGTTTGTTGCCTTTACGGTTCTCAACGATGCAAGTCCCGCAAGCGGCGAAAGATCGCTCACCATCGTGCCCGTCACGTGCAATTCGCGGAGACGGACAAAATGGGTAAGCGGCTCCAGATCGGATATCGACGCATTAGACACCCGCAAAACCTGAAGCTCCACCAATCGATGCAGGTCCTCTCCCAGCGAGGCCTCACGAACCGGCACATGCTCCGTCATTACCGCCTTCCACTCATCGGACATGTCGTTCCACCACGACAACAGCGCCTCTGTCTTAAACACCACGAGGCATTCCGGATTCCTTCGCAGGAACTCCTGCACCTGACGTTGTTCAACGCCCGTGCCATCAACATAGAGCCGCTCAAGGTCAGCCGCCGCCATCAGCGGCTCGATGCTGGGTATTTTTGTGTTGGACGCGTTGAACACTTGCAGCTTACGAAAGTTCCGAATAATGGAAATGTCCTCGACGCGTGTGTCGCTGATATCGAGATACCTTAGGTTGCGGTGACTGCGCAGCGGCGACAGATCGCTTACAGTCGTCTTCGAGGCCACCACAGCTTCGAGTTTTCGCATCCTGTCGAGCGGCTCCAGGGATTGAATCGCGATGTTGCCACCAAAGTTGACGGAATCCAGATTTGTAACGCGGGCCAACTCTTCCTTTGACGGACTTGTCCCCACGCCGGCCGCCTTGCTCAACACATTGCGCCATTCAGCAGTGAGTGATCCCCACCACGACTGAAGGTCTTCGGTGTCGAAGATCACGAGCACACCAGGTCGCGCGGTCATGAAGTCGTCAGCGATAGTGCTCGTGATTCCCGTGTGGTCACAGTACACGCGCTCGAGATTCTTCAAATTCTGGAGTGGCCGAAGATTGGCAACGGACGTATGATTCAGTGATACCACTTTCAGGCTTTCCAGTGACGCCAATGCACTGATGTCCTGGAAATACGTGCTGTCCAGGCTTAACACTTCCAGTTTACTCAAACCCGACAGCGGAGTCAGGTCTCTGATGAGTGTTTGGGATGCGTCCACCTCCACTAATGCAGTCAAGGTCGCCACCGGCTGCAAATCCGAAATCGGCGCCGCCTCCATAAGGAGATACTTCAGCGACGTGCACGTGGAAAGTGGAGAAATGTCGAGTACATCGGTCCTGCTGATATCCAGCGTCTCCAGCGCAGGCATTTGTCCGACGACAGTTAAATCGTTCACTGGTGTGCCCGCCAGCACAAGACGTGTGAGCTTGTCGGAATACTTCAGAGGCGTCAGGTCTGATATCGCTGTCCGGGAAATGTCCAGCTCAACGAGGCCGGTAAGGTTTCGGATGGGAGTAAGGTCGGTAATGCCTGTACCCGACAGGTCGAGTGTCTTGAGAGCAGACAACTCTGCGAGCGGTTCGATATCCCGGAGATAACGATTGTCGCTCAGGTCGAGTGCATCGATGGATGTCATATTCTTGATGTCATCCAGCGTTACGCTGTCTGCTGTAATACTCAATCGCCTCTTAAATATCGACTGCCATTCGTAGGACAGCCGGTCCCACCACGTTTGCAACGCCTTCGACTCGTCGAACTCATTCGTGTAGATGCTGACGATCTTAAGATCCTGGTCTTCGGGGTTGTAGTTGATTTCGATGTAGCGGGGAATGGTCTTGTTGATCTGTTTCCCTCCCACCGTTGTCGCCCGAAGGTTTCGGGCAGTAGTGACCTTATAGAAGAGCTGACCGTTTGCGTTTACTTCGCCCTTGATGTTGCGGATGGTGAACTCGAACGAGGCATCGTCAAAGAAGAAGTCTACATCCTTAAGATAAGCCTGTACATCCTTGTTGGTGATGACGCTTCTATTCTCGTCGAGGTCATCCTCGACTTGAACTTCGGCATCACGGAAAATCTTAGTGTAACTTTCTTTGATGAGTACATCCTTATCGCGCGCTGACGTCTCCTTGCTACCGATAGTATTCAGCACGTATTGAAGAAACGCCACGATGTCGCGAACCTTTTGTTCGTGCTCAGCGGGATTGGGTTTCTGGGCGCTCGCGGTGGTGAAAGCCGCGATCACCAGTAGAAAACCTGCAATCCAACGTCCTGCAGAATTTATCGCCTTCATTTCGCAGCCAGTTCGTAGTACAGGTACCGCCGCAAAGTCGCCTTTTCGCTTTCGTTGTTAAGCTTTACGAGATTCGATATAAGCCAACCGGTATTGTATCCGGGTCGGTTGAACTGCGACAATTCAAAGTACCAGCCATCAATCTGGAAGAAGTGGAACTTAACTTCCGATATGCTCTGGAATTTCATGTTACCCTTTCGAACCTCATACAGCAAAAGAGACAGGTGATCCGGGCGGAACCGTTTGGTAGTATACTGGCTTACGCTGTCGGGATTCAGGAAAGCCTTTCGGAGATTCATGAAGTCGAGCTCATGGCTAAGCGGGTGCAGGAACCGGCCTACGCGGGTCGTGTCCCTGCCAAAGTAGGGGTCAAACATATCCGCGTGTACGCGGGTAATCACCCACTTATGGCCCAGGTGATCCTTTTCCAGTTCCATGAAAAGGATGACCGGTTCAGGTTTGCCATTATAAGTAAAGGTCGTGTGAACCTCGGAGAACCAGTTGCCTCCATGGAAATCCAGGATCACCGGTTCTTCCTTGTCCAGCACGTCCTTGGCGAACTCGACCTTTAGGTCATTGCTTATGCCGGTGTTGGAGGCGTCAAATAGGATTCCCAGGTATTTGCGACGCAGCTTGGGGCTGCGATACAGGCGATCTCGCGGATAATACCTTTCGCCCTTTTCGTCCTCTTCACCGTTGAAGCGGCGGAAGAACTGATTTACCTGTTTTGTCTGAGCATAGAGTCTGCTCTCGTCTTCCTGCGCGAGCTGTGCCTGCACGCCACAGACCGGCGCCACAGCCAAAATCAAGAAAATCAGTCCTGTCAGTCTCATGCACTTGTTTCCGTCACCCGGATATCGCCCAGCAGCACATCCCAGAATTCAACGACCCGGCCGGAGATTTGAGTACGTTTCCTCTCAACGTAAATGGTAATATCTTTCTTGGTGGTATCGCGGTAGCGCATCCCATCGTCGGATACTCCTTCAAAGCGCTGATAGATCGTGACAACACCCACGTACCGACCATCGGGCTGCCGCTCCAGGTCGCTGATGTAGTGAATGTCGTACCACTGGATGGTCACCCGATCGTAGTTGAGGGCGATAAGGCGTTCAAAGTACTTTCTAACCTTGTAGTAGGCGATTTCCTTCCGGTTGAGTGAAGAGACGCCCATTTCGGCATCCGGTGCAAACAGCTCTTCAGCACGGTCCATTACCCGGGTTGCCTCGGAGAATGGCGTATTCTTACTGCCGATGATGCTTATGTATTTGCTCAGGTCGCGTACCTTCTCCAGCGCGAGTGAGTCGATCGCCCGTTTTCTTTCAGGGCTGATGTCCGCACTTTGTGCAGCAGCATTTGCAAACGCGGAGAGGATCAACAAAAGGGTAAGAATATTCTTATAGTGAATCATGACTGATTTGAGTTTTTAGAATTGGTATGCGAGATTATTTTATCAACTCCAGTTCGGTGATCTTACCGGCACTGTCATACTGGATGTTGCCGATGCGGTTTACGTTCTTTCCTGTATCCTTGAGGTATTCCAGGTATTGTTTGATCGTCGTCGGACGATCGTAGTCCTTGATACCTCCGGATTCAGAAATGACGATCAGAACCGGGGTTTCGTCTGAAGCGAACAAAGTAAGCGCCTCAGATATGCTGCGGTTAGCGGATGCGACGTTACCTGAGTTAGCTGCGATCGTACTGAAGTACTGTTCAAGTTTTGCCCGAGGTGCGGCTGCTTCGGCCCTTGCCCTTTCTTCTGCTTCCCGGCGGGCGCGTTCTTCAGCTTCGCGGCGAGCCGCCTCTTCCTGCTGCCGCTTCAGCTCAGCTTCCTGCTCAAGCCTCGCCTTCTCGGCGGCCGCGGCTTCCATTGCTTTTTTCTTACTCTTGCAACCTGATCCCACAGCCACCATGCCGATGATCATGGTCATTACGATCAGTCGTGAAGAACTTCTAAGCAGTCGTATCATTTTTCTGGTCATATGTTTGGTTGATGATTATTCCCTCGTAGCAGCCAAAAATAAGTATGCTGTACTGGCTGGTATCCCGTAAGTCAAAAAAGTATCAGAATTCATGCACACCCTGTTGCGAGCATTCGGTCCGGAAGCAAATATGTGGAAAATTTCCACACTCTGGTACATTACCGGATACAAATGCGGGCATGCGACGGAGGGGTACGACCATGCCCATTTGCCTTACACACGGCACGCCATGAGTCGGGAAACTCCCCGGCTCATAAGCTCTACCATTTCCGGCTGTCTGACAAACAAATATACTGCCAACGGTAAGCCCACCAACCCGTGCGCCACGTACGGAATGTTGGGCGGATAGTATTTTACTATTTTTGATCGGACAGACCCTGACCGATGCATCGATATTACCTTCTTCTCGCAGCGGCCCTGCTGCTCGTCCACTTGTCCCTAGCCCAAAGCCGGCCTTACGTCGGGGATGGCGCCAACATCATTGACCACCTGTTGATAAAAGCAGCAAAAGATGCTGTCAGTGAAGAGTCTGAATTCCCGGTAGAAGGCACGCCATACCTGAGCGACGATTTTGAAAAGGGTGCTGTGATTACGACCAAAGGTGCATTCCGCAATATCGATATGCGCTATAACATCCATGCCGATGTCATCGAGTTTCGCCAGAAGAATCAGACTTTTTTGCTTGACCCCCTACCCGAGATCATTCGTGTCGACATGGGCGAACGTCGGTTCGTGACTGGGACGATCGACAGCAAGGGAAAGCTGGGCTTTTATGAAATGCTCGACAGCGGCGCAGTTGTTTTGTTGTCACGAGCGAAAGTCGTCTTCAGAGAGGGCAAGCCACCCCAGGCCCTGCAAGCAAAGCCAACGCCAGCGAAGTACATGCACTTGCCTGAAATCTACTATTACCGTGCAAACGGGGGAACTGTTACCAGAATCACTAGTCTAAAGAAACTGCTAAACGACATGCCGGGCAACGCTCAGGCGCTTGCAGACTTTGCCGAAAGGGAAAATATATCAATCCGTAAGAAAGACGACCTGCTTCGGCTGATCCGGTACTGCAATGGCGCCGTTCAGTAGTCCAGGCGCTTTCCTCCGATCCACACCCCGTGGATTTGCCTGCAGTTCCTGATGTTTTCCAAAGGGTCGGCATTCAATACCACAAAGTCAGCCCAAAAGTCTTTCGTAAGTGTACCCACGTCTTTGAGGTCCAGACATTGCGCGGCATCCCGAGTAGCAGAAAGCAACACCTGCTTTGGAGTCATTCCGGCATCAGCCATCATCTCCATTTCAATATGTTCGAAGTACCCCTGGAAGCGGGCCGGCATACCGCTGTCTGTGCCGAACGCGATGGTTACACCGCTGTCTGCGAGAATTTTCAGGTTGGACAACGCTGTTTCCAGAGCCCGTTTGTAAGTCTGGGCGCTGACACTGTTCCTGATCTGCGCCTGCCGCTCAGGTTCCTCAAGCATGCGGAGAACGACGGTGTCTGCTTCCTGCAGGAAGAAAGGGTCGTCGAAGAAGTCGGGTCGCGTTTCGTACACGAACGTCGACAGGTCCCGCGTAAGCGTCGGACAGTAGCAAACCCCTTTCTCCTTCATCAGGCTTATGAATTCACTATCGACGTTCGTATCCCGAACACTATGTGCGATGAAGTCGGCGCCGGACCGAAGAAGGTCCTTTGCGTCCGCCAGGTAGTACATGTGCGCAGCCAGTTTCATCCCGTGAGCGTGTGCGCGATCAATCACAGGTCGGTAAATGTCGGGACTCATTTTCGCGCTCTGACCAAGGTTATCGTCGACTCGGATCTTGATAAAGTCCACACCCATGGACACGTTCTTATCGACCACCGTCGTCGCCGCTTCCGGCGTCGCTCCGTTTACTACATCGCCGGCGATATATAACCTGGCAAACGATCGGCCCGCCGATGTGTCGTTGGCCGCCCGAAACGACTCTGCCTGGTCACGGTCGTCACCCAGGCTTACTACAGTCGTGATACCATACTTGGCATACAATTCCAACTGCCGCTGAATGTTTTCAGCCGAATAGTGGCCCAGCCCCAGGCCCCTGACATTGCCAACGTGGCCATGAGCGTTGATCAGTCCTGGAATGACCCACTTGCCGCTCAGGTCTAAACGTTCTGCACCATCCGGAATGTCTGTGGTTTCGGCAGGGCCCACGGACACAATTCGCCCATCACGAACGACAATAACGCCATTAAGTATAGGATCGCTACCGGTACCGTCGAAGATGGTAGCGCCGGTGAATGCTTTAGTATCAGAAGTCTGATCTTCTGCCTGCTTTCCACAGGAAATGAGAAGGGAGGCTATTAGAAAGAATGAGAGTAATTGAGATAGGTTCATGAAAGCAATATAAGGAATAGTTGGCAGTGGGCAGTAGTACATTACCGGATCGTCTTATTCTTGATCAAAGGTCTCGCCCAAATCCCAACACTCAAAACGTACCCAAGCGTGAGGAAGAGAAAGGTCATTGCCCACCGAAGTCCAAGCAGCTCGGCCAGACCCGCAACGATAAGGGGCACGACGGCGCCGCCGACAATACCCGTGCACAATATGCCGGAGAAGGTTCCGTGATGGGATGATACGGAGTTAAGCGCCAGTGAAATGATAATGGACCACATCACGGAAGCAAAGAAGCCGCACAATGGAAATGCGTAGATGGCCACTTCAACACTTCCAAATAGTGCAGCCAGTAATGAAAGGATGGCGCAAGCGGTGAATGATACCAGGACTTTGCGACTGTCGAAGAGTTTCAGCAGCACGAGGCCCAGGAGACAGCCGATGGTCATAAGTCCCCAAAAGTTCGATATGACCGTAGCACCCTTTGTTGCGGGATCCACGCCATGATACTCCTGGAGGAATTTTGATGCCCAGTTGGCAATTCCCTGCTCCGAACCTACGTAACAGAAGATTCCGATGAAGTACAGGATCACATACCGGTTTGACAACAATGAACGCAGGGCGCCTCCGGTCTGAACGCGTTCGTCTTCTTTCAGCTCCACCTCAGGGAATCGGACAACAGCGATAACAATGACCATAGCTAACGCGACGGCGGCGAATATCCAGTATAATGATACCCATCCCAATGCTTCGGGCACCAGGGCATTGCAAATGCGGATGAGAAGCGACGTGTTATCTGTGTGAATGTTGGTAACAAGGTAGCTGTAGAGCAAAGGACTGAGAAATGATGCGCCGCCGAAAAAGAGTTGGGCCAATACCGAGTTAAACGCAAAATGACTCTCCCCTCCCGCAACGCGGAGTAAGGGGTTGATTACAACCTGAAGCATCGCCATCCCAATTCCGATGAGGAACAAGGAAGGCAGCGCCACACCAAATCGCGGGAAGACTGCAAATAGTAATGCACCCACAAATGCAAGTCCGAACGCCAGGACCATCACTCGTTTGCCGGTGTATTTCTCTTGTAGCAGACCAGCAGGTATAGACATGATGCCGTACGCGACGAAAAACGAAAATGGCAAAAACCCCGCGAGCCCTACGCTTAGCGAAAAGCTGTTGATGATGTCGGGGATGATTGGTCCCAGGATATTCGTCAGGAAGGATATGACAAAGAATACCAGGAGGATCAGGATGACGATTGCGGGGGAGCGCATTGACGTGTTTACGTGTTTAGGTGTTTACGTGCTTAAGTTGCCGCACGGATAATGGTTTTTATTCGTCATCTAAGGTAAGATACCGGATTGAAAATACCCCCTATGCGCTCTATGTATCGGTTCCTGAGGTTGCCGAAGAACTATTGTGTCCTATGTGGTTCAAACTAAGGAAGGGGTCTGGAACCACATAGGGTACATATGGGACACATAGAACACACAGTAACGGCTTGATTACCTTCTAGCAAAAATCTCCCGCCGCACGCCCCCAACCCCTAAAGGGGCCCGGCCCACCGATTACCGATCACCATTCACCAGGGAACTCGCTCCCAATAATGTAATATGCTCATTCTCCGACCGGAGTATCCTCAGTCTTTCCATGGATCGGGGGAAGTGGAAGTGGGAGGCGATTGTCTCCCTAAGGGAAGCTTTAAAGAAGTCAAACGCCTTGGTGATGGATCCACCAAATACTATAGCGTCGGGATCATAGGCATAGACCAGTGACTTGACGAGATTGCCAATATGCATACCGTAGACCTCCCAGATACGGAGGGCGTTGGGCTTGCCGGCGACGGCCTCGTTGTAAACGTCCAGGGCATTCGTGCCATGGACTTCCGAAAAGAAAAAGCTGCCACCATAGAATTCGTAATCCTGATTGCGGTAGTTGAGATATCCCACCTCGCCCGCGCCGCCATTGCTGCCGCGGTATATCTTTCCGTCGAGGATGAGTCCGGCCCCAACACCAGTACCCAGAGTTACGCCCACAACGTTTCGCAAGCCTTTAGCCTTGCCGTGGTGGAACTCCCCGAGGGCAAAACAATTGGCGTCATTCTCGACAGCGACAGGCACATTGAACTCTGCCTCCAGCAGCGCTTTGAGTTCAACGCGCTTCCATGATGGGATGTTGACTACGTCGTACACGACGCCCTGTTCCGCGTCCACGATCGATGGCACAGCGACGCCAATGGACTCAGTCGCCTTTGAGACGAGGGGTCGGATAAAATCTTTCAGCTGTTGAAGCGTGCTGTCGAGGGATTCCTTATCCCTGAGCACCTCTTGTCGGAAGCCGGATATTGTGTCGCCTGACCGAATTCCGGCCCTTATGTTTGTACCTCCAAGATCTACGCCTATAGTCATGCCGTGAATATAGGCATATAGTGCCGAAAGGTGCTCGCAAGTTTAGCTCAGAACACGAAAGGCGGCGCAACTATATGATCTATGTGTACGAACTAATGTGTCGTATGTGGTTCAAATCGTAAGTTTTTTTGAACCACATACGATCAATAGGATATTTAGTGCACACAGAAATGGCGTGCGACGACTAGCGGTATTCCAAGTTGATGCTGCCGCCGGAGGTGTGCATCACGACAGGAATACCTCCACCATTCATTGCACCGCGGATACGATCCTTGTCGGCCTCGCCATTAAAGTTCACCAGCCGGGAATTGACACGGCTTCCGCGAAGGTCGAGGTCGAGACCCAGACCCTGAGGTATTACCGCGGTGATGCTGCCGCCGCTAGTACGAAGTTTAAGGTGTTTCTCGAGTTTCGTTACGTCCGCGCGGATGCCGCCACCACTTGTGCTTGCCTCGACAGCGCCGGTAACGTTAGTGATGTCAATGCTGCCACCGGAAGTGTTAACTTTCAGGTCGCCCTGGGAGTTGGCCAGGTCGATGGAGCCACCGCTTGTGTGGGCCGTCAGCGTCCCGGAGTATCCGTTAATTTTGATGCTGCCGCCGGAAGTGCGCGCATCGGTTTGGCCACGAATGTCTTCTATGCGGACGCTTCCGCCGCTGGTCTCAAGCTTTTGTCCTCCCCTTACCCCGCTAATCTCAATAGAACCGCCGGAAGTACTGAGGCTGCACGACACCTCGCGCGGTGTGTATACCACAAAGGAAATAGATGCGTGGTTGTTGCCAAACCATCCGGATATGGAATTCTCACGCTCAGCCCTGGCGTAAATAGTATTTCCGGATTTGTCGATAGTGATATTGTAATCATCCATGATCTCTTTGGCATCGCGATGATCCGGGGTAATTGTCTTTCCCCTTACCCGCACGTACATTTCTACCCGTGCTTCCTTGCCTTCTCCGCCCTTTACCGTGATGCTGCCACCGGAAGTACGGACCTCTACGTTCCCGGGACCATCAAGGGTAAAGTTCTTTACCGCAAAAGGTTTGCGTTCATCGGACAATTCATGGAGCTCGAAGCTCATCGTAGTTACGGTTGCAACGACTACCAGGAAGGTAATGGCGGCTATGGAAAATGCAGTTGATTGTTTCATGGGTTTGAATCTGGTTACAGCTTTTTTTCGCCCATAAGACTACCAAAAATGGTGCGGGGTTGCACGAAAAGCGGATTTTAATGTTTTGAGCCAAAAAAAGGCATTTTGATGGCCGAAAACGCCACAAGATTGTTCACGGATGAACTGGTGTGTTCACCAGCGAACAGCAGGCTAAGGCAGGGAGTCGCCTCTAGTTGTTCACTCTCGTTGGCATGATCGGCACTCTGGTGGTTGAGCGCAGTCGAAGCGTGGTCGCTGAGCGTAGTCGAAGCGCGGTCGCTGAGCGTCGTCGAAGCGATCACCAATCACGCTACAAATACGGACCTTCCTCCATCCGAATATCCAACCTCGGCTTGTACTTCCGAAGGGCCTCCACAACCTCAGGACTGGTATTGGTACCATGGAGGTAAACAGTTTTGAGGGCAGGGAAATTGAGAAGATCAAGCGCGGCTTTATCGTCGACTTTTGTGAACGATAGGTTCAATACTTCAAGGTTGGGAAGTTTCTGAAGATGGATGAGGCCACTTCCGTCAACTTTCGTTTTCTGCAAATACAATATCCGCAGGTTCGTCATGCGACTGATGTAATACAACCCCGCATCATCAATGCCGCTCGAAACCAACGAGGCTCTTGAAAAGACGTCCGAGTAAGGTGCCAGCTCACGAAACTGATCATTCGTGAAGGGTGCCGGCGGAAACTTCATCGCCAACAGATAAGTATCTCCATCAGCCATAGTATCCGGCTCCACGATCACGTCGAGTTTTGTTGCAAGTACTTCAAGCTCCTTGCGCAACTCCTCTGCACGCAGTTTTGCCACAGCCGCCTTACGACGATATCGCGCCAGGTCGGGCAGCAGGGATTCAACAACTGACCCAATGGCGCCATCCTGCCTGACCTCTGCTATACGAAGGGCAGGATCGGCTCCTTTTTGAATCCAGTGCGCAAGCAGCGCAATCTCATCCGCCGTCATGGGTGTTTTACCTTCGGGCGGCATGCGATCAGAGTGACCCGGAGGAAGAATTACACGCTGATAAACTTCACTTTGTGATGTGTCTCCAGCCACGATCCCCGACTTTCCACTTTCCCCTCCTGCCATTAACTCGTTGAGCGATGTTGTCCGAAATCTTCCCTTCGCACGCTCGGCATTGTGACAACTTGCGCACTTGGCATCAAGAACAGGGGCGATCATGTCCTCAAATACCAGCATCTCTTCCTCGCTACGTGGAGCATCGGACGGACTCCCCTTCACAAGAAAAGGCAAATACTCCGTAAGATATCCTTCCCCATGTGTGATCGACCCGCCCAGGTGTCCTGTCCAGGCCATGGCTGCGTTGCCAGTTATGAGGCATGCAAGATAGAGTGGGTAGAACCGTGGATTTTTTCGGAAAAGCAAGAAGAAACCAAGCGCCAGAAAAACTGCAGCACCCGTTATTGCACCCGCGAGGAAGTGTCTGTCCATCAACAGACCAGCATATTCTCCCGAAGCAAACAAGAGGAAGCCGGCCATGACGGAGATGAGTGTCGTGACAGCAGCGGCAGAAAGCAGCACGACCATAATTGCATCCGCCTGCTTAAGCCACCCCTTCCAACGCACAAGTTCGGCGACAAGCGCCAGCACAACAAGCACTATCGGAAAATGAAGGACGAGCGGGTGAAACCGCCCAACCATCAACAGGAATACAGGCACATCGTCCGGTCGGAACGCCGGCAACGCTGCAAGGATTGTGGCAATAATAAACGCTAACGCGACAATGACGGGCTGTAAGCCCTTACTCTTCCCCAATCTTCCCACTATTTAATCTGAATCTTCATGCCCGTCGTCACATCATTAAACCAGGATGCCGTTCAGCGTTCCCGTGCTGTCGCCGAAACTCTCCACTTCTATGTTCTGTGCATGCAGCATCGACAGGTAAAGGTTCGCCAGCGGCGTATTCTTTTCATAGATGATGTGTTGCCCGGTCTTAAGTTTACCACCCGCCTTTCCGGCAACGACCAAAGGTACATTGCGCGGTGAGTGACGGTTGCCATCGCGTAGACCTGACACGAAGGTGATCATCGAATTGTCGAGCAACGTCTTGTCTCCTTCTTTAATGCTCTTCAGCTTTTCAAGGAAGTACGCATACTGTTCGACGTGCCAGGTGGTGATCCGCGCATACTGTTCCATGAGAACGGGATCGTCCATGTGGTGCGATATGGAGTGGTGCGCTCCATTCACGCCTTCGAGGAACGAGAAATTCCGGTTGCTTACGGCATTTCCAAACATGAACGTTATCACGCGCGTTGCATCACTCCAGAAGGCAAGCGCCATAATGTCAAGCATCAACCGCGTCTTTTCGGTGACGTCGACACCCGCGTACATCTCGACGTATTCGTCGATGTCCTGGTCCAGCCTCTTGAGTTCCTTGACAATATCCGGCGTAATGTTAGCCGCAAACTTTTCCTTGTTAGCCTCGCTGGTGATTCGCTTCTCCACGCTTCGAATGGACTCAAGGTATTCTGACAGCTTATCCTGATCAGAGCGTCCCAGGTTCTTCTTAAGGTTCCTGGCGTCCTCCATTACCGCGTCGAGTACGCTTCGTTTCCATGGATCTTCCTTTGCTGCCTTTCCGGGAACAAAAGAACGGAAGAGGCGATCGAATGCGAGGCGCGGATCGATCTCCTTCGACAGTGGCTGCGTGGCAGTCTTCCACGAAATGCTGGACGCGTACAGCCTTGTAAAGCCAACATTAATATCTACACCCGTGGCAATGCGATCGAGACCATACTCCAGGGAAGGAAACAAAGTCTCGTTGCCAACAGCATTAGCGATAACCTGATCGACAGATATACCGCCGCTGCTGATATTATCGCCTATGGTTTGTTTAATAGGAAGGCAAGTGAGTATGCTTGCGGTCTTCGCATAGTGGCCGTCCGCACCTTCGAAGATGGAATTCTTGTTCATAAGTTCCCCCAGAATCAGAATGTCGTCCTTGACATTCTTCAAAGGCGAGAGTTGCCGCGACAACTCGAAGTTACGCCCTGTTTGCGCGGGCGACCAGAGGTCAGGGTGAACTCCATTCGGCAGGTACAGGAAGGCGTTCCTTACCGGACTACCAGCGGAGCCGCTGTACGGAGAACTCATGCCAGGGAGCGCCATCGCTTCAAGGAAGGGCAACGCAATGCATGCCCCCATTCCCTTGAGCATTCTCCGGCGCGAGATGTGCCACTTCTTGCTCATATTATTTCATCCACTTTTTTCCTGAAATCATTAATCTTCATTCTGAAGGGGTAACTCTTCACAAGTGTTGCGATGAACACCTGCGGATCGAAGTTATTGTCGATCAAACATTGCTCTAACTGCCGCAATGCAGGTTCATCCGTAAACAACACCGACCTTCCCAGGGCGTACGACAACATTCGCGAAGCGAAGTTCCGGGCGATCCTTTGCTTCTCCTGCAGGAGCAATTCCTTCAGCTCTACCGGCCCGTTAAACTTCTGTCCGTCGGCAAGCACACCCGACGGGTCAATGGCGACACTTCCGTAGGAATCTCTCCAACGCCCGACAGCATCAAAGTTCTCAAGTCCGAGTCCCAGCGGATCCATTTTCACATGGCACGAGAAGCAAGCAGGATCAGAGCGATGACGCTCCAGGAGTTTTCGCAATCCCACTGCGGAATGACTCTTTTCATCCTTTGGCAACTCGGCTACTTCCGCAGGCGGAGGTGGTGGTGAGACACCCAGGAGTTGTTCCATTACCCATTTGCCGCGCAGTACCGGGCTCGTGCGTGTCGGAAGCGACGTCGTTGTGAGTACGCCGGCCATACCCAGTACACCTCCGCGCCAGCGCTCGGTTACGTCCACCTTCCGAAATTCGGGCCCTGTCACTCCTTCGATACCATAATACTTCGCAAGTTCCTCGTTGACGAACGTGTAGTTGCTGTTGATCAATTCCAGCATGTTTCGGCTGCCCGTGAGCACATAGTAGAAGTACTCGACGGTTTCCCGGTACAAGGCCTTCCTGATCGTCATATCGAATTCCGGGAATCGCTCCGGATCAACGATCTGCGTGTTCTCAAGAAGTTTGGAAACGCCCAGCCATTGTGCAGCGAAGCTCTCGGCAAATCGCTTAGCTTTTGGATCGGCAAGCATGCGTTTGACTTGCTGCTCCAACACCAGGGTATCCTGCAACTTGCCCTGATAAGCAAGGGAGAATAGTTCCTCGTCTGGCATGCTTGACCAAAGGAAATACGACAGACGCGTCGCGAGTTCGAAATTGCTCAGCGGGTACACTCCCCTCACCCTCGGCTCCTCTTCCGCGCGGTACAGGAAATGTGGCGAAACCAGCACAGCTTTAAAAGCTTGCGCTACGGCTTCATTGAACCGATGAGGATTGCTCAGAGTATCTGTAGCGTCGTAGACCGAGGAGAACAACTCTATCAACCGGTCCTTTTCGTCTTCTCTGAGGAAGCGCCGATACGCTTTCGTAGCGACCGGCACGATCACCTTTTCCGCCGCTACTTCGGGGGCATTGATCTCCCGGTAGTTGTCACTGAAAAGTGATTTTACCCAATTGGCAAGTCGCTGCCACCAGGTTTGCTTATAGTCGAACGGAACAATCGCATGCCACTTCTCCACATCGGCGCGAAGCTGACCGATGATTTCTTCAGCCGCATCATAGTACCGCTCGAATTTTAATGGCGTGAAGAACAGCGCGCCTCCCTGGTTGTCAAATCCGCCACCCCCGGACGCGTCCGAAGGGAAATAGGATTTGGCGTCAAACTCTACGCCGAGCAGATCGAGAATAGTATACTGATACTCTGTGTGGCTTAGGCGGCGGATCACTACGTGACCCGGCACACGCTCTCTAAGCGAACTTTGCAGAACGCTGTCTATGCCTTTTACAAGAATCTCGTATTCATTGTCAGGAAGGGGCGGCTCTGTAGAGGGAGGCATGTCGCGGTTCTTGATCTGGTCCAGAACTTTTAGCCAGAACGCGCCGTCTTTGACGACCCTTGCCTGTTCCTTGTAATTATCGATGTTGACTCCGCCCTTGGTGTTGCCGGTGTTGTGGCATTCGATACAGCGTTTTTCCAGGATGGGCCGAAGCGTAGTCTCGTACAGATTCGCTTCCTGGGCATGGGCCATGGCTACGACCATGCATGAGAGGGTCGCGATACTGATAACGCTTCTCACCATAAAACTCCTACCTGTAACAGAGTACACGACGTATTAAAGTAGCCAGAATATAATGATTTCGGCAGAAAATTCTTACAACCGGTACCACAATGCGCAGGACCGGAAAGGAATACGCTGGTGTGTAATACACGCGCTGTCAGGGTCAAGCCCTGTCAATTTCTGTATATTGGCATCATGGGGAAGATTGTGGCAGTTTGCGGGCTACCCGGATCCGGAAAGAGTTACTTGGCAGCGCGACTGGCGGAACGATTGAATGCCGTCTATCTCAGCAGCGATAGGATACGGCGCGAAATGTTTTCCCGGCGCACGTACTCCGATACCGAGAAAAGGGATGTGTATCGCGAAATGATCCGCCGCGCCGGAGAGCACACCAACCAGTCCATTGTCTTCGACGCTACGTTTTACCGACGTGATATCCGCGATATGTTCGTACATGCCTTTCCCCACTTGATCTGGATAATGGTAACTGCTGATGATGATGTTGTCCGCGCCAGGCTGGCCAGGCCGCGCACGGATAGTGAGGCCGGCCTGCGGGTTCACGAATTGATCCGGTCACAGTGGGAGCCGCTTGAAGGAGAATTTCTTACCCTGCATTCCACGTCGGATAATATCGACGACATGCTCGACCGCGCCATTCAATACCTGGGCCATGACCGGTGAAGAAATTCAAACACTGATCGCAGGGTCCTTCCCTACGCCCTGCAACAACCCTGAGCTAAAGGAGACGCACATTTCCTGGGTCATACTGTGCGATGACACAGTCTTCAAGATCAAAAAACCCCTAAAGTATTCCTTTCTCGATTTCTCAACCATCGAGCAAAGGCGACACTACTGCGAGCGCGAGGTACTCCTGAATAATCGCTTGACGAAAGATGTCTACATCGATGTGGTTCCCGTTCGAAAGTCCTCAAGCGAAATTTTCATAGGCGAAGGTAAGGGGGAAATAATGGACTATGCCGTACGCATGCGCAAACTCGATAACGACCGGCGCATGGATGTGTTGTTGCGAAACGGAAAGGTGACGGAAGATCACATCCATAGCCTGGTGAGTGTGATCGTAACTTTTCATAAGAAGGCTGAGATCATCTATCCGGATGATCCGCTGGACATCGAACGAAAGTTTAACGACCTAGAAGGACAGCGCGAATTCATATATACGGAGCTGGGAGACAAATACGGAAACATGCTGGATGACGCGCTGGAGAAGTCCAGCGAATTTGTCCTTGCCAACAGACGCCTGTTAGAGGATCGGATTGAGGATGGCTTCCACAGGGACGGGCATGGTGATCTTCACTCCAGAAACATCTTCCTTCTTGATGAGCCAGTTATCTTCGACTGTATTGAATTTAACGATGAATATCGGCACGTCGATGTCCTGAATGAAGTTGCCTTTCTGTGTATGGACCTTGACGTCTTTGGACGATCGGATCTGTCGCGAACGTTTATGGAAGATTATTCGCTGCAGTTTTCCGCGATCAGCGGCACACGAGATGTAGCGTTGTTCAATTATTATAAGTGTTATCGCGCCAACGTTCGCGCGAAGGTTAATTGCCTAAGGGCGCGGGATGCGGATGGATCAGATGCCGCATCCCATGCCCTGAGCGAAGCCGCCCGCTACCTGGAATTGATGCACAGGTATACTAAAGGTTTCAGCTAATGGCTTCCACCTCTTCTTCGCGCCGCTGAAGAACCTTGCCTGTCCTTTGGCGTTTCTTGACTGGCTTCGCCTTGCGGTCGTCGATCCTGCGCTTCATCGTTTCCACGGCCTTGTTGATGGCTTCTTCGAATGTAAATCCGCGCTTAGCAACGTAAGGATCGTTACCCGGAATCGCGACCTTAAGTTCGCACGCCTTATTGTCCGGTCGGCTTGTCCGGATTTTCCTGAGACGAACGTGCGCCTCTATGATACCGTCATGAAACTTGTCGAGAGTCGACACCTTTTTGTGGGCGTATCTCTCGATTTTCTTTGTCGGCTTGAATTCGGATGCCTGAAACAAAATTTTCATTGTAGCTAAGATTGTCGTCTATGATGTAACCGGTCTTTTAGGGTATCCAAACTGTGAACTGCTCCCTGAGTTCTTTTGGAAGAGAACCGAAAGCCTGTTCGAGCTCCCCGATGGACACATACTCGGCCAGCGTTTCTATGACTGCGCGTACGGCGAGCACAACTTCATCCGGATTGCTGAAATCACGCCAGGCGGTGGATCCGTGTTCCTTGAGCACTTCGTTAGCAAATTCCTGCATCGTGCTTACACGCCGGTGTGGTTGCGTCATCCGCCAGCCATCAACATACACCGCCTTGATGGCCATGGGCAGCTGCGCCAAAAGGTCCGACGACTCTTCCAGAGAAAGATGATTTCGCAACGTTCTCAGAACAGAACGAAGGATTCGGGCTGCACGGTCGCGTTCGTCCTCGACCCCAAGATTTTTCATCAGCAGGTTGACGAACTCATTGCCCTTCTGCGCATAGGTTTCGAATTCCAGTGGCATGGCTGAATATTTTTAAAGGTTTACTAATCAGTATCCGAATGAAGTGATTTACACTTCTGGCAACCGCATCAGTCGAGTTCGAAAGTGATCTTCGCGTTGATACGGTACGACGATATCTTTCCGTTTTCAACAGTCGCGCTGTGATCCTTGATGTAGATCGACTTGATGTTGTGGATGGTCTTCGACGCTCTGGCTATCGCCTGTTGCGCGGCGTCTTCCCAACTCTTGTTGGAATCGGCGAGCACTTCAATTACTTTAATCACTGCCATGGTTTTGTATGTTTTAGGTTGAACAAATGATTCACTTTGCTCTCCGGTTCCTTCATCTGATCTAAAGGTACCATGATTGACTGTTGTCGCGAATGAGAAATATGGAGACCAATTCCTGATTTAAATCAGGAAATCAGTGAGTTAGCAAAGCAAAAGGCGTTCCGGTGTGGCTGAAGCCTTTCCCTCGACGATTCAAATGAGAAGCGGGAAAATTGGTCTACAAAGATGGGGAATTAGATTAGTGAATAGTGATTTTAGATTAGTGAATAGTGATTTAGGATTAGCGGTGATTACCTTTACATCATGGCAAGAAAGGAGTGTCCTTCGTGCGCGATGGAAGTCGACGCAGAAAGCAGCACATGTCCCATATGCGGATATGAGTTTCCTACCCGCGGCGGCACGTTGAAGTGGGTCGCGATCGTTCTTGTCCTTCTTTTGCTGCTCCTGTGGATCTTTTAAGTCGCTCGACTACTTTTTACACTCGCCAGCTTCACTGATGTCTTCGCATCCGCGCCGTGTTATCTGCATGATGCACCGGACGTATTGATATATGTCCAGGTTCAGCAGGGATTCCACAGCTGCAATCCTTTGATACGACAACCCCTCGCTGTCGCGTAGGGCATCCAACTGATCGAGGCAAAATTCCAATTGACTGCGCAATTCACGACGAAGCTCGGCCATCGCTTCACTTTGGTTCCCGCGATCACCACGACTGACATTATACACATCACTGGCATCACCGACGGCACAATCCACCCGTGATGTCGCTAAAAGTCCTGAGTACCTGTCAATACTTGCTGCTTCGCCTGCGACCTTCTCCGACATTTGGCTTAGCAACCGCTGGTTTTGGCGGACAATGGACTCAAGCAAGTCGTGCACATAGCTGCCCGCGTCATCAGCATCAAACCACGCATCGAGCATAGCGAATGCGCGTATCAATTGTCGTTCAAGTTTGGCGCTTATATTTTGAATATGTTTCATGTCTGAAGTGTTAGAAAACAAAAAGCCCGGGTTTTTTACGCCCGGGCTTATGTTTAGTCCTTGAGGATCAACACTCTAAGAGACACCCAACCCGGGCGATAATGCCATCATCTTCACGAGATTTTTATCTCGCGCGATGATCATTTCGATTCGGATTGACGTGTTCATATGCACAAATATATTCAAAATACAGTTCGGTGTTACTTACGGGAAAGATTTTTTTGGTTACATACAGATTAATACAACCGGAAATTTTTTTGTGGTTCTCATCGCTTGCTGAGGTCCTTGATGTCCACTCGCCTGAAATCGATAGGCTGTCCCTCGCTCTGAAGGGCAATGTAACCGGATTTCAGAGGCTTGCCTGGTTGCCAGACAGCACTATCGTAACCTTGCACTACTCCGCCACCCATAGTTGGCTTACTATACTGCAACACGGTATCGCCGTTGATGACATGCGTAATAAGCGAATCCTCGATGACAATCAATTCGGCGGTAACCCATTCATCTTTATCATAGGTGGGTGAAGTGCTGTTGAGGCAATGACCGTTGTAACGTTGTCCCTCGTATTCGATTTCGGTCCCGGGAGAGCACATGTTACCGGTAGGTCGTGGCCTTCCATCCCCAAGCCCGGCAAGAAATTGCATCTCAACCGAGATCGGCCAGTTTTGCTCTTTAGGCATGGTTCTGGGATCCTGCGAATGAAACATCACGCCACTGTTGAGGAGCGTGTAGTCGGGCGCGCCGGGTTGGAGGGTCCCTGTAAACCGGTACTCGACGATCAGGTGAAACCGGGAGAAGGGTTGCTTATAGTAAAGGTGTCCGAATTGGTCGTTAAAGTCGCCGTACTGATCGTACCTCACTTTGATCATGCCATCTTCTACACGGAAGGTGTTACCAAAGTTCTCACCGGCCTCGTGATGGTGGATTTTTACGATCCAGTCGTCTATGTCCTTCCCGTTGAAGAGTTTGACCCAGCCGTTGTCCTGGCCCGTCGCCTGCTTATCCTTACTTCCACAGGCAAGAACAGCAGCTACAACGAAGGCATGCCAAATGAGGGTAGTAGGTCTCATGGAGATTACTCACCAAAGCGTTTGATCAGGGTCACACCCCAGTTCCGTGGTTCTCCAAGGTGCGTTGCCCCAAAGTCATACGCATAGGCAATGTACCTTTCGTCTGTGATGTTCCTTCCCCATGCCATGAGCTCAAATGAGTTGAGCGTAAACCCAGCGCGGGCGTTGAGAAGGTTGTACGGTGCCTGGCGGATGTTGTTGGCCAGGTCGAAGTACTGGGTGCCGAGGTGCGCCCATTCGCCCCGCACGACGAACTTCAGCGGAATGGAAAGTCCCAGGTTACAGGCATACTGAACAGCCAACATGGATGTCAGGTCTGGGGTGAAGATCTGACGGTTGCCATTCAGGTCCATCTGCGGTTCGTTTCCGCCTTCTACATTTTTTACCGATTCGTACGTTGCATCTGTGTAACCCAGGCTGTAGCTAACATCGAGGCCGTTCAGCGGGGTAGTGACTACTTCAACTTCCAGGCCCCTGCTGGTCAACTCACCGGCATTTCGGGTTACAGTTACTGCATCCGGCAGGATGAGTGTCGGAACCTGGGCATCCGTCACCTTTATATAAAAGAGTGCGGCGTTCAACTGCAGCTTTCTGTCCGGGAATGTCTGTTTATACCCCAACTCAAAGTTATTGCTGTACTCAGGCTTAAAGGTTGATAGGGGTACCTGTGAAGGGTCTGCAGAGAACGGCGTTATGCCGCCAGCCCGGAACCCTCGGCTATACACTGCATAAATGTTGCTTCTCTCGGCAGGATACCAGGCGGCGCTGATTTTGGGTGAAACCGCGTTGAATGAGGCAGTCTCCTCTGCATACGGAAAGAAAGATATCAGCGATGGATCCGGATCGAACTGAAGGTCGACCTGTCCGCCCAGCTCCTTTTTCTCATAATCGTACCGGAGCCCTGCCGTTACCTCAAACTGTTCACTCACAGCATATGTAGCCTGACCGTACACTGCGACACCGCGGCTTTTCCCCGTAGAGGTATTAATGATTGAGAAGTTGGGATTGTCGGCCCCAACCAATTGAGCGTCTTCTCCAAAATGCGTGGTCTGCTTATTGGGAACGTCTTGATAGAAGAAGTATGTTCCGGCCGTCCACTTGAACGGTGAGGTATTCCCAGCAGGCGACGTCACCTTGAACTCCTGTGTAAACACCTTTACGTTGTTCCAGTCGCGACCATAGTTGTTGATGATCGTAATTCCATCAATGGGTGAGAAATCGCCATCGATGGGAGCTTTGTATATCCTGTAGTTCGACTGATAAGTCGTCTGCGATGTAAAGTTCAAACCGGAACCCGCGTAGCTTGCGGTCAGAGAACTGTTAAACACATCATCCACCAATTCCGTCAGTGCATTCTGGTTTACCGTGTAGGGCTCTGCAAAAGCAGCGTCCGGAAATGCCGCCAGCGGGAAAGCTCCGCTGTTGCGATGTGAATGATTCTTAACATTCAAAGTAAACGCCCATGCCGGACTTGCCAGGTAGGAAAGGTAGTAGTTGCCGGTAAAGCTGTGATTCTTATCGAAGTCGGAGTTGTCAAACGTATTCGTATAATAACCATTCGATCGGTCGTACAACCCGCTTACGCCAAGAAACAGCTTGTTGCGCACAAGGGGTGCGCGTACACCGGCGCCATAACGTTGGCGACCATAACTTCCGACACTCACTTCCGCAAATCCTCGCGTTTGATTCCCTGGCTGCGTAGTGTGGATATTTATAACTCCGCCCATTGCATTTCTTCCATACAGCGTTCCCTGGGGGCCACGCAGTACTTCGATCCTTTCGATGTCAAATAACTGCGCGATATATGTATCGAGGCTGAACTGGTTGACACCGTCAATATATGTCGCAACGGAAGGATCGTACGATGTTGACGTGATGCCGCGTATAGAGGTCACGTTCCGGTTGTCGCCGGGATTCGCGGAATAAACGTTCGGAATGATTGCTGTTACCTGTTCGGTACTCCAAATTCGGTACTCCTCTATCTCACCTGAGCTGATGGCGGTGGTACTGAACGGAACACGCTGAAGATTCTCTTCTTCCTTTTGCGCAGTAACAATAACATCGCTCAGACGAAGCGCTACTTCAACCAGCGTAATATCCAGCGACGCACTGCCTCCCGTCATATCTACTGTCTCGTCCACGCTGGCATATCCAACGGCGCGGATGTGTACGTGATACCTGCCCGGGAGAAGGCTCAGTGAAAATCTTCCTTCTCCATCAGTGTACGTACCCCGGTTTGTGTTCAAGACATGCACGGATGCGCCTGCAATCGGTTCACTCTTTGCATTCACCACCCGCCCTTCGAGCGTTCCCTCCTGGCCATAGGCGACCAGACTACCCAATACCATGCAGATACCCAGTACAATCCTTTTCATAGTGTGCCTCTTTTGTGTCGAGGCCCACAAGATACTTCCCGTTCAGGAATGAAACAAAAGGACTCGAAGGGGTACAAAGGTTTAACCGACCCCTACAAGGTTACGAATGACATCAATCAGGCCTTGTGGGCTGACACCAAACCATACCAGCAGGACGACCAAAATCAACAAGGTGGCAAAGTTCCCAACATACCCAGCCGGTCTTGCCTCGCGTTCCTCAGCCGAATCAAACATGACAGCCACGATTCTTATATAATAGAATAACCCGACAATGCTGTTCACTACAAGCAAGATGACGAGCAACCATTGGTTAGTGCTTATTCCCGATGCGAGAAGGTAAAACTTGGCTACAAAACCGGCAGTAAGCGGTATTCCAGCCAGCGACAGGAGTGTGACGACAAATACGGTTGCCAATGCAGGACGACTCCACAACAAGCCGCGGTAGTCATCAAGCAGCTCTGCGTCCCTCTCAGGGTGGGACAATACCGTAACGACGCCAAACGCACCCAGCATAGTCGCAAAGTATGCCACCAGGTAAAAGTTAACCGCTTCCACACCCAGCTCGTCTGCAGCAATGAAGGCAACCAACAAATAGCCAAAGTGAGCAATGGACGAATAAGCCAATATCCGCTTTACGTTTTGCTGGCGTAGCGCGAGAATGTTTCCAACCACCATAGATGCAATTGAGATCACAGTAAAAATTGTGAGCACCACAGGAAACCGGAAACCGTCGATGGCGAGGAAGAAACGAACCAACAACACCATTGTAGCACCTTTGGATATGGTGGAGATGAATGCCGCCACGGGTGCCGGTGCCCCTTCATAGACATCCGGTGTCCACATGTGAAACGGTACAACGCTGAGTTTAAAGCCCGCACCAACAACGACGAGTCCCACGCCCGTCATAACGAGGATGGGAAGTTCGTCGAACGCAGAGAAGTATCCGGACAAACCCTCGAATGTCATATCGCCAGTCGCTGCATAAATGAGTGCCATGCCGAACAAAAGAAATGCCGAGGAGAAAGCGGCGAGTATGAGGTACTTGATTCCGGCTTCGTCGGAACGTTCGCGCTTCCGCAGATAGGCGATCATACCATAGAGCGAAACGCTGAGGATTTCGAGTCCCAGGAAGAACGACACGAAGTGCCCGCTGATCACCATAATGCATGCGCCGAACGTCGCGAGGATAAACAGCATATAGTATTCGCCTGTCCGCTCTTCACGTGTATCGAAATAGGCATACGACATCAGGGCAACTGCCAACGCAGCGAGCATAATGATCATCGTATTGAACACACCCAGTCCGTCAACAACAAAGAGCACCCCCACATTATGTGGCAGGCTCGCTGTTTTCGGAAGAAAGTATAACGCCACTATCAGGGTGAGGCACGTAAGAACATACACTGCGAAATGATTGCGCCGCACGGCAATGGCCATCATAACCAGCACAGCTCCTAATGTTAACATTAGGTGTGGTAAAAGGAATATTATGTCGGCACGACTCATGGATTTTCATTTGCATTTTGAATAGCGTCAGCTTGCGAACGCATGACCACTCCGAGAATATCCTTCACAGTTTTCTCTGAGGCATTGAAAACGTGCTGCGGAAAAAGTCCAAGAAAGATGACGAGCAACGTCATTGGGACGAGAACAACCTTTTCGCGCAACGTCAGGTCGCTCATGCGGGAAGCCATGTCTGAAGCAGGGCCAAAGAAGATCTTACGCATAATCCGCAATGAGTACGCCATGGCGAGGATGAGGCCCATAGCGCCCGCTACCGTCAACGCATGAGATGCCTGCCATGCTCCATTCAGGATAAGAAACTCTGCGATAAAGTTGGCAAGGCCCGGGAGCCCCAGTGAGGCCATCACAAACACCAGCGTAATGAAGCCGATGAACGGCGTGCCTGTCCAGAACCCTCCCATGAGTGAAAGGTCTCTGGTATGAATCCTTTCATAAAGCGCGCCGGCTATGACAAACAATGCACCCGTGCTCAAACCATGGGCGACGAGTTGCATCACAACACCCTGGAAAGCGAGCTCGTTAAACGAAAAGATGCCGAGCATGACAAATCCCATATGGCTTACGCTCGTGTAGGCAACGAGTCGCTTAAAATCAGTTTGTCCATAAGCCAGTAACGCACCATACAAAATGCCCGCTACGCCTAACGTCATAGCAATACTAGCCAGCTCACGCGACGCATCGGGGAACAACGGAAGTACAAACCGAAGGATACCATAGGCGCCAGTCTTCAATAACAACCCGGCGAGAATAACACTGCCAGCCGTCGGCGCTTGTGAGTGTGCATCGGGCAGCCAGCTATGGAAAGGGACCACCGGCAGTTTTACGATGAATGCAGCAAGAAAGCCTAGCATCAGCCATCGTCCTGCCGTAGTGCCAACCGTCGCTGTGAGCAATTCGAAGTAATCAAATGTATATGTACCTGTGTTGATTCCGTGTATGAAGTAAAGCCCAAGTATGGAAAGCAGCATCATCAATCCACTGGCCTGAGTGAAAATGAAAAACTTGACAGCCGCATAGCGCCGGTTTTCGTGTCCCCAAGTTCCAATCAGGAAATACATGGGAATCAGCATTACTTCCCAGAAGAAGTAGAACAGAAACAGGTCTATGACCACGAAGACGCCGGCAATCCCGGCGAGCACCCAAAGAAGGTTGAAATGGAAAAAGCCCACCCGATCGCGTATTTCACGCCACGATACGACCACGGACACTGCGCCAAGGAAGAACGTCAGAATGAGGAGCACGAGGCTGAGACCATCTGCTGCCACTGATATACCGATACCGAATCGACCGATCCATGGATAGTCGAAGCGTATCAACCAATCCGTTCCTGAAAAATCCGGTCGACGGGATACCAGTATTGCGACGGACCACATCAGGTCTATCAATACAACCGTCAAAGCAATCCATCGCGATAACGTCTCATTCCAACGCGCAATAATCCACGCGAGTAAGCCACCCGCCATAAGAATGCCGATGAATGCGATTAGGGTCATACCAATATTCCCAGAGTGATGATAAGAAGCGCACCTACGACGATGCCCAATACATACCACCGCATGACACCATTTTGGGTGGTCGCAATCGCGCGATTGGCCGCGATCGCAACCCAGGCGATTCCTGTGTATATCCCGTCAATTACATCGCCACGGCTTGCGCGGGCCAGCCAGGTTACAGGTTTCACAAAGAGCAGGGTATACAACGCGTCAAAGCCCCATCCGTCATACATCAACTGGTGGAGCGTCGGGAACTTCTTTTTCACCAGTTCATGCAGGCCGGGAGTAGCCATGTAGACGAAGTATCCTATAAAGATTCCCCCCAGAGTCACAACTGCTGCAAGAAGTTGCAATGCCCATTCGTACGCTTCGATTCCGGAATCGATCACAGCAGCGGGAAGCACGCCGCCAAGGAAACCCGATATCAGTTGTGCATGCCAGAAATTGTGTGGCACTTCAAGAAATCCGACCACAACAGACAGGGCAGCCAGCACGCCGAGTGGCATGGTCATACGCCATCCCGGGCGCTTTGACACGCGCGTGTTCGCATAGCCGAAGAAGGTAACGATAACCAGCCGTGTAGTATACAGCGCCGTCACCAACGCACCAACAAGACCTGCGATAAATAACAACCCACTCCCCTTTTCTCCCGCCCATGCATACCAGAGAATCATGTCTTTGCTATAAAAGCCAGACGTTACGAGTGGAAGTGCCGCAAGCGACGCTGCGCCTGCGAGAAAAGTGATAAACACGATTGGTAGCTGCTTTCTCAATCCTCCCATTCGAAAGATGTTGTGTTCGTGGTGCAGCGCCTCAATGATGGCACCAGCGCCCAGGAAAAGCAGGGCTTTGAAGAAGGCATGGGTGAAGAAGTGGAATATCGCCGCCGACCACGCACCAACACCGAGTGCCAGGAACATGTAGCCGATCTGACTGATGGTTGAATAAGCCAGCACGCGCTTTAGATCGGTTTGTGTCATTGCGCTGAAACCGGCTATCAGAAGCGTGACTGCGCCAACCACACCTACTGTTGTCATTGCGACGGGCGACAACTCAAAGAGAACGTTCATGCGGGCAATAAGGTAAACACCGGCAGTAACCATGGTAGCCGCATGGATGAGGGCGCTTACCGGTGTCGGACCAGCCATCGCGTCAGGCAGCCAGTTCTGCAAGGGTAGTTGCGCAGACTTTCCTGCTGCACCTCCCAGCAGCAAAAGCGCTGCTACCGTTGCAATGGACGATCCCTGTTCCCACCGTGATGGTGCGGCAGACAAGATCGTTTCAATGTCAAGGCTGTTGAACGTGGCAAACAAAAGGAAAAGGCCGATGAGCATTGCCGTATCACCAACACGGGTAATAATGAATGCTTTTCGTGCGGCATAACCGTTCTTCGGATCTTCATACCAAAAGCCGATAAGCAGGTAGCTGCAAAGTCCTACCCCTTCCCATCCCAGGTACAGCAATACAAGATTTCCTGCCAACACCAGGAGCAGCATCGAACAAACGAAGAGATTGAGACAGGCAAAGAAGCGCGCATAGCCCGAGTCCTCTCCCATGAACTCCACCGAGTAAAGGTGGATAAGGAATCCGACGAAGGTGATGACAAAGATGAACATCAGCGACAGCGCATCAAGATGTAACTCGATGGAAGGGGTTAGATTACCGACAGCAATCCACTGCCATACGCTGATCTCGTAGACATCGGGGTTTGACAAAAAAGCAACGCCAATAACAATAACGGTCAGTGCTGACAGTCCAACACTTCCAGCCCCTATTGAGGCTATAATTGGCTTCGACATGTTCCGTCCTGCCACAATCAACAGGACTGCTCCGAGAAGTGGCAGTAGTGGTACAAGCCAGAGGTACTGGACGGCATTCATAGAATTATCCTTTCATCCGGTTTGCTGCGTCAGTATCGAGAGTCTTGAGTTGGTGGTAGATCTGGAGGATTAACGCTAATCCAACAGATACTTCAGCTGCCGCCATGGTAAGGATGAAAATGAACATGATCTGGCCGTCGGCCTGAGTCCATTTTGACCCCGCTACGATGAACGCGAGTCCTGCAGCATTCAGCATGATCTCCACCGATATAAGCATGAATATGATATTGCGGCGGATGAGGACGCTCACCATGCCGAGCATGAACAGAATGCCTGCGAGGATCAGTCCGTATTCTATGGGTATCGCGTTCATTCGTCTGTCATTTCAAGAAACCTGTGGATCACTTTCCTTCTCTGTCGTCCCAGGTGATACGCCCCAATGGTACCGGCCATCAGGAGGAGTCCACTCAGCTCGACTGCGATCAGATACGGTCCATACAGCGAACGCCCTACCTCGCGCGCGCCAACAGCTTGCGTAGCATTGCCTTCAAAGCCGCCTGCCAGCAGCACATACAGGATTTCGGCCATGAGTATTGCACAGAGGATACCTGGCCCGATCCACACTGACGGTGTAAGCCAACTCTTCTCCTGCTCCTCAGCATCTTTCTTCAGATTGAGCATCATGATGACGAAGATGATTAACACCACGATAGCACCTGCATAAACGATCACCTCGAGCGCCGCTGCGAAGGGCGCACCCAAAACGTAAAACACAACCGCCAAAGCGAGGAAGGAGACAATGAGGTACAACAATGCGTGGATCATGTTGTATTGGGTGATGACAAGAATCGTTGCGACGATCGCCACGGCACCGGAGGTGAAGAATATGAGAAGGTCGGTGTTCATTAATCTGCTTTGTAATCCAGTTTCGACATTACCCTCGCTTCGTGAGACTCGTTGATGTTTGGGTTATTATTGTAGGGACGTAGCATGCTACGTTTCTACATACCCCATATCCCTCACGTCATATCCCCATATCCCCACGTCGTCATACCCTTCGTCATATCCACATCTCTCCAATTAGGGCCATGATTGCTACATCCCTCGTACATCTTTCTATGGTATTAAGCTTCTTACATCCACCGGAGGCGATTCCCGTTCAGCCTGACCTTTGTCTTTCCCTCCGATGGCAATTCCCGCCACCTTGTAGTAATTGTATCCCGGATATTTTCCCTGGCCATTGATCAGGAGATCCTCCTTTTCATAGACAAGGTTTTGGCGGTTGTATTCAGCCATCTCAAAATCCGGAATAAGTTGGATGGCGTACGTAGGGCACGCTTCTTCACAGTAGCCGCAGAAGATGCATCGGGAAAAGTTGATCCTGAAAAATTCAGGGTATCGCCTTCCCGTTTCATCTTCTGTAGCCTGAAGGGCGATACAATCGACAGGACACGCTGCAGCGCATAGATAACACGCAACACAACGTTCGCCATTGTCCGGGTCACGCGTCAACACAATGCGTCCCCGCCACCGGGCCGGTAACTTGGGCTTTTCCTCCGGGTACAGGATGGTTTCACGTTTGTGAAACATGTGGAGGAAGGTTAGCCAGAGGGTGCGGAGGATGCTGAGCATATGTTATGTGTTGATGTGTTGATGTGTTGATGTTGTCCTTCTTCGCCAAGTGTGTGCGTTAGGTCAATTTTATCGCTGCAGTGATAAGCAGGTTTAACAGGGTAACCGGGAGCAGTACCTTCCAGCCGAAGGCCATGAGTTGGTCGTAGCGTGGGCGCGGAAGGGAAGCGCGCAGGAGAATGAACAGCATAATGAAGGCGAAGGTCTTCAAGGCGAACCAGGCCAGTGGTGGAAGGAACGCCGGACCAAGCCATCCGCCGAAGAAGAGGCAAACTACCAGGCTTGAAATCAGTGTAATGCCCAGGTATTCACCCACGAAGAACATCCCGAATTTCATTCCCGAATATTCCGCATGGAATCCGGCGATCAATTCACTTTCGGCTTCGGGTATGTCGAAAGGCAGCCGGTGCGTTTCTGCAATACCAGCAATCAGAAATGTGATGAATCCTGCGAACTGCGGAACAACAAACCACATTCCGCGTTGCGCTTCCACTATGTCAACGAGGCTGAACGAGCCTGTGAGGAGAACAACACCCATGAGTGACAGTCCCATAAACACCTCGTATGATATCATCTGCGCCGCGCCACGCATGGCACCCAGCAATGCATACTTGTTGTTCGAAGCCCAGCCACCAAGGATGATGCTGTAAGCGCCCATGGACGACATGGCGAGGAAGAAAAGAATGCCGATGTTGAGATCGACGACGATGACACCTGGAGCAAACGGTACGATCACAAAACTCATGAGCACAGTTATGGCGACAATCGCTGGCGCGATAATAAAAACCTTGCGATCAGCGAACGGCGGAACCCAATCTTCCTTGAAGAATAACTTTATGGTGTCAGCAAGCACAATGAGCACGCCAAATGGTCCGGCACGGTTTGGTCCGTATCGATCCTGCCACAAGGCAAGAAGTCGCCGTTCCAGCCAGATCAATCCCGGCGCTATGGTGAGTAACGCCGCCAGCACTCCGCCAAGGATGATATAGTGTTGTCCTGTAGTCATTCGGCGTTTTGCAATTGCATGATCACACTCGCAGATGCGGGCAACTCAAAGTACTCCATCCCGGGTAGTCCTACCGGAAGACCAGCCACACCTTTGGGCATTGCAGGATCAACGACGACAGGCAGCGTCAGCATCCTGCCATGAATCTCCAATCTCATCACGGCACCGTGATCAGCGGTGTGCATTCCGAAGGTCATGGGTCCCGCCGCCAGGTAGGGCTTAGGACACCGCTCCGCGATTGCCGGCGCAAGCACACTCAATTCTTCGGAGCCAAAGATGTGATGCAAGGGCACGACGATTACCTCTGGCGGCTTTTGCGCCGACACACTAAAATACAGTGGGGCTTTACTGGTTGGCTCCAAAAGTCGTATTCCAGGATCTCCTCCACGCAATGGGCCACCGACTTCATCCTGGTATTTGGCCACAGACTGAACGGAGTTCCATCCGGGCCACCAAAAGAAAGGAATAGCCACAGAAGGGGGTGGCAGCCGGGTACCTTCCATGGTGTACGACAGCGGCGCATCGCGGTCTTCAGGTGGCTTGCCCTCGCTGACAGAGCGATTGGCGCTCATCGCCGTGCGACCGCTATACCTATGCGGTTGTCGTGGAATGCGCTGCCCGTAGATACGATAGTTTGCCGATGGTGCGACACGCATTACAGGCTCGAATACATCCGCCGATGCTGCGAGCGCGCGTACTATTTCATCGTGACTGTTCCACGGACCCTTCTGACTTACACCAAGGGCGTTGCCCAGCGTCAACAACCAACGCCAGCTTTCCCGTATCCCATTAACAGGTTCATACACCTGGAAGTATCGTTGCGCCCTCCCCTCGTTATTGACAAACGTACCCTCGGATTCAGCAAACGTGCCAGCAGGCAAAACCAATTGTGCATTACGCGCCGTTTCGTGCCAGGTATGGTCTATGACAATGACATGGTCAAACAACGCCACAATTTTCTGCACTGTTCGCGGGTCAGCGTGACGATACAAATCATTCTCCAGGATGATCAGCGTGCCACGTCTGTCTTGTTCTTCATGCAGGAGTTCAGCAAAAGGCCTCCCCTCCATCAGGGCAAGACCAAGAGAATTGCATGCTGGAAACGTGAGGACGAGTCCTGTATCAGCATTATGACGACGCACCGCCTCGGCCATGTTGGCTGCTGATTGTAGCACTTCCATACTTCCCGAAGAAACACCTGATATGATGACAGGACGCCGGGCACTACGCAGAACGCGCACAATTTCATTCGCGACAGCTTGTTCCTCCTCATCCAAAGTGCCTGCAAGCGGCGCGGCATCGTCGAGTTGATTGGCAACGGCACATCCGACACGCGACAACGCGCCGGGTGAAGCCCTGAACGTCATCGAAGCTACCTCGTCAAGTCGGGTCGTGCCATACGATCCGATGACAAGCGGCCCACGCTCCTGTTGCACGCGTTCCCTCGTTGCTGCATCATTCCATGGCGGTATGTTCGCCGCGATGGATTTTTCCATGGGCCGATTACGCAACGCCTGACGCACAGCAAGCGCCAACATGGGAGCGGTGTTGGTTACGTCTTCACCCCAAATCACCACAACGTCACACTTCTCTACATCCTTTAACGACAAGGATGGAACAGTACCCTTTGCGAGAATTTGTGACGCAGTCTTGCTCAGCTCAAACTCCGAGGATGAAACACCATGATAGAAATTGCCACGACCTGCGATTCTGCTCAAAACAAAGTTTGCTTCCAGCGATGCGCGCGGAGAACCAATGCCAACAATCCTGGTTCCCCGAAATACTTCAGTTGCCTTGTGGACATGTTCTTCCCACGACTCACCTTGCGTATTCACTGGAATACGAGGCTCACGAATGCGCGACGACACATTTACAAATTCATATCCAAAGCGTCCCCGATCGCAAAGAAAATACCCATTGACGCTGCCGTTATAGCGGTTCGATATCAACCTTAGCGAACCGTAACGTTCACCGGCGAGTGTGTTGCACCCTACACTGCAGTGAACACATACAGACGGTGCCGACGTGAGATCCCACTTGCGCGTATAGTGTTGTTTAAGGGTTTTATCCGTAAACACGCCTGTCGGACACACTTCAGCCAGGTTGCCACTGAATTCATTCTCAAGAACACCATCATCACTCCGGCCAAAGTAGACGCGATTAGCGGATGCAAACGCATCCAGATCATGACCGCCCGCGTAATCCTTGTAGAAGCGCACGCACCGATAGCACTGTATACATCGGTTCATTTCATGATTGAGGAACGGACCGAGGTATTGATTCCGATAAGTGCGTTTGTTGAATCGGAACTTGCGATAGGCATGGCCAGTCATCACGGTCATATCCTGTAAATGACACGAGCCACCCTCATCACACACTGCGCAATCGTGCGGATGGTTGGTCATGAGCCACCCGATTACATTCTCCCTGAATTCAACAGCTTGCGGGTCGCGAATGGATATGCGCTGGCCATCGGCAACGCTTTCCATGCAAGCCATGACAAGTTTGCCATTTGTATCCTCTGCGTTAGCGAACGCTTTCACCGCGCATTGCCGGCATGCGCCAACCGAACCGAGTGCAGGATGCCAGCAGAAGTATGGCAGATCAAAGCCCAGACTGAGGCATGTCTCCAGAAGGTTTCTTCCCGGACGTACGTCGTACTCCCTATGGTCAATGTGTATCCGCGGCATGATAATTTGTTTGAAGATGTGGTACAACAAAACCGCGACTGTTATGGTCGTTCACAGGATGTTCGCGCCACGGACATGTGTGTTCTTCGATGTGACGAATGAAGTCGTCCCGGAAGAATCTCAACGCACTCTGCAATGGCTCCATGGCCCCCGGTGCAAAGGCACAGAAGGTATGACCCGGTCCGAGTCCCCTGGCGTGACGCTCAAGCAAGTCGATGTCGCCCGGCATCCCTTCTCCATTTTCCATCGCCGTGAGAATGTTTCGGATCCACGGAATTCCTTCACGACAGGGTGTGCAAAAGCCGCACGACTCCTGTGCGAAGAATTGCTCCAGATTTCTTACAAATCCCACAGGGCAGGTGCGGTCATCAAGTACAACGACGGTTCCCGTGCCCAGACGACTTCCAGCCGCAGCAACGGAGCTGTAATCCATTTTAACATCGAGTTCGACGAGGAAATCCGTAGATGCGCCCCCCGGAAGCGCACCGCGAAACTTGTGACCATCAAGCATGCCACCAGCATACTCTTCGATGAGCTCACGGAGTGAAACGCCCATGGGGAGTTCCCAGGCACCTGGCTTCTTCACCTTTCCGCTGACACCGTAGATCTTCGTACCCGCGTCACTTGTAAGGCTTAACTTTCTGAACCACTCAGCCCCATGAGTAATGATGGGCGGAATGCAGCAAAGTGTTTCGACGTTGTTGACGATGGTGGGCTTGCCAAACAGGCCACTCACCTGGGGAAAAGGTGGCTTCGCTCTTGGAATAGCACGCTTGCCTTCGAGTGAATTAAGCAACGCCGTCTCTTCACCGCAAATGTATCGACCAGCACCGGTGTGAAGGTGCATCGCAAGATCGTAGCCGGATCCAAGTATGTTTCTTCCCAGGTATCCCGCTTCCTGTGCTTCGTGGATAGCCACGTTGATGATACGAGCAGCTTCGCGATATGCCCAGCGCAGGAAAACATAGGATACATCAGCACCGATAGCAAAAGCGGCGATGATCATTCCCTCTATCAACTGATGCGGAGTACACTCAAGGAGCAACCTGTCCTTAAACGTTCCGGGTTCCATTTCATCAGCATTGCAAATAAGATAGCGTGGCCTTGGGCCATCCTGGGGAACAAAACTCCATTTGAGTCCGGTTGGGAATCCGGCTCCGCCCCGCCCTCGCAGATTTGAATCTTTGACAACATTCAAAACATCGCCGGGGGTCATGCCACTCAACACTTTACGCAGCGCGCTGTATCCTCCCACCCGCTCATATTCATTGAGGGAAAGTGGTTTTCCGTCGGCTCGGATATGTTGTGTGAGCGGCTTTTCCATTGCTTACAGATATTTCGACAGAATGCTTTCAAGCATTTCCGGGGTTACTTTCCGATACAGGTCGTTGTCGATCATCAGCGCTGGCGCGCAATCGCACGTACCCAGGCATGGATTCGGCAGTAGTGTGTATCGGCCATCCGCTGTAGTCTCCCCATAGTCAATACCCAGATGATCGCGCAACCTTTCACGAAGCTGTTCATAGCCCATTACCCAGCAGCTTATGCTATCGCATAAGAGGATCACATGGCGCCCCACCGGTTTTCGAAAGATCAGGTTGTAAAATGTTGCGACCGAGTCGAGATCATCCACACTCATCTCCAGATAGCCGGCAACCGTACGCAGGCTTTCATCAGAAATCCATCCACGATGCGTCTGCACTACCTTGAGCGCTTCAATGCACGCCGCCTTTCGGTATGGGACGGCCGATATTGCGCGATCGATTTCCAGTATTTCTTCCCGAGTCAGCATGGCTTGTCCTTCAATTCTTTGTTCCAGGTTCGATGTCGTTCACTCTCAAACTCACTCTCATTCTCCCACGCATTTCATCTATCTATATCCGCCAATACATAATCCATCGCTCCCAGTATGCTCAGCAAATCCCCGACCGTGTATCCTTTGCTGATGTATCGGACCATCTGCATATGAGGAAAGGATGGCGTTCGCACGCGGACGCGATACGGCGAAGTATTTCCGTCACTGATCGCGTAGTAGCTGTTCGCGCCCTTGGTGGCTTCGATGGCACTCATTGCCTCGCCTGGTGGGATTACGGGTCCCCAACTCACACCAAGGAAGTGGGTAATCAGCGTTTCAATGTCGTGCATGGTGAACTTCTTCACCGGTGGCGTTGCAAGGGGATGATCTGCCTTGTAGCTGCCTTCGGGCATGCGGTCGAGGCATTGACGAATGATGCGAAGGCTCTGCCGCATTTCCTCAACGCGAACCAGCGCCCGATCGTAGCAATCACCATTCGAGGCAACAGCGACGTCGAAATCGAACTGATCATATCCTGAATACGGTTGGCGTTTTCGGAAATCCCAATCAAATCCACACGCCCTCAGTCCCGGACCGGTAACACCCCACTCTATGGCCTCTTCGGCCGTGAAGATTCCGATACCCACAGTGCGCGCTTTGAAGAGGCTGTTCCTGAGTACCATGTTATCGTACTCCTTGAGCCGCTTCGGGAAATAATCGAGGACCTTTTTGATCATATCGCGCCATCCTTCCGGCAGATCCTGTGCAATACCTCCAATCCGGAACCAGTTGGAATGCATTGGGCCGCCACAAACCGCTTCACGGATTTCAAAACACCTTTCCGGGCCTGTGAACATGCAAAAAAAAGCAGACAGTAAACCACAACTTT
>QGUY01000423.1 GCA_003242315.1 Bacteroidota bacterium
GTCCTGGAGGAAACGGAGCGTTGACGTCGACAACGTTTTGTCCGTCTTCTGGTACCAGGGCGGCGACGTAGAGAAGCCCTGCCACTTTAGGATCTTTACCGGCTTCTGATATTACCATACCACCATAGGAATGTCCTACCAGTAATACAGGGCCATCCATCGCATCGATAGCTCGTTTTGTTGCCGCGACGTCTTCGCTAAACGATGTAAGCGGATTTTGCACGGCGATTACATTGTAACCTTTTGCCTGGAGAATGGGAATTACTTTCGCCCAGCTGGATCCATCGGCGAAAGCGCCGTGTACCAGAACGACGTTATGTACGCCGGTGGTAATGGACTGTCCGTTCGTTGCCCATGGCAAAGCGAACGCGAATGCTGACGCCAAGGCGCCTGCGGAAAGCATGAGATGGTTCATTGTTGAAAATTAATTTGGTGTGAAATTTTGTTTATTGTTGTTTTGAATGTCCTAAGCAAGGAACTTTCTGAGCGCCGCCGCTGCGTGCGTAAAAAGGGCTTTTGTCGCAGACAGTTGCGATAGTCCGTTCAGCAACCCGAAGTCGTGGATCATTCCGTTGTATCGGACAGTGGTAACAAGCACGCCTGCCTCGTCGAGTTTGCGACCATACGCTTCGCCTTCATCGCGTAGGATATCGTTCTCTGCTACCTGGATTAGTGCCGGAGGCAAACCTTCGAGTTGTTTAATGCTTGCCTGGAGAGGTGAGGCATGAATATCCAATCGCTTGTCGGGCTCCTTGATGTACATGTCATACATCCATTTCATCAGTGAGGTAGTCAGGAATCGATCTTCGCCAAAGAGTCTGTATGACTCGGTTTCGAAATCGGCATCGACGATTGGCCACATCATTATCTGAAGCCTGATGTTTGGCCCTCCATTTTCTTTGGCTTTCAGACAGGTTACGGCCGTCATATTTCCTCCGACGCTGTTTCCGACCACCGCCAATCTCTTGCCGTCAACGTTTATTTCATTTCCGTGCTCTGCAACCCATTTCGTCGCTGCATAAATTTCATTTATTGCAACAGGATACCGGGCGTCAGGAGTCGGAGTATAGTTGACAAATACGGCGGCGGCGCCGGAGCGCACGACCAGGTCTCTGACCATGCGTTGATGCGTAGGGAAGTCTCCCAGTACCCATCCTCCACCGTGGATGAACATGAAAACGGGAAGAGTGCCTGTTTCCCCTTTTGGTCTTACGATGTTGAGCTTTACCGTGTATCCATCGCTGGTGATAGTTTTTTCTGTAACCTCGATGCCGGATAAATCGACATCAATGGAGGCTTGCGCATCAGCAAGAGCCTTGCGCGCTTCTACTGGCGTGAGTGTTTCAAGCGGTGGTCCGCCCGCACCATTGAGTTGACTCAAAAAGGCTTTTACATCTTTCGCTAGATGTGGATCGTGCGCAAAATCCGTCACTTCGGAGATTACCGACTCTGTTAGTGTGGTCATGATGTTAAATTTTTTTGTATTAATGATCAGTTTGTGATCCGGGCTCAATCGGCCCCGGTGATACAAAGGTCCCGCGAGGGGATGACTCTCAGTTGACTTTTTGATTCACAAAATTTGATCGTTAGGCTCACCCGCTTCACAGGCGCGGATGCAACTTCAGGTGCTACTAGGCGGGTGTTTCGCCGGGGGCGGCTATTGACTTGTAGGAAAAGATAATCTCAACCAACGTTCCGTTATTGCTTTCGATGCTAAGAGTTCCTCCGATGTCGTCGGTTAATCCTCGAAGCAGTTCCATTCCCATTGACGCTCCTATTCTTTTGTTAAAGTCAGCCGGAAGCCCGGGTCCGTTATCCTGTACTGACAAAAGTATCTGCGAATTTGAAACATATCTTAGAGCGATAGATATCACGCCGTTGCCAGTCTCGGCAAATGCGTACTTGATGGCGTTAGTTATTATTTCATTAAGTATTAATCCCAGGGTAATCGCAGATGCGTGGTCTAATTCAATGGTTTGTATGTCTAACGAAAATCGGATGTTGTCTCTGATTGCGTAGCTATCGCGGAGATATTCGACCAACTCATATATATACGCTGACATCTGTATGGTCGAGAGGGTGTCGGACTGATAGAGTTTCTGATGTATAATTGACATCGAGTGGATCCTATGCTGACTTTCCCTGATTGCTGAAAGTGCTTCTTTGTTGTGAAGAAAACTTGATTGGATTTCCAGCAAACTCGCGACGATGTGAAAGTTATTTTTCACACGATGATGGATTTCCTTCAACAACCACTCCTTTTCCGTGATGAGCTGATCTTTTTCACCCAGGAGCGAATCCTTTTGGAGCAGCAAATGGTCTTTTTCGCCAATCAGTTCAGATAGATGTTCGTTCTTTTGCTCGATTTCCTGCTCATGCCTTTGCAGTATTTGCTGTTGATGCCGCAGTTGTCGGTTTACGCGTTGCTGGAGGCGGTATCTATTAAAGCTCAGGCCCAGGACAGCGGCCAACAATCCGGTTCCAATTATGAGGGCATTCCGTTGATTTTGCTGTGCCTTGTACTGCTCTTTGAGCAAGGCGATATCGCTCTCCTTAATTCTGATATCCTGTTCTTTTTTCGCTGTTTCATATTCAATGCTAAGCTGGGCTATTTGCCGGCTCTTTGTTTCGTCAAACATCGAGTCCTGAAGGGCCTTGTATTGTTGGT
>QGUY01000424.1 GCA_003242315.1 Bacteroidota bacterium
AAATCTCAACCGCGAATACCGGGAAAAAGGCCTGGGCTGGCTCCAGGAAAAAATGCGCGAACTTGATCCGGACTACTATGCGGTCATGGAGCAACAAAATCCGCAGCGCATCCTTAGAGCGCTGGAAGTCCGCATGGGTACGGGCCGGTCGATCGCGAGCTTTCGAAAGCAACGTCAAAGCTCGCCACCCTTTCCGGTGATAAAGATTGGTCTCACCATGGAACGCAAGGCATTGTATCGTGCAATCGACGAACGCGTGGATCGCATGGTGGAGGCCGGCTTGTTTGAGGAAGCCTCAGCGCTGTACCCGTATCGTCATCTCAACGCACTGCGTACTGTCGGATACCAGGAAATATTTGATTATATCGAAGGTCGATGTGACAAGACCGAAGCTGTCAATCAGATCAAGCAACATACAAGGAACTACGCGAAGCGTCAACTAACGTGGTTTCGGCGTGATAAGGAATTTAAATGGTTCGGCCCGGATGACACGGAGGCCATACTGGATTACATTGCGGCCAGGTCCCTGAAATCGTGAAATGGAAAAGAAGGTACTCATTATAACGTACTATTGGCCACCCTCTGGTGGGAGTGGGGTGCAGCGATGGTTGAAGTTCGTGAAGTACCTTCCTGAATTGGGGTGGCATCCATACGTGCTCACGCCGGAAAACCCTTCCTTCGCGATTCGCGACGAGTCGCTTCTCGCAGACGTCAACCCTGCAGCCGATGTTTTCAGACTTCCCATCTGGGAGCCTTACGACATCTTCCTTCGTCTGTCATCTCTTGGAGGAACAAAACGCGCTGCAAAGCCAACTGACCTCGTCGGCGGGAAACGTTCACTGTTTCAGACAATCGCGACCTGGATCAGGGGCAACTTGTTTCTTCCCGATCCCCGGCGTTTCTGGGTTCGACCCGCTTCGAAGTTTCTGGAAGGGTTTATCCGCGACAACCAGATCGGGGTGATGGTGACCACAGGGCCACCCCACAGCATGCATCTCATTGGTGCGCGACTGAAAAAAAAGATTCCTTCCATCAGGTGGATCGCAGATTTCCGCGATCCATGGAGTCAGTGGGGATTGCTCGACAGCCTGATGGCCGGCGCCTGGGCACGAGCGATCCATCGTCGGCTCGAAGCAAAAGTACTTCGCTCAGCAGATGTATTGGTTACTGTTACGCCGTTCTATGCGCGCCAATTCGCACAACTGTCGGGCCGGTTCGTCCACATGATCCCTAACGGGTACGACGAGGACGACGTGAAGCGAATTCGATATGTCAAATCGCCGAAATTCATCATCCGCCACGTCGGCATCGTGAACGAACGGTGTAACCCGCGACCCTTTATGGATGTGCTGCGAAATCTGGTAAAGGCGCAGCCGTCATTCGCAAATGACCTGAAAGTTGAATTCATTGGTGAGGTTCATCCGGCATTCCGCTCCGAGATCGAAACCGACAATATCCTGGCGCAACACACTGTATTTTCCGGCAACATACCACGCGATGCGTTGATGGAACGATATGGCGACTCCGCGCTGCTTCTTCTCGTGCTGCACGGTTACCGCGATGCGGAAGGATACATGCCGGGAAAGCTTTTTGAATACATCGCTTCCGGTTTCCCTGTCATCGGTATTGGTCCCCCCGATGGCGATTCCGCCGCTTTATTGAAGGAGACCGGAGCTGGCACCATGATCGGCGCGGACGATGTGCAAGCTATCGAACGATACGTGCTCGATGCATACGACGCGTGGAAGAACGGCAAAGGCCTCCGCAATGAAACACCGTCGACTCAATATTCACGGCGTGAACTTACCAAGAAGATGGCGGCGTTGTTGGAGTAGCCACCTTACTTTTTACCGATCACCGCAACAATTCTCCTCCACACTCCCAAAACAACCTTCTCCACCTCTTCAGAGCTCCGGGTGATAAGGATGAGTCCACCGTATACGATGGAGATTACCGCAGAGCGGTACATGATATCGACAACAACATTAGACGCGGAAGGAAGCCACGTGTTCAGAAAGGTAACGCTGGCGGCGATGATTGTAACGACAACAAATGCGGGCGTAAAGGGTTGGATACGCAGCGTAAGCCAAACGAAGATCCATTTCAGCAGGTTGAAGAGTGTCAATGAGATCGCAGTCGCATATGCCGCTCCGATGATACCATACTCCGGTATGAGATAAGCGTTGGAGATGATCACGAGTATGGCGAGGAGGACAAGGGTTACCATGTTGAACCAATAGTATCGCGACATCACGATAACTTCGCTGTTGGGACCAAATGCCATATCCAGCAGTTTGGCGAGGCCAACCCATACCACGACGCTGGCGCCTGTGCCGAATACTTCCCCCTTCGGCATGATAGTGAATATGTTGTCGAGATTCGCCCAAACGCCAATCAGTAGCAGCGCTCCTATGATGTATTGATTCAGAGCGCTTTTTTGATAGATGGTTCGCACTTCACTCATGTTGTGCGTGGCAAATGCGCGCGCTATGAGCGTGGCCGATGTTTGGGATATCGCCCGCTTGGGAATCTCAATGACGGTGGCCATGTAGAACGCCGTTGTGTATATCGCGTTGGCGGCATACCCTGCGAGCGCCGCCACCATGCCGAGCGCGAGTTTTCCTATGATCTGTCTCTAATAACAATTTAACCCG
>QGUY01000004.1 GCA_003242315.1 Bacteroidota bacterium
CTGCTTGTTAATTTATAATCGTTGGCAAACTTGAAGCGTTCGAAGCTGAACCCAAGGCCAGGGTGTACGCTGAACTTGGTGGTGCCGATGCGTTTGTCGAGCTGGTAGAAAATGTTCACGGTTCTTGAGCCCCAAAAACCAATGTCGAAGTCGTCGGGCGCATCAAGAGCCCGGTGGAAGCCAAACTCCAACACGAACGATCCGGGAAGGTCCGGGAGGCTCCTGCGGTTGGGCTGCGGAGTGTCCGACGTGTCCTGTGCCGTGGCGTTCAGGGACAGAACCGTTGTTAACAGGAGGATACAGACGGGCCTTATAGTCATGTGCTGGGTAAAGCGTTTAAAATGAGTCCCAAAAATAAGTTTTTTGCATGCAGGGCCAAATCATTTCTTTGGCCGGGTAGTTTTATTCTTTACATTTGCAATCCCAAAATCGGGGCTTTCCCGGGCTCGTAGCTTAATTGAATAGAGCATCTGACTACGGATCAGAAGGTTGGGGGTTTGAATCCCTCCGAGCCCGCAAACTCCCCCTCAGGCCTATCCCTTTCCGAATTCAGCCTACGCTGCTTAGCCCTTTTCAGGGATGAACCAAGCTTAAGAAAAGTTTAAACGGTCAGTCAAAATTTGGTTTGATCTGACCGCTCATCCAGAAAACCAATGGTGTGTGCGGAACTTAGTATGGAATTCCCTATTTTTGATTTACCTCTCGCAAAACGACACTACTCCAATCGGAATTTTCAAAAAAGGCTTCGGTTCAACTTTTAACAGTTGAGGTTCGTTTTACCTGTTATACGGTTTGAAACACGAACGGTAAGAGCAACTGAAAGGAATTTAAGAGGTAGTTAACTTAAGTGTTGTGCTATGAAACTTCGAATCAACCGCCCTCTCGACGGAAGGATGAAAGCCATCGTTGAGAAGCGGAACAACCGTCTTCGGGAATTTTTCGCTTCCAAAAACCTTGACGTGGAGTTAACTGGGGATGCGGAGAATCCAATGATCGTCATTGGCCAGGCCATCAGTATCGCCGCATACGTTAAGAACTTTGATCTGATATTTCTTGACAAGTCACACCAGGGTAACACCAAGAAGATATTCAAGCTCACCCATGAAGTAGCCGGAACGCGCGCGGAAGTACTGTCGGTAATGCAGGAGTCAGTGCACGTCGGACTCTTCCGGATACAGGAAAAGAATTCCGACCTGTTCCTTGCCGGCTACAATTTCAAGGATGTTGAAAATCGGAAAGGACGCTTCCCCGTCTTTGCGCGGGAGATGAGCATTGTGTACAAGACCAGTGAGCGGGCCGAAGAAATGCGGGCCATCCTGGAGGAAGACGGATACGAAGTGAAGGTGGTGAAGCCTGACCTCAACCGACTGAAGGTTCACCTCGGCTTCGTCCCGATGGTAGAGTACTACGACAAGAAGCCCGTCCTAACCGAAAAGGAAGTTCACACCAACGAACAGCAGGGATAGCCTGGGGACTATTCGTGATGATGCCCACCCGGGGCATGGACGTGCCCGTGCTGGAGTTCTTCTGGCGTGGCCGGACGTACGTCCACAACCTCCACCTCAAAGTAAAGGTCAACGCCGGCAAGCGGGTGATTGCCGTCTACGGTGACGGTATCCTGATCCACCTCGGTTACCGTCACAGTCTCACCACGGTTGGTGCTGAACCGCATGCCGGGCCGAACTTCCTGACCGCCAAAGGCCGCCTTCGGCACCTTTTGAATAAGCTGCGGATTAAGTTCCCCATAGCCTTTTTCGGGTGTCACACGGATGTCAAACTTCTCGCCCTTCTCTCTGCCTTCGAGGCCTTCTTCCATGCCCGGGATCAGGTTGCCAATGCCCTGAATGTAGTACAAAGGATCGCGACCTTCACTTGAGTCAAGTATGTTTCCTTGATTGTCTTTCAGCGTATAATGAATCGCGGCGACCCGGTGCTTCGTGATTTGCATGTGATGTTGTAGTTTAAGATGGAACATACGAGGGATGGAATTTACAGGGGACCCGCGGATGCCAACCCTCATGTCAAAGGTAGAACATTGAAGGAAAAAACCTTAGTCCGAAGCCAAAGTAATTCATCATGACCCCTCGCCAACCCTTGTATTTATTGGGATTTTCTTGAATCGAACAAAAGGAAAAAATTGGTTCACATCAAAAAGCGTATAACTTTGCGCACCAGTATTTATAATAATTCATTTATGAACAAAGCTGAACTGGTTTCCAAAATTGCCGAAGATGCCGGCATCACTAAGGCGCAGGCAGGTGCCGCCCTTGAGTCATTTGTCGAAGGCGTCACCAAAACGCTGAAGAAGGGCGATAAGCTTACTTTGGTAGGTTTCGGAACGTTCTCTGTGTCCAAGCGGGCTGCTCGCGTAGGTCGCAACCCTCAAACCGGAGAAACGATCAAGATCAAGGCAAAGAAGGTTGCTCGCTTCAAGCCAGGCAAGGAACTAACTGCCAAGCTCTGAGAAACAAACAACCCCTGAAAACCCCGGTCTCCAAAGGCCGGGGTTTTCTGTTTTTGTCGTCTTGCCAATTAATGGTATTTTTATAGGTTGTAACCTGCGTGCGGTATGAAAAAGCTCTTGATCGCTTTCGCCATTGTGTTGTGGGCCTCCTGCGATGAAGAGACCCTTTCCCTGAACGGCCGATGGAAACTTGCGCACTATTACAACACCCAAACCGGGGCTGTCGATGGAAAACTCATGCAGGTGCAACACCCCATCGTTCTCACATTTTCCGGTGACGGCCGCGCTGGCGCCATACATACCGATAGCCTCGGCGGCCCAATGCTGGGCATCTATGAGATCGGCGCCCGAAACCGGTTTACATTTACTTCCTTCGGAAACCTGTATGCACACGATGAGTGGAGCACCATGCTCCTCCAAAGTATCTCCAATGCCGACTTCGTGAAAATCTCCGACAACTCCCTCAACATCTCGTGCAACCAGGGACGCGAAGTACTGCTCTTCGTTCGCGATAACTAATCCGCCACCATCCTGCAAAGTTTCATAATCTATTTGCCAGTTAGATACCGATTGGTATCTTTGTGTATGCGCAACCCGGAGTACACGAAAAAGAGAATCCTGCAACGCTCGGCAGTGTTGTTCAATACACGGGGCTACCAGGCTACCTCGGTCAGCGACATCACAGACGCTACCGGTTTTACCAAGGGTGCCATATACCGCCACTTTAAGAACAAGGAGGAACTCGAACGGCAGTCGCTCGCGACGATGGCAGAAGCGATGTATGAAAAAATGCGAGCTGTCGTAAAGCCGGAGCCAACAGCCGGCAAAAAGCTGCGCGCCATCTTCGGCTTCTTCGAATCGTATATCACAGATCCCCCATTCAAGGGAGGATGCCCCCTGATGAATGCCGCTATCGAGTCCGATGACGCTAACCCCGTGTTGAAACGCGAAGCGCTCAAAATACTCGACACACTCAGGAAATCCATTGTGAAAATCATCGAGAATGGAGTGAAGCACAAGCAGATCAAACCTGGTGTCAACGCGGAATTTTATGCAACACTGATAATCGCTTCCCTCGAAGGCGCAATCATGATGGGACGCCTCCAGGGCGATAACAACGACATACGACGCATACTAAAACACCTGACGGCACAACTCGAAGCAATTGAATTGTAACCTTCGAAACATTCTGCCGTTCTCTTTTGAATATGAAGATACCGATTGGTATTTAAGAAAATGTTGACGACATGAACAACCTCGTATTTCGGCTCGCCGGCGCCTACCTCAACACGATGGCACGCGTCGCCCCCACGAAGGCTGCATCTCAGGCATTAAACCTGTTTTGTTATCCGGTCCGACCGCGCCTGAAACCCCGCCACAAGGCTTTTCTCGACGGCGCCGAGAAGTTTCAATTTTCACATGGTGCAACAAAGCTCCAGGGATACCGCTGGGGGCGCGGCAAAATGAAACTCCTCTTCATTCACGGGTGGCAGAGCAACACGTTCCGCTGGCGGCCCTATGTACAACACCTTCTCGGAAAGGATACTTCGATATACGCTTTCGACGCCCCAGGGCACGGACTGTCAGAGGGCAAGTTTCTCTCGGTACCGTTATACAGTGATGTCATACAACGTTTTATTGACGATCATGGCGAGATGGATGCTGTCGTCGGTCACTCCATCGGCAGTTTCTCTCTATTGCACGCGCTGTACGAAAACCCTTCTCTTCCGATTAACCGGCTCGTCCTCCTGGCGCCTCCGGGAGAGGCAACTGACTTCGTCGCGCACTTCAGCAATCAACTAAAACTGACACCTCGTGCCGTTGACCTTGCTGTGCGAGAGTTCGAAAAGGTGTTCGGTGTTCCGGTGACATATTATTCCACCACAAAGTTTGCTTCCCGCATTGACAGACCGGGACTCATCATCCACGATGAGCAGGATGATCAGACACCCATCCACTATGCCCGGGCGATAAACAGTCTTTGGAAGTCGTCGCAACTCATTGAAACCAGTGGCCTGGGTCATAATCTTCGATCACCAAAAGTCGCCGAAATGGTCTGCAACTACCTTATCAATTCAAACGGATCCAACGCCAACTGGAGTCACTACGAAAGGCAATTGCATCTCTGAGTCGTTTGCAAGCTCGTACACAGGCATAGTCCTGTTCTTCCCCCTAAGTCGGAGTTCTTCGCGAATTTTGAAATGCGACCGCCACGAAGGAGACAATCGTTCATAGAAAGCTTCGGAGATCAACAAATCCCGATCCAGGTCGGCGCACAGTCGCTCCAATCGTGCGGTGGTATTGATTGTATCTCCGTGGAATACAATCTCGCTCTTGACTTCTCCAACCTCGCCGCAAACGACGGGACCGCAATGCAGCGCTCCTTTGAAGTCGGGCGTCATACCGTACATCGCTTGGTATTTGTCTCCAAGGGTAGCCAGTTTGCTTCGGCAGTGCATGTAAGCAAGCAGACACCTGTCGGTCGCCATGCGCTCCTTCATTTTCCACGATACCACCACCTCATCGCCTACATAGTGATGAATTTTTCCTCCTGCCATCATAATCGGATCAGTGACGTCGTGAAAGAAATCGTTCAACAGATTATGATAGGCCATGTCACCCAGCGTTTCTGCGCGGCCGACGGAGTTGTTCAGATCGAGAAACATGAAGACGCGGTTTTCTGTTCTCGGTCTGAAATAACGACCCGATACAAAGTTCAGCAGGACACCCTGTCCGAGTTTTCGGTTAATCTCTCGCACGAAAATGATTATGGACACGAGCGATAGGCTGTAGAGTACGATCAGTATGAAATCCTCTTCCATCAGGAAGTGACGGAATGCCTCCGAGGTCATCGTTTCTGCCAGGGTGTAATCCCATTGGATCGACCTCGATATGAGAATGACCGCGAATACATCGAGGGTGATTACGGATGTGTACAACAATGACTTGATCAAAACCAGCGCGAGAAAAGACGTGCGCTTTCGGACCGACTGTAAAAGGAAAAGCTCGATCAGGCTTACCGCGATTCCGCCCGTAAAGCCGATGATAAATCCATTGATAAATGGCACGGCGCTGGCAAATCCATCACCGATCATCGGATAAAAAAGCCCCAGGGTCGATCCGCTTGCTGTAATCCATACCGCTTGCTGCCACTTTGCGGAAGCAAAAGCGGTGGACAAATGGCGGTGGTTCTTTGTTGCCATAGGGCCAAGGGAAATACTTAATGCCGGTTCCATGGTGGCAAAGCTAGCGGAGGTCCCATACGGGTACGTATGGTTCTTTGCAACTAGGGGAATGGAGTTTTGCGAAACATCGCTCTTACCTCCGGAACCGGATACGGTTAGCAGCAGGAAACGCAGTCATCAGGTCTTTTGTTTTTGCCTGCGGGCGGAGGGGAACAGTACGTTGTTCAGGATAAGCCTGTATCCTGGCGAGTGAGGAAACAAACTGAGATCCGTGGGTCCGCGACCACGGCCAGGATTCCCCTCAGGATCATGCCCGCTGTAATAGGTCCAGTGTCCCCGACCCAGTTCGCCGTAGATGTAGCGTACGCGATTGGTGCCCTGTGCTTCTCCTAAAATCAGCGCGCTGGGCTTCACGAGCGCCTTGTTGAAGGCAGTGGTCTGTCCGGTGAACTCATCGATGGAGTTTGTATGGTTTTGTGTGAGAAGACTCGGAATAACGTCCCACTTAGCTGAGAAAGTAAAGATGTCGAATGTCGTTCTTCCATTTTCGTAGTAACCCATCCGGCCGGTATTGATATCGGAAAAACGACGGCTTTCTCCTGGCTCAAGCGTAAAGTTTTCGAAGGCCAGTGATTTTTCGTAATCCAGCTTTTCCTGTGCGAACGGATCCTGTTCATCACCATCGTACATCGGCTCGTTGATGTCGGTACCTTCGGCAGCGAGGGCGATGTCAAACGTTTCTGCTCCGGAACACATCGCGAACAGGTATCCACCAGCGGCTGTATACTTTTTGATTCTGAGCGCGACATCCAGCTTCATGGCAGACAACTTTGCATATCCCAGTTTTTGCGCCAGTGCTTCCTGCATTTTCAATTCGATGCGCGATGACTCCCGCCACCGGGCTCTTCCACCCTGACCGGTGAAGTCTTCATGGTGCAGGTGCAGCCAGTCGTAGTTTACGAGCGCATCGTTAAGAATCTCTTCGTCGTAAATAATGTCATACGGGATCTCCGCGTAGTCGAGTACCAATATCACCGCGTCCGTTTCGTCGAGGATGATTTCATTTTTTGGCGAATAGACCGCGATGCGGGGCGCGCGTTCCATGCGCACCACATTCATGTTGACGGCCGGACTGCTGATCTCCCTGAGGATGTTTTGCGTATTTGCGTCGGATAGGGTTTCATAAGTAACGCCCCGTATGGTGCATTCTCCCATGATCTCAGGATCGTATGCTATGAGGAAGCTGCCCCCGCGATAGTTAAGCAGCCAGTCTACGGTAGTTCCGCGTTGCAGGGCGTAGTAAGCGATCCCGTAGGCCTTCAGGTGGTTCGCCTGCCGTTCATCCATGGGGATCAAAACAGAAGAGGCCAGGCTGGCGCCAAACGACGCCCACATCATCACCACCAACCAAAACTTCTTCGCGGACATGAGAACCGAGGTACTGTTCTCAAGTTCCGAAGATTAATTGATTTCTCAAACGTGATTTTTCCGGCGGTTACCCGTTTGGTTCGCCGGTTATTCGAGTCCGATCATCAGGAAGGCACCCCAGTACAGCGGCTCGGGATATTCGTTCCGAAGTTCTTTCCGCGCGGCGGTGAAGCTTTCGCGCAGCTTTCCGCTGGCAAGCCAGTTCTGGTAAAACCGCAGCATAAGTTTCCGGGTCGCCTCGTCGTCCACCCTAAACATACTCATTACCAATACCTTCGCACCGGCTACAAGGAACGCCCGCTGAAGCCCATACACCCCTTCGCCGTGTTGGACGTCGCCCAGCCCTGTTTCGCATGCGCTAAGGACTACCAGGTCAGTCTGGTCGAGGTTCAGGCTCATCGCTTCGTATGCGGTGAGAATGCCGTTATCCAGATTGTAGTTGTAGCGCGTCTTGCTCAGCAGGTCGCCCGCGCCCGTCAGCAGAAGTCCCGTTCTGAGGAGCGGATTCAGCGTGGCGACGGCCTCGGTGGCAACCAGCTGATCAGCTTGGGCCGAAGGGGGGCGCCTGTACAGGCCGTGCGTTGCAATGTGGAATATTCGCGGACTGACCACCCCTTTGAGCGCTTCTTCCGCGGCTGCGGCGTCAATGTATTCCTGTGTGGTCCATCCCTTTTCGCGCAGCAGGAAGTCAAGTTGCTGCACCTCATCCCCCGTTCCCGGAAGGGGAGGGACCGCATTGCCCCCGGAGGCCGTCAGATAGAATCTGGGGTTGCCGAACATGTAGGCTGTGTTGGTTTTCTTGCCTTTTGAAACCGGCCGTCCGCGCTCCGCCAGGTCGCGTGTATTGCTGACAAGGATAAGGTTCGTGTTGTCGATAACATACTTCCCATCCGGAGTGGGCATAGCTTCCAGGTTAATCTGGTTATAGACACCGTCGGGTGATAAGTAGATCGCCGCAGCCAACCCAATCTCCTTCTGGAGAGGATGCCAGTAAACGTTGTACGATACGGTGTCGTGGATCAACCCCGTAATGGCATTGCGGTAATACTTAAAATACCGCGTCTCCATGGCGCGACCGTTGCTGAGAATGACAACTCCAGGTTTGCGGGACGATTTCCGCAGGTGAAGTGCGGCGTAAATGATCGAATCGGTGAACGTGTGATTGAAGTATCGGAATCGAACAAGCTCAACCGCTACTTCGTTTTCGCCCAGTGCGGAGACAACATCGGTAAACCGGATCGGTTTGGTTTCAAAGCCTTTGGCAAAGTCTTCTGACTTGCTGCTCAACTCTTTCTCTATGCGCTCTACTTCCTGACGCAATGCTTCCGGCTCTATCTCACTTTGTGCGAGTTCCTCCGAGGTCATTGATAATGCCAGCGTCAGCATTTCCTTCTTTTGAACCCAATCGTCAAACAATTGTCTCAGTGCAGCGTCCGGACTGTTCATAATGCGTTGCCGCATCTTAACGGATGCGCTAAGCAACAATGCCTTGGTCATCAATTGATAATTGTACACCGATCCGGCAAGGTCCTTGAAGTCATCCAGGTTGCTGAAGGCAAGCGTATAGTAAAACTCGAAGTCGTCGCGAATAGTATTCCAGTATCGTGCCTTCTCCCGTTCGCTGAGCGAAGGGAAAAAGTCGGCGATGTAGGCTTCATATTTTCCAAGCGCTTCTTCAATCAGCCTTTTAGACGCCTTGTAGTTGCGCTGCATGTAGTACACGCGGCTTAGCTTCGCCGTGGCTTTAACGTACTCGGGATGACTGGTGCTGAAGAATTTTTCGTACAGCTTTCTGGAACGTTCGTAGTAGTCAGCTGCTTTGTCGTACTCCCGTTGCTGATAGTACACGTCTCCTGTCAGGATATGCAAACCGGCCAGGTTGATGTTGTTCCTTGATCCGGTTTTTGCCTTCCATATTTCCGCGGCTTCCGCCAGGAGCTCGAATGCTTCCTTATGACTTTTTTTCGAGAGCTTTACCACTGCGAGGTTTTTCAACATAGTAGCGTATCGGGGATTCTGTTTGCCAAGCCGTTCGGCAATGATGTCCCTAGCCTCAGTCATGAGTGGTTCCGCGTCTTTATCGCCTTCGTAGAATCGAATCAGCGCCAACTGTGACAAGGAGCTGGCGACGTCAATGTGCTTGCGACCAAATTGCGTTTGCTGGCTGTCCAATGCTTTTGCGATGTACGCCCCCGCCTGATCATAATCGCCAAGGGTCTTGCTTAGCTCGGCGAGCAGCAGCTGTGTAGGGGCCGTTTTGGTTGAGTTTTCACCGAACGCGTCGACGGCAATCCGGTACGCTCGCTGTGCAGACTTTTGCGCTTCTCCGTAATCCCCTCTTGCAAGTTGTATGCGGCCGCGTTCCACGAGAGGATTGATCAGACGTATTGAAGAGCTGCCGTAAAGGCGTTCATACGCTCCGAATACCTCGTCAAGTAAATTCGATGCCTTAGCGTATCGCCCGAGTTGAATCAGAAGTCCCACGAGTTCCTCATTCGTTTCAAGACTTCCGCTAAATGGAGTTTTTGATTTGGCGATGATCTTGGCGGAACGTTCCAGCGTCGCGCTGGCTTCGTCAAAGAGACCTTTGATTCCATACAGGCGTGCCTGTGCATCCAGAGCTTCCACTAAAGCAGGTGTGTGCTCCTGGAAGTCCCGATTTTTTCGCAGGTCGATTACTTCGATGGCTCGGGCGATATCCTTCTCCGCTTGTTCATAATCGCCAAGTTTCGTGCGCAGGCGTGCGAGCCTTGTAAGTTCAATTCCATAGAGGATATCGTCATCGCGATATTTTTGCAGCGCGGCTTCTGATGCAAGTTTCAGCGTTTCGGATGCGAGCGCATATTGATCGGTGAGTTCATACAGCTCCGCGCGATGGTTGAGAATTTCCAAAATGTCTTTGTGGCGAATGGAGATTCTTGGCGCGATCACGCTGTCGTATGATTCGCGATAAATGGCGACGGCCGAGTCGATTTTGTTCGTATAGTCGATCAGGTAATTTGCGAGGCGAAGGCGCAGCAGATGATACTCTGGCGCTGTTTCGCCGTAAAGCTCGCGGGCAATCCCCGTCATACGACGCAGGTAATTCTCACCGTTCGCGTATTTCTTGTCGAGTACAGCAACATCGACGAGGAAGGAGAGGATACGCAGTCTCGTCTTATGATGGGGTGGGAGATTCGGATTGTTGAGAACATTGGCCGCCTGGCCTTCAAGGTTTTTCGTCTTGTCGCGGTTCAGTCGTGCATCAAATTCAACCGCCTTCATGTTGATATGAAGGAGGCTGTTTTTCGGAAAGTATTTATCGAGAACTTTTTCGTACTCCTCGCGTGCGTTGTTAAATGCTACACGACTACCGTTTTGCATGAGTTCGCGGAGGTGCGTTAAGTATATTTCATGGGCGAGGTCGTTGGTCGGAGTGATTTTCTTTTTGAGATCGTTGAGGATGGCATCCATTTGCAGGTCGCGCGGCCGGCTGCCCATATTGCCGTTTTCGATCATGTAGCTTGCCCAGCGAAACCGGTTTTCCGGCCCGATCGTGTTGGTTTCTCCGAGGTAGCGCGATTTACCGCGAAGCCAGGCATCGACAGCGCCGAATGCCGAGTCTGCGCTGATCAATCTACCCGCCTTGTTGTACGCCGCGCCGATGAGCATGAGGCATTTCGCGTAGTCGCCGAATCGGGCCGGAATCTCTTCATTCGGAACACGACGTGTTTGAATGGAACCGTTTTCTGCGATCGTTTCTTTGTCCACCGCCCGTCGTGCGAGAATAGGCTCCTGTTCGCGAAGCAGCTGAAGTGCTTCGGAGGCAAAGCCCCTTTCGATCATTGTCTCTGCCTTAATGAGGGCGATGCGTGCTTTTTCTCCTTCCGACAGTTTAGTCGTATCCAGAACGCGCGTAGCCCTATCGATATAATCCGCGCTGATCCGCATGTTGCCGTAGCGTCGATACGCTTCGGCGATGTCGAGCAACAGCCATGCGTGAGCTAAGCTTCCTTCGCCGGCGGATGCCGCACTGGCGGTGAGTGCGTGGTTGATATGTTCTTCGAAAGTCTGTGGTAGTCCCAGGGCCAGGGAAAGGTTGGCCTCGCGAAGGTGATATCCTGCTTTGTATTCTTCAGCACCTTTTGCCGGAAGTGATTTCCGGTATTTGGCGAGGGCCTTGGCGGATTTTTCGTAATCACCACTCCTGTAGTACGCGTCGGCCTTGATCAGGTGTTTCGCCTTCTGCGCTGTCACGGCGATAGGTACGAGTGACAGCATGAGGATGATTGCCTGTGCAAAAAAAGAAGCCGCGAGGCCGCGTCCCGGGGAAAAAAATGCGGGTCTCCCGAAAGTCATAGCAGCACCATTAAAATGGGTATTAAAACTAGTGAATTTCACTTTAGGGGGTGTGTTATTCACAGGCCCCGCATGTTCGTTCACAGAAGAAACCTATGGGTTTGCCGCCTTTCTATCCAGCATCATGGTAAGAACCCGCGTTGCGGCCGTGGTTACGGGTGTGCCCGGGCCAAAAATGAGGGCTACACCAGCGTTGTGAAGGAAGTCGTGATCGTGTGGGGGAATGACACCTCCTGCAACCACCAGGATGTCGCCTCTGTCGAGCGCTTTAAGTTCTGCAATCAGTTCAGGGAGCAACGTTTTGTGGCCACCGGCCAGGCTGGACACGCCCACAATGTGGACATCGTTTTCGACAGCTTGCATTGCCACTTCGCGAGGAGTTTGGAACAACGGACCAATGTCGACATCAAAGCCAATATCAGCGAAGCCAGTGGCGATGACACGTGCACCCCGGTCGTGTCCGTCTTGTCCCAGTTTGGCGATAAGGATACGCGGACGTCGTCCTTCCTGCGCGGCAAATGCGTCGGAAAGTTTTCGCGCCTGTTCCAGGTCGGGATGATTTTTCATGGCCCCTGAATATACGCCGGAAAATGTTCTCACCGTCGCTGTATAGCGTCCAAAGACTTTTTCCATAGCGCCTGATATCTCGCCAAGCGTTGCACGGGCGCGTGCTGCTTCTACCGCAAGTTCAAGCAAGTTGCCATTACCTGTTTCCGCGCATTTGGTGAGGGCATCGAGCGCTGATGCAACAGCTTGCGGATCGCGTTCAGCTTTTACTTTTTCAAGTCGAGCGAGTTGTGCCTGTCGCACGGCGCTGTTGTCAACTTCAAGCAGATCAAAGTCTGGCAGCTGCTCTTCAGTGTTGTTCAAGCCGGTGATCAGTTCTAGTCCTGCGTCGATCCTGGCTTGCCGTGCAGCTGCGGCTTGTTCAATACGCATTTTGGGAATACCTGCTGCAATGGCTTGCGCCATGCCGCCCATATTCTCTACTTCATTGATCAGCTTGAGTGCTCCTTCTGCAAGATCTGCTGTGAGTCGTTCGATAAGGTGGCTGCCTCCAAGAGGATCGACAACGCGTGTGATGCCGGTTTCTTTTTCAAGAAAGAGTTGCGTGTTTCGCGCAATGGCCGCGGAAAAATCCGTAGGCAATGCAAGGGCTTCATCCAACGCATTGGTATGTAATGATTGGGTATGTCCGAGTACGGCCGCAAGTGCCTCAACACACGTACGCGTGACGTTGTTGTAAGGTTCCTGCTGTGTGAGACTCCATCCTGAAGTTTGGCAGTGCGCCCGCAGCGCCATTGACCGCGGGTTTGAAGGATTCAATTGTCGCATCAGCGAAGCCCACAGCAAGCGTGCTGCCCTCAGCTTGGCGATCTCCATACAAAAGTGCATTCCTATCCCCCAAAAGAATGACAATCGTGGAGCGAAATCGTCAATAGAAATGCCGGCCTTCAAACCTGTCCTTACATACTCAAGGCCATCAGCTAATGTATAAGCGAGTTCCATGTGTGCTGGCGCTCCGGCTTCGAGCATGTGATAGCCGCTGATGCTGATCGAGTTGAATTTCGGCATGTAGCGGGTGGTATATGCGAATACGTCGGCTACAATTCGCATGGAAGGTTCTGGTGGGTAGATGTACGTGTTGCGCACCATAAACTCCTTAAGGATGTCGTTCTGAATTGTGCCGCTTAGTTGTTGGGGTTTGATGCCTTGTTCTTCTGCAGCGACAATGAAAAACGCCATCACGGGAATGACGGCGCCGTTCATCGTCATCGAAACCGACATTTTATCGAGCGGAATTTGATCGAAGAGAATCTTCATGTCGAGAACGGAATCGATGGCGACACCTGCTTTCCCTACGTCGCCCGCGACGCGTTCATGGTCGGAATCATATCCGCGGTGTGTGGGAAGGTCGAATGCCACAGAGAGGCCACGTTGTCCCGCCGCCAGGTTTCTGCGATAAAATGCGTTGGACTCCTCCGCGGTAGAGAAGCCAGCGTACTGGCGGATCGTCCACGGACGTGTTGTATACATGGTAGCGTACGGCCCACGAAGAAACGGCGGTATTCCCGCGGAGAATTCTTTATGTACAAGACCTTCGGATACGCTGGCGGTACATGCTGGTGGCAGGGAGATACCTTCCGATGTTAGCCAGGGATGTCTCTTAACAGCCGGGAGCGCATCCGGTTGAAAGGTATTAAACGCAATTCTTGAAAAATCGGGTTTCATGAAATTCCGTTTGTAAACGCAGTCCACGCTTCCTGTGCGATGTGGTGTACCAGTGTTTCGAGATAATATGCGCCGGAAAAAGGATCAGAAACTTTGTCGAGGTGGGCTTCATGCGCCAAAATCGAAGAAATATTTCGGGCAACGGTTGCTGCCAGGTCCTGATCTCGGACATCCGGAAAAACAGTTAGTGCATTGCAGCCACCGCAAACGGCGGCCACGGCTGCAAACGCGTTGGCAATGAGGCCGCCTCGCGGTTCATAACTTTCGCTGGCAGCGGGTTCGCAGCGCGCGTGGAGAAAATAACCGTCGAAGGGAAAGTCGTGCACATCGTACGCCTGCATCACCTGATACCACAGCCGTCGCATTGCTTTGAATTTTGCAACGGAAAGAAAAAAATCGTTATCGACAAAAAGCGAAAAGCATATCTGGTTGCCGCTAGTTGCGGGGCTTAATCCCAGGTCGGTGAGCGTGTCGAGCAACCCGACAGCACGGGTCAGTGCTGTTGCGATTTCTTCGACGACGTTTTTTCCACGGGGAACAGCAAGTCCAAGTCCACGGCTATTGCCACCCTGGGCAAGAAAGTTTTCCGGTTTGGCCGGTGTGTGTTCCCACAGCAAATACGTGTTATAGTTGATATTTTCATGCAACAAGTCCGCAACTTCTGTTGCATTGGCTTCGCGGCCAACAAGGAACCAGGTGCTGCAAACGGACCTGTCGATGTTGCGCAATATGACATCAGGGTCTTCTACCCGTTCAAAAAAAATTCCGTGCGCTCCCTTTGCCAGATGCGCGAGAGCCATTTTATTTGCGTCCGGCGGATTCGCAACCGCAACCGCCGGAACATTTTCCCAATATCGGGCATTAAGATTTTCGTCTTCGACCGGCGGCAACGAATATCGGTCAGAATACTTTATTGTCTCAAGATCAGTGTGATCGTAAAATGGAAAAACCGAAAGGTTTGTAGTAACGTACTGCCTTAGTTTTTCGAGAGGATCATCAAGACCTGTTTCATCACGAGCCACATTGACCCAATCACTTTTTTTGGGGACAGCGAATGCTGTCAATAAAGAATTGAATGATAATTCATTGGCCATGACGATGTGCTAAACATCTTCAATTTTAGCCATCTTTTGCGATGCTCTTGTCTTTTTTTTCTGAATTTTATTAATGGTTTTTTTTCGAGAAAGTCAAGTCGCTTTGACCTTGCTTTCTTAAACTCTTTTTCCCCATCTTTGTCTCCCTTGCCCACGATACCGGAGCCCTTTACCAAAATGAGTGTACAATCAATGGAAGTAACCTACGGCACTGTTTGGAATGACTGTCTGGAAGTTATTCGTGAACAGGTCGAAGCAGAAAATTTCAACACCTGGTTCAAACCCATTGTTCCTTTACGCGTTGATGGTGATGTTCTCACCATTCAGGTTCCTTCACAGTTCTTTTATGAATGGCTTGAAGAGAACTATGTTCCAGTATTGAGAAAGGCAATACACACAGTACTTGGTCCAACGGGACGTCTTGAGTATTCTGTGATTGTGGACAGCGGCAATCAAACACACCCGCCTGTTGCGGTGAATTATCCCAACACGCTTCGCAGAAGCGCAGTCAATGATGTTTCATCTTCCGATGATTACTCGCCTTTTACTTATAAGGCGGTTAATCCGCAAAAGATCAATTCGAGGCTAAACCCGAATTACACATTTGACAACTTTGTTGAAGGAGATTGCAACCGACTAGCGCGATCGGCCGGCGTTGCGGTAGCGAAGAAACCCGGTGTAACATCGTTCAACCCGCTGATGCTGTATGGCGGTGTTGGTGTTGGAAAGACACACCTGGTTCAGGCGATCGGAAACGAAATCAAGAACAACCTTCCTGATAAGGTTGTCCTCTACGTCGACCAAAACGACTTTACCAATCAATTCCTCGACGCGCTGCAGAACAACAAGTTGCAGGAGTTTCAGAACTTCTATCTGCAGGTCGACCTGCTTATTCTTGATGACGTGCAATTCCTCGCTGGTCGCGAGAAGACGCAGGAGATGTTCTTCCACATCTTCAATCAACTGCATCAAAACGGGAAGCAGATCATCATGACCAGCGACTGTCCTCCGCGCGACATGAAAGGCTTCCAGGAGCGCTTGCTGTCGCGATTCAAGTGGGGGCTGACAGCAGACCTGCAAGAACCGGATTTCGAAACCAAGCTGGTGATCATCAACCGCAAGATGAAAGCGGATGGTATCGAAATACCGACCGAAGTAGCTGAATATCTTGCTTACTCCGTAGACACTAATCTTCGCGACATGGAAGGAGTGCTTAACTCACTCATTTTCCATGCAACACTGCTGAAGAAAGAAATTGACCTCGAGCTGGCCAAGGAGGTGATGAAAAACATCATCAAGGAAATCCAGACCGACGTCAGCGTCGATTTCATTCAAAAGACGGTGTCGGAGTACTTTAAAGTCGAGCTCGAAGCGCTTAAGGGAAAACTCAAGAAACGCGAGTTTGTCATCCCGCGTCAGGTCGCGATGTACTTCTGCAAGCGTTACACACAGCTTACGCTGGCGCTTATCGGTGAAAACTTCGGCGGTCGCGATCACAGCACGGTGATCCACGCGCTTGAGTCCGTAGAAGACATGATGAAAACGGACATGAACTTCAGGGCCACTGTTGAAGAACTTGGCAAGAAGCTGAAAATGCGGATGTAGTTCTTACCGCAGCGCGAAGTTCAACTCAACTTGCTGACCCTGGCTGTTGATGCCGTAGATGTATCCGCGGCCTCTGTAGCGTTCGAAAAAGTCAATCACTTCCTTTGGTTCTTTCACCCGTACCCTGTTGATGGCGACGATGGTGAAGTTTTCAGGAACGCCGATGCGCTTCAGGATGCTGTTGTCTTTCATTTGAAAGACCTTCACGCCGTATTCGGTGGCTTCGAGTTTGGCGCCAAGCTCATCCGAGGCCACAATGTGTCGACGGATCAGATCGGTGGTGCCGTTCTTGTTGACCAGCGTTACGGTCGTGCGTTGCGGTTTACCGTCGCGTATGTAGTGCACGGTAATCTTGTCGCCCGGGTAGTGATAGCTTAGTTTTTCTTCAAACGCGCTTTGCGTGTTGATTGGTGTGTTGTCAATGCGTGTGATGATGTCGCCAGGCTTCAGGCCTGCATGAATAGCTGGGCCATCGCGATCAACGCTTTCCAGCAACACGCCATCGAAGGGAATGTCGCCACTCCTGATATTGTATTTCCTTGCATTTTCGTAGTTGTACTCAATGGCCCGCGCCCCGAAGATCGCGCGTTGTACAACGCCATATCTCACAAGGTCGCTATATACTTTCTTGACAATATCGACCGGGATAGCAAAAGCATAGCCTGTATACGAACCGGTTCTTGAAAGAATAGCGGAGTTAATGCCAACCAATTCGCCGGCTTTATTCACGAGCGCACCACCTGAATTCCCGGGATTGATGGCCGCGTCAGTTTGGATAAACGATTCAATCGGGAAACGGTCTTCCAGTATCCCAATCCGTCGGCCCTTTGCACTGACAATCCCTGCAGTTACCGTCGATGAAAGGCTGAACGGATTTCCGACGGCTATGACCCACTCACCAACCTGGAGCGTTTCGGAACTTCCCAGCGTAATGGCAGGAAGATTTTGCGCATCGATCTTGAGTACGGCCAGATCCGTCGAGGGATCGGTTCCGATGAGGGTGGCAGGATACGCCCGCTTGTTGTAAATAACTTCCAGGCGTTCGGCAGATTCAACAACGTGATTGTTGGTGATGATGTAGCCATCGGAGGTGAAGATTACTCCTGAACCGGTGCTCACCTGGGTGCGGCTCGATTGCCCGTCGCCAAAAAACCAATCCCAGTACGAATATGAGATTCCTTTCGAAATACTGTTGATGTACACCACACTTGACACGGCGCGCGCCGCCGCTTCGCTGAAGTCGACCGGCTCTGCGGCGGGTAGTACCGAGGGAGACGCGGTTCCCGTAGTGGGAGGCGTCTCCGGCAAAGTCATGGCCGAAGTCGTGTTGCTGGTTCGGGATGCGTACATCCGTATGGAGTCGAGGGAGGATTCTACGGTGTTGTCGAAATAGAATCTGCAATATGTATAGGCACCTGCCAGGCCGGCGCCAAATGCGACGATAACAACCAGGATGAAGTGTCTCATAACATGAAAATTAGTGCAAAGGATGTACCACCCGTATTACGTAATGGCACGGACAAAAGTATGACTTCGTAGGCGCTTTCGTGAGAAAAAGTTGCGTATTGCTAAATTGCGCCCTTATGGGAATCCGTTCTTTCCTTGCCAGGCCGTTCGCCGCCTTTGTTGCTTCGCAAACGAAGCGGTGGTCTGAGCGGCCCGGACATTATCAAAGACTAACGTTCGAGCGCCTGATCCGGGACGCTAAGCATACCGCGTTCGGGAAGGACCACGGCTTTGACGCCATACGTACGTACGAGGAATTCCGGCAACAGGTACCGATTCGCGACTATGAGGGTTTGCGTCCGTATATCGACCGGGTTGTCCGCGGGGAGTCGGATGTCCTGTGGAAAGGGAAGCCACTGTATTTTGCAAAAACGTCCGGTACTACGTCGGGCACAAAATATATTCCCATAACGAAGGAATCCATTCCCAACCACATCGACAGCGCGCGTAATGCCCTGCTCAGCTATGTACATGAGACGGGCAAGGCATCGTTTCTCGATGGCGGACTGATCTTCCTTTCAGGCAGTCCTGAGCTCACGGAAACGTCAGGTATTAAAACGGGGCGCCTTTCTGGCATTGTCAACCATCATGTGCCGGGATATTTGCGCAGCAATCAGTACCCCTCATATGAAACGAACTGTATTGAAGACTGGGAAGAAAAACTGGAACGCATCATCGATGAAACCATCAATGCCAACATGACGCTCATCTCGGGGATTCCTCCCTGGGTGCAGATGTACTTTGATCGAATCCGCGAACGTACAGGCAAGCGCATTCGAGAGGTGTTTCCAGAGTTCTCGATGTTCGTCTATGGTGGCGTCAACTTCGAACCGTATCGGGCCAAGCTCTTTGACACGATAGGAGGGAGCGTCGACTCCATCGAAACATATCCTGCTTCAGAAGGCTTTATCGCATACCAGGATTCGCAGCACGCTGAAGGATTACTACTTCTCCTCAACAGCGGAATATTCTTTGAATTCATTCCCCTTGATGAATACTTCAGCGATAACCCAAGACGGCTGACGATCGAGGAAGTAGAGCTCGACAAACAGTACGCGGTTATCATCAACAGCAACGCGGGACTGTGGGGCTATTCGATTGGAGACACCGTTCGGTTCGTTTCAAAAAATCCGTATCGCATACGGGTTACAGGTCGGATCAAACACTTTATCTCAGCTTTTGGGGAACACGTGATTGGTGAAGAGATTGAAAAGGCAATGCAGAAGGCGATGGAAAAATTTCCTGGTGTATCTGTTGTCGAGTACACGGTAGCGCCAATGGTTACGCCTGCTGAAGGATTACCGCACCATGAATGGCTCGTTGAGTTTGCAAATCCTCCGTCAGACCCCGAGGCTTTCGCACTGGAGCTCGATAATCAACTGCGCGATCTCAATACGTACTATGACGACCTGATCAGCGGAAGTATACTCCGTACTTTAAGACTTGTACAACTCCCGAGGAATGCTTTTATTGATTATATGCGATCGAAGGGTAAACTGGGGGGACAGAATAAGGTGCCACGATTGGCTAATGACAGAGCCATTGCCGATGAATTGTTGAAGATCGTATCGAATTGAGCGCCTCTATGAACACCCCGTACAGTCATACACAGGATGTCCCAAGGAAACGTATTGCCATTTTGGGGTCCACCGGATCTATCGGAACACAGGCCCTCGAAGTCATTGCGCTGCATGAAGAACATTTCGAGGTGGAAGTTCTTACAGCGAACCGCAATGCGGATTTGCTCATTCAACAGGCGATGCGATTCAAGCCCAACGCGGTCGTTATCGCAGAACGCAGCCTGGCCCCCCAGGTAAAAGCGGCACTGGAACCACTTCACATAAAAGTGTACTCCGGAGAGGCCGCGGTAGCATCGATCGTCGAAATGGAAACCATCGACCTGGTGCTGACCGCCCTGGTAGGATACAGTGGTCTGCTCCCGACCATCAGGGCCATTGAAGCTGGCAAGACCATAGCCCTCGCAAACAAAGAAACGCTGGTAGTGGCTGGAGATTTGGTGACACGACTGGCGCGGGAGAAGGGAGTCAATATCTTCCCAATCGACTCTGAGCATTCTGCAATATTCCAATGCATTACGGGTGAGTTCCACAATCGAATTGAAAAGGTGATCCTGACCGCCTCAGGTGGACCTTTCCGGGGCAAGACGCGCGAAGAACTTGAAAGCGTTACCTGCGCGGAGGCGCTAAAGCATCCGAACTGGAACATGGGATCCAAAGTGACGATCGACTCGGCCACGCTGATGAATAAGGGGCTGGAAGCGATCGAAGCCAAGTGGCTTTTTGGCCTGGAGCCGTCGCAGGTGGAAGTGGTAGTACATCCCCAATCCATCATTCATTCCATGGTACAGTTCGAGGATGGGTCAATCAAAGCCCAGATGAGCCTGCCGGATATGCGACTCCCCATCCAATTCGCCCTGGCATATCCTGTACGCCTGAAGGCGGATTTTCCACGTTTTGATATTTCGAGGTACCCCTCCCTGACATTTGAACAACCGGATACGAAAACTTTCCGTAATCTTGCATTAGCCTTTGAAGCCCTTAACCGGGGCGGCAATATGCCTTGTGTTCTCAACGCGGCCAACGAAGTGGCCGTACGGTGTTTTCTGGAACAGAAGATCGGTTTCCTGCGAATGCCTGATGTTGTGGAACAATGTTTGACGAAAATGGATTATATCAAAAATCCGCGGTTTGAAGACTATATGGAGACGGACCGGAAAACGCGGATTAAAGCGCTAGAACTAATTAACTGATGGAAATTTTGATTTCGGTGGGCCAGCTTTTGCTGAGCCTGTCTTTCCTGGTAGCGGTACACGAATTGGGGCACCTGCTCGCGGCAAAGTATTTTGGCATGCGGGTAGAACAGTTCTCTATCGGTTTCCCACCTAAACTTTGGTCATTCAGAAAGGGCGAAACGGAATATGCTGTAAGCGCAATTCCTCTGGGGGGTTACGTGAAAATTTCAGGGATGATCGACGAGTCGCTCGACACCGAAGCCATGAAGGAGCCACCGAAACCCTGGGAATTCCGAAGCAAGCCAGCATGGCAACGGCTGATCGTGATGCTGGGAGGAATAACGGTCAACGTCCTCGTTGGTATCGTCATCTTCATCGGCCTTACATATTTCATGGGCGATAGAATTCTCTCCAAAGATGAAATCAATCGCGCGGGAAAGTTGAAATTCGGTGCCCTCGCGAAGGAAATCGGATTCCAGGAGGGCGATAAGATTGTAAAGATTAACGGCAAAGATTTTTCCGATTACCTCGATGTCCTCCGGCCAGCTAACCTGATTGCTTCGAATGCTTCTTTCACGGTCGACCGTGGAGGGCAACTCGTGGAAATACCTCTGCCTCAAAACTTCATTGAGAAGCTGAAGGACGACGAGGAATTTATTGACTTCGTTCTTCCGGCAGAAGTAGGCACCGTTGCTCCTGGATCTATCGCTGAAAAAGTAGGCCTTCAGTACGGCGACAAGATCATTGAGGTACAGGGAAAAAAAATTGAATACTGGGATGACATTACGCGCGCGATAAAAGAATCCCAGGGTAACAAAGTGACTTTCGCCGTAATGCGCGGCAATGAAGTACTTCGCTTTGAAGAGGAATTTGGTGAACACCGCATCATCGGATTCACGCCGAAAGCCCACGTCACCGTTGAGTACAGCTTGCTTCAGTCTATCAGCGTTGGGACACGCGAAGCCTTCACTACGTTGTACACACAGGTGATGGCATTCGGAAAAATTATCCGCCGTGAATTATCCTTTCGAAAAAATATTTCCGGACCTATCGGCATGGCGCAGTTCTTTGGGCCGAGTTGGGATTGGGCTCGCTTCTGGACAATCACCGGCCTGCTGTCGCTCGTGCTTGCATTTATGAACTTGTTGCCCATACCTGCGCTGGACGGAGGTCATGTCATGTTCCTCACGTTCGAAATGATTTCGGGTCGAAAACCGTCCGACAAATTCATGGAGACTGCTCAAAAAGTCGGTATGGTCTTCCTGCTCGCCCTTATGGTGTTCATTTTTGCCAACGATATCATTAAGATCTTCACGGATGTGAAGAATTGACGTTTCTTACTTCCGTATTATCTCGAACTCCACGCGGCGATTCAACCGTCGGTCTTCCTCGGTTTTTTCCTCCACGATGGGCATTGAACTTCCGTAACCGTGTGCTTCAATGCGATCAGGATTGATCTTGAACGTGTATGTCAGGTAGGCCTTGATGGCGTCGGCCCGTGCCTGTGACAGCCTGAGATTAGATTCGCGGTTGCCTTGAGAGTCGGTGTGTCCGGAAATCTTGATGTTGAAGTTGGGGTTGTCGATCATGAAGTTCGCTACTTTCGTCAGGTCGGGTTCCATCTCGGGCAGAATGTTCGCCTTTCCATTCTCGAATTCGAGCGACTGAAACGCGATCTTGCTTTCGATGGGTTCCGTTTCGCGATGCATCTCCATGTCGCCATCCATGAAGAACAATTCCTCAATCCGGAAGAAGTCGTCACCCTGAATGATAAGCAGGTAGTTTCTCTTATTGATCAGTCGAAAATCGAATGAGCCATCTGGTCTGAGGAATTTTGGCTCTACCTCAACGCCCTTGTCAAGATCGATGACCGTGACAATACCCCGCATGGGTTCTTTTGTGTGTACGTTTACCAGCGATCCCTTTAGTTTTGCCACGGCCTCGGGTTGGGCGCCCATGGGTACAGGGAACGAGTAGATGTCGAGATTTTCGATGTCGTCGCTCGTGGATCGCGCGTAGAACAGGTCTTTTGATTCTGAATCGATGGTGAAATAATATTCACTCCCCGCGCCGTTCACGAGAGGGCCCACATTGAGGGGTTCACTCCATCCATTGCCTTGGCGATACGACTTGTATATGTCGAAGTCGCCAAAGTTGAGGGGATGACCATTCGAACTGAAATAGAGGACGTTGAACTTGTGATGGAAGAAGGGGCTCACTTCGAAGCCCTGGGTGTTGATGATCGGTCCTGCGTTGACGGCCTGTTGCCATTCTCCGTTCGCGTCGCGCACGGAATAGTAAATATCCGACAAGCCGAAGCCCCCGAGCCGGTCGGACGCGAAGAAGAGTGTGTCGCCATTGTGTGACAGCGAGGGATGGGAATCCCATGCGGGTGAATTGACTTTAGGCCCCAGGTTTCGCGTATTCCCCCAGGTGCCGTCGGAAAGAAGATACGCCACGAACAGGTCGCAGTTTCCTTGTGAATCCGGTGAATTGCACCGCGCAAAAAACAGCATCTTGCCATCGTTGCTCAGGCACGCCGATCCTTCGTTGTAAACCGTATTGATCGTGGAGAATTCGCGGGCTTCCGACCACCCATCTCCTGAGCGCACCGTATAGAACAAATCCTCATCGTATCCCTGACTCGTATACTGGAGGTTCCGGTTCCTTTTTGAGGTGAAGAGGAGCACGGTATCTATAGGACCAATAGTCGGACCGTAATCTGCTTTTGGTGAGTTCACCCACTCGCCGATGTTCAGCAGTACGCCCTGCGGTGGACGAAGCGTGTCGATTTCCTTTCGGTATTGCACCAATTCATAGTAATAGTCGAGAGGTACGAAGTAGTCTCGTTCATTCACCGTTAATGAGTCCAATTCCCGGGCAATTTGCTCCCGGTTGGGTTGGCGGTGATGTTTAAGGGCAAGCTTGTACAGTAGTATAGCCTCGCCTGGCGGTCCATGCTTTTCGGCAAGGCGCGCAAGCTTCCAGATCATCCGCGTGTCCGTGACAAAATTGTCAATGCCGAATTTGCGTACATACGCCCGTAATGCGGCGTACGCCCTGGCGCTGTCACCAGCCGCCTCGAGCTTGCGGATGTTGTTAAGCTCGGCCTCGTTGTGATAGCGCTTTACCCGGTTGACATTCGGGAAATCAAAAATGTCAGATTGACTGTAGTTTGTCAGACTATCGTCAAGCTGAACCACCCCCCCTTTTTTGTAATTCGTCTTAGGTCTTTGTGCATTAAGGGGAGTTATGGCCAGCAGGTAAAAACCCGCAATCCAGATTAAAAAATAAGGTTTCACGAGCCTGCGTTTGGTAAAAAGTCGGGCCGTCGATAATAAAGTTGGCACAAATTTGCTTCTTTTACAACTCCCTTGGCATTACTATTGCCACTAGAGACGGTCAAGTCCACACGCAGATCGAATTGTGGGGAATGTGTGCCAAAGTGGCAACCTGACTTATGTATAAAACTTTTCCCATTCAACTTGTTCAAGACGATTCGGATGATTTGATCCAGATGATCAATCCCGAACAGGAGTCAGACCTCAGACCTGAGGATCTCCCTGAAGAGTTGTCCATTCTTCCCATAAAAAATACGGTCCTGTTTCCCGGTGTAGTGCTGCCCATCACGGTCGGGCGGCAGAAGTCGATACGACTCGTCAAAAAAGCCTATCAGGGCAGCCGGATTATAGGTGTGGTGGCGCAAAAGAATTCCCAGGCAGAGGAGCCGCTCACCGAGGATCTGTACCGGGTAGGAACAGTGGCCCGCATCATAAAGATGTTGGTGTTGCCGGATGGCAACACGACGATCATCATCCAGGGCAAAAACCGTTTTAACATCAGCGATTTCCTGACGGAAGATCCCTTCCTCACAGCGAGGGTAACGCTGCTTCCCGAGCGGCCCATCAACATGAACAGCCGCGAGATCAAGGCGCTGATACAATCCCTGAAGGAGGCGGCGTCAAAGATACTCCGACTCAATCCTGAAATTCCGCAGGAGGCTCAGGTGGCGCTGGATAACATCCAGAGCATGCCGTTCCTGATCCATTTCCTCGCATCTAACCTCAATGTCGATGTAGTCGACAAGCAGAAGATACTGGAGACGGAGAACCTGGTGGAACGCGGCACGGTGCTGCTCCAATACATGTCGCGGGAAATCCAGATGCTGGAGATCAAACAGGAGATCCAGAAGAAGGTGCATACCGATATCGATCAGCAGCAGCGCGATTACTTCCTTCGCCAGCAGATCAAGGTGCTGCAGGATGAGCTGGGCTTTGACGGTCCGGACAAGGAAGTGGAGAACCTGCGCAAGAAGGGTGAATCGAAGAAATGGCCCAAGGAAGTCGCTGAACACTTCAATCGCGAACTTGACAAGCTGCTGCGGATCAATCCCGCCGCGGCAGAGTATCCCGTAGCAATGAATTATGTCGAGTTTCTCCTCGACCTTCCCTGGGGCGAGTACTCGACCGACAACTTCGACCTGAAGCGCGCCCGCAAAATCCTTGATGCCGATCACTTCGGCCTGGAGAAGGTGAAAAACCGGATTCTGGAATACCTTGCCGTGCTGAAGCTCAAGCAAGACATGAAGGGGCCGATCCTTTGCCTGTATGGGCCCCCCGGCGTTGGCAAGACGTCGCTCGGTAAGTCCATTGCCAAGGCTCTGGATCGCAAATACGTTCGCATGTCGTTGGGTGGCGTGCACGACGAGGCCGAAATCAGAGGGCACCGGAAGACCTATGTCGGCGCCATGCCGGGCAAGATTCTGCAAAACATCAGGAAGGCGCGGACATCCAATCCGGTGTTCATCCTGGACGAGATTGACAAAGTAAGGGCAGACTTTCGCGGAGATCCGTCGTCAGCGCTGCTGGAAGTTCTTGATCCGGAGCAGAACAATGCCTTCACCGATAACTTCCTTGAGGTTGAATACGACCTTTCGAAAGTGCTTTTCATAGCGACGGCCAACACGCTGGATTCTATCCATCCTGCTTTGCGCGACCGGATGGAGATCATCGAGATCACGGGTTATACGCAGGAAGAGAAGGTGGAGATTGCTATGCGGCACCTCGTGCCGAAGCAGTTGAAGGAACACGGACTGAAATCCTCTCAGGCCAAGTTCACGCGGAAGATCATCGCTAAGGTTATCGAAAACTACACCCGCGAGTCAGGCGTCCGCAACCTCGAACGAAAGATCGGGGCACTTGCGCGGCACATTGCCAAGTCCGTTGCCCTGGAAGAAGGCTACGATCCTGTGATCTCGGAAGAGATGCTGCGCAAAGTGCTTGGAGTAGAGATCTACAATGAAGAACTCTATCAGAACAACGAGACTGCGGGCGTTGTGACCGGGCTGGCGTGGACGCAGACCGGCGGTGAAATACTTTACGTTGAATCGAGCCTCAGTCGCGGTAAAGGTAATCTCACGCTCTCCGGTCAGCTCGGCGATGTGATGAAGGAATCCGCGATGGCCGCGTTGTCATATGTTAAGTCAAATGCAGAGCCTCTGGGAATTGACCACAGAGTGTTTCAGCAATACGACCTTCACATTCACGTTCCGGCTGGTGCCGTTCCTAAAGATGGACCCTCGGCTGGAATTACCATGTTTACATCGCTGGCTTCGATCTACACGCAGCGCAAGGTGAAGTCGCGGCTGGCCATGACAGGAGAAATCACGCTTCGCGGAAAAGTGCTGCCGGTAGGAGGTATCAAAGAGAAGATTCTGGCTGCGCGGCGAAGCGGGATCAAAGAAGTGATTTTGAGTTCGAAGAACAAGAGTGATGTCAGCGAGATTGAGAGCCACTACCTGAAGGGATTGACGTTCCACTATGTCGATACCGTCGACGAAGTTTTGAAAGTGGCGTTGCTGAAGGAGAAAGTGAAGAACCCGCTGAAGTTCACTTTTACTGATGACAAGAAACTCAACCGCGTATACGACAACTGACACGGCGGCTTCGGCGAGATAAAAACGAACAAACGTGGGTAACAATCTCCTGGTGTATGTGCTTTGTGTCGCTTCATTTGCTGCGCATGCCCAGACGAGTGGCAGTTCTTCTTACACATTTCTTGATGTTCCCGGCAATGCGCGCCTCGCGGCTCTCGGAGGCGTGAATGTTTCGCTTGCTGATCGCGACGTGAACTTCTTTTTTTCCAATCCTGCTTTGGTGGGTGACAGCCTCGCGGGATGGGGCTCGGCCGGCTATCGGTTTTTTGCCGGAGATATGGGCCAGACTTCGATAGCCTACTCGGCGAATTTCGATCGGATCGGTGCATTGCAGTTCGGTGTACAGCACATGGACTACGGTACGTTCGAAGGGTACGATCCGTCGGGAATGGAGTTGGGTGAATTCAGTGCCCGTGAGACTGCCCTTGTAGTGAGTAGAAGTCACGCGATTTCGCATTACAGGTTAGGCGTGACAATGAAAGGCGTGTTCTCGTCGTTTGCCGGATTCCGATCGAGCGCCCTGTTATTTGATATTGGCGGGGTTTTCATTCATCCCGACAAAGACTTGAGTGTAGGCATCGTAATTCGGAATGCCGGATTCGTATTGTCGGAATATTCGGAGTCGAGCATGACGTCCCCTCCTTTTGATGTGCAGATGGGCGTCACGTTCAAACCGGAGCACATGCCGATTCGTTTTTCGGTAACGGTGCACGACCTTGCCGACGTGGACGATGGATACTATGATCCTCTGGACGAGGATGTCTCTGCGTTGAACAAAGTCCTGCGTCACGTTAATTTTGGTGCGGAAGTGTTGCTACACCGGAACGTATCCCTACTGGCGGGTTACAATGTGAGGTTGCACCGCGAATTGCGCATGGAGGAGTATGGTGGAGGAGCCGGGGTAACACTGGGTTTTTCGGCAAGGGTTAAAACATTTGAATTTACTTTCGGCCGATCTGGTTATATAGCAGGCGTGGCTTCATACAATCTCACCCTCGCTGCCGATATTAACGGGATGTTGAAGAGAAGAACAATACTATGATGGATAGCAAATATCTGACACCGCAACAAATCGTTGAGGAGCTTGACAAATACATTATCGGGCAATACGATGCCAAGCGCAACGTCGCGATAGCGCTTCGTAACCGGTGGCGGCGGATGAGTGTTGAACCCGATATGCAGCGGGAGATTGTGCCCAACAACATCCTGATGATCGGAGCTACCGGTGTTGGTAAGACGGAAATTGCACGCCGCCTGGCACGCATTGCGGATGCTCCTTTTGTTAAGGTGGAGGCGTCAAAGTTTACAGAGGTGGGTTACGTGGGGCGTGACGTGGAAAGCATGGTACGCGATCTCGTAGACCAGGCTGTGAACCTCGTCAAGGCGCAAAAGAAAGAGCAGGTGAAAGAGAAGGCCGCCCTTGCCGTCGAAGAAATTATTCTTGATGCGTTGATCCCGCCGCTAAAGCCCCAGGCAGCTCCCAAGGCGCCGGGCTTTCAACCGTCTATGCAGGAGGCAACGGCTGCGGACTCTGATGTTGAGTTGAATGAACGTACCCGAAACCTGTTCAGGGAAAAGATTCGCAATGGCGAACTCGATGACCGGCGTATAGACATCAGCATTAAGGCACCAGCTACGCCCGGCATTGGTATGGTTGGCGCGGGCGTGATGGACGAGGTGTCGATGATGAACCTGCAGGAAATGTTGAATGGCATGCTACCCAAGAAAACGCGGAAGCGCAGGGTGACTGTAGCTGAAGCGCGCAGGATACTCCTGGAAGAGGAAGCTGCCAAACTCATCGACATGGATGAAGTGAAGGAGGAGGCGATACGAAAAGCTGAAAACTCAGGCATCATATTCATCGATGAGATCGACAAGATTGCATCAACAGGTCAAAAGGGCGGTGGACCCGATGTGAGCAGGGAAGGGGTGCAACGCGACCTGCTTCCTATCGTGGAGGGAAGCACCGTGAATACAAAGCACGGTATTATCAAAACCGATCATATTCTCTTCATCGCGGCGGGAGCATTCCATGTTGCAAAACCATCAGATCTCATCCCGGAATTGCAGGGCAGGTTCCCCATCCGCGTTGAACTGGAAAACCTCACCCGCGAGGACTTTATCAGGATTCTCACCGAACCAAAGAACGCTTTAACGAAGCAATACGAAGCGCTTTTTGCCGCCGAAGGCGTGAAAATTACCTTTACCAGGGACGCGATCGAAGAAATAGCGGGTACAGCCTTCGCAATAAACTCCGAAATCGAAAATATCGGTGCACGTCGTTTGCATACCGTGATGAGCAGGCTGTTGAACGAATTTCTTTTCGACGTGCCGGATAAGATTGGCGCCAATGCGGTCATTACCATCAATGCCGAAATGGTAAGGGAAAAACTACAGGGGCTGATCAAAAACAAAGACCTGAGTGAATACATTCTTTAGGCATGCGGTTAAGGGCCATCGTGTTTGGTTTGTGCCTGGGCATCGTTCCCTCTTTTGCGCAGGAGCAGGACACGCTGAGCCATAACGCCATCAAGTCGTATTCCGACTATTTCCTCGTTTGGCCCGTTCTTAAGCAACGCAGCCTCCACTTTGCCGCAAGAAATCCGGCGAATAACCAACTGCTTGAGTACAGACCGAACAACGCCTACACACTGGGATTGGGTGCACATGTTTTCGACGTCACGCTTGAATTCACCGTCGCTGTTCCGCTAAAGGAAAAGGATCCCTCAATTTTCGGTCACTCGCGTGTTCGGGATTTCCAGGTCAATGCTCTGGGGCGCTCCTGGGGTGCGGACCTTTTCGTCCAGCGGTATACAGGATTTTATACCAGGGATGAAAATGCGATTGCTTTTCATTCGTATATGGTACGACCAGACATGAATGCACGCAACGTAGGTGTCACTGGAACCTACGTGGTTCAACCTCATAAATACTCACTGCGGTCTGCCTTTAATTTTTCTGAGCGGCAACTGGTGAGCGGGGGATCGGTGATGATTTCGGGAACGCTCAACGGTTTCAAGCTGGCGGGTGATTCTGCCTTGTTCAACGTACGCGATGGTGACGCCGGATTCCGAAAGCTGCGGTACACTACGCTAAGCCTGGCTCCTGGATATGCGTACACCTTTGTGCGGAATCATTTTTTTGCAAGTGGCGTGCTGACTGTCGGTCCGGCGCACAACTGGACCTACTATCTCGATGAAAATGGAAAGGTGAAACACGACATTCGCTTTGATGTATTTGCCTCTGTGAGAGTGGGAGCGGGCTACAGCACGGATACCTTTTTCGCGGGCTTTAATTTTTCACAACAGTCGCGCACCGTCAGGTTTGACGACGTCCGCTTTGCAAACAACAGCAGCACGTTCCGCTTGGTGGTGGGCTTTCGCTTCCGCGAATTTGGAATTCTCAGGAAGTCAGCTACGGATCTTCCGCGCGCACTGATGCGACTGTAACCCTACTTTCTTTTCTTGCTTTTTGGATAGTCGTAGTATTCCAATGTCCCTTTTCCCCAGGTGACATCTTCCCAGCGATTGACAGGGAATGAGAGTCCTGCAATGCCACAGGTTGGTACATTGGTCAGGGTTTGCGACGCGAGAGAGTTGACAAAGTCGGTAAGTCCAGGATTGTGACCGAATATCATCACATGGTCCAACGTGTCGCTGATTCCGCGTACCACTTCCAGCATGCCATCCTCGCTGGCGTGATAGAGGGCTCGTTCGACCCGTATTTCCTTTTCCGGGTATGCCAGGATGCTGGCGAATATTTTGCAGGTTTCCAACGTGCGTACTGCCGGACTCGAGATCATCTGTCCTACAGCCACACCCCGTTCCTTGAAGCGCTTGGCCATCCGTGGCGCGTCTCTCAGTCCCCTTTCACTGAGCGGACGCTGCGCGTCCTGCAGTGACAGGTCGTCCCAACTGGACTTGGCGTGTCGCACGATATAGAGATGTTTCATCACGTTCAACTAAAAATAAGCAAAGCCTGGCGAATTATTATCTTCGCGAACTATGTCCGCGCTTAGAAAGTTCAGGAAGAAGCTAAAGTATGATGCGCTTTACGGTCTTGTCAAAACGCTGATCACGGTGTCCACGCTGGTGCCACGACGCCTCTGGCTGTCGTTCTGTGGTGGACTCGGGTTGTTGGCGCACGCGTTGTCAGGCAAGACGAAAAAGCTGATGCGGAAACATCTTTCCATCGCATTTCCGGAATTTCCCGACAGCAAGATCCGGTCTCTGGCACGGGAAACCTTTCGAATGCTGGGCAAAAATGCTGGGGAGATTCTCCGCGCCTCAAAAATATCCACGCTGGAGCAGCTCAACCGCATTCTCGTAACCCACAATTACGAAAACTTTGAAAAGGCAAACCGCAAGGGTAAAGGCGTAATCTTCCTTACGTGTCATCTTGGAGCTTTTGATTTGCAGGTCACCAACATGGCGCTCCGCGGGCTTCGTCCCAACATTATCGGGACGCCACTGAAGGATCCGCGGTTGAATGATCTTTTGTGGAACTACAGAAACAAACACGGCGCTGTTGCAATTGAGCGTGGCCGCGAGACTTTCAGAATGATCAAGGTCCTTAAGTCAGGTGGGTCCGTGGCGTTGCTCATCGATCAGGATACGAAGGTCAAGAGTGTCTTCGTGGATTTCTTTGGCCGGAAGGCATACACGCCCGTCGGTGCCACCGTGTTGGCGCTGAAGACGGGAGCGGCGATTGTCCCAACGTATGTTCACCTTGGCGACGATGGTATGCATCATATGCACATACTTCCCGAAGTTGAGATGCGAATTACCGGCGACGAGGATGAAGACGTCGTCTACAACACGCAGGTACTGACGACGATGATCGAAGGATGGATCAGGAAACATCCAACCCAATGGGTGTGGATGCATGAGCGGTGGAAGACCCAGGAAAATACCAATTGAGTGCTGACAACCCCCTATGTTACTTTTTGAAAATGAAGTAGACTGCCAGAATGAGAAACACAAATCCGATCAGGTGATTCATTCGGAAGGTTTCGGTCTTGAATAGCAGCAGCGAGAAAATTACAAAGACAGTTAGGGTAATTACTTCCTGTAAGACCTTGAGTTCAACGAGGCTGAACGGTCCACCGTACGCCTTGTAACCGATGCGGTTGGCCGGAACCTGCAGCACATATTCGAAGAAGGCGATACCCCAGCTGATCAGAATGATCGTAAACAGTGGCAGGTTCTGACTCCACTTCATGTCTTTGAAACGGAGATGACCATACCACGCAAAGGTCATGAACGCGTTGGACAGCGTCAGCATGACAATCGTTATGAGCCCCTTCACGTGCTTACGTGCTTAGATGTTTACGTGTTTGCGTCGACAATCAGCCGACAAGCTTTTTATACCGTATACGGTGGGGCTGGTCATCGCCGAGGCGTTTCTTTTTGTTCTCTTCGTACTCGCTATAGGTACCTTCGAACCAATACACCTGGGAATCGCCTTCGAAGGCGAGGATGTGGGTACAAACGCGGTCGAGGAACCACCGGTCGTGAGAGATGATTACGGCGCAGCCGGCAAAGTTTTCGAGCGCTTCTTCCAGGGCTCGAAGCGTATTAACGTCGAGGTCGTTCGTTGGCTCATCGAGGAGCAGGAGATTTCCGCCTTGCCGGAGTGCGATGGCGAGGTGTACGCGGTTACGCATTCCACCGGACAGTTCGCTGATCTTCTTTTGCTGATCATTTCCGCCGAAGTTGAACTTACCGACGTACGCTCGCGAGTTGATCTGCTTGCCACCCAGTTCGATAAGTTCGTTGCCACCTGAGATAGCTTCCCAAACGGTATGATTAGGATTGAGGTCGTCGTGTTCCTGGTCGACGTATGCGATCTTCACTGTCTCACCAATCGTAAGCGTTCCGCTGTCCGGCTTTTCTTTCCCGAGAATCATTCGGAACAGCGTAGTCTTTCCAGCACCGTTCGGACCAATAACCCCAACGATACCAGCCGGCGGCAGGGAGAAGGTGAGATTCTCGTACAGCAGCTTGTCTCCGAACGCTTTCGAGACGCCCACGGCTTCGATGACCTTGTTTCCAAGGCGGGGACCCGGGGGGATAAAAAGTTCGAGTCTTTCTTCCCGTTCCTTCGCTTCCTGGGTCAATAGTTTTTCGTACGCGCCGAGACGGGCCTTGGCTTTGGCGTGGCGGCCCTTTGGACTCATGCGAACCCATTCGAGTTCTCGTTGCAGGGTCTTTTGTCGTTTCGACTCCTGCTTTTCTTCCATGGCCAGGCGTTTTTGCTTTTGTTCCAGCCACGATGAGTAGTTTCCTTTCCATGGAATCCCTTCGCCCCGGTCGAGTTCCAGGATCCAGCCTGCTACGTTGTCGAGGAAATACCGGTCGTGCGTTACAGCGATCACGGTACCCTTGTATTGCCTGAGGTGTTGTTCAAGCCAGTGGACGGATTCTGCATCGAGGTGGTTGGTAGGCTCATCGAGGAGCAGGACGTCCGGTTGCTGAAGCAGCAGGCGGCACAAGGCCACGCGGCGTTTTTCACCTCCGGACAAAATTGATATTGGTGTTTCCGGCGGAGGGCAACGCAGCGCATCCATAGCGCGCTCAAGCTTGTGATCGAGTTCCCACGCACCGGTGGCATCCAGTTTCTCCTGGATTTCTCCCTGACGGGCGATGAGTTTCTCCATCGCGTCGGGATCTTCCATGATTTTGGGATCGCTGAATTTTTCGTTGACCTGTTCGAATTCTTTCAGGAGGTCTACGATTTCGCGAACGCCTTCTTCAACCACTTCGCGAACGGTCTTGTTCTTGTCGAGCTGAGGTTCCTGTTCAAGCAGACCCACCGAATAACTCACGTCAGACACGACCTCTCCCTGGTAGTCTTTGTCGACACCTGCGATGATCCTCAGCAGGGATGACTTCCCCGACCCGTTAAGACCGAGTACGCCGATCTTGGCCCCATAGAAAAAGGATAGGTAGATATCCTTCAGAACTTGCTTAGCCGGGGGGTATATCTTGGATACCCCGGACATGGAAAATATGATCTTTTCGTCGCTCATCGTCGTCCAGTTGTAACCGATTCCGGGAGGTTTCCGGTTCGTTTTGCCGCAAATATGGCAAAATAAGTTTGCCCTTTCATCCGTTGTCAATTCTTTGTCCCGATGCCGCCAAAACGCAGGTTTTTGCGATCTGTGCAGGCAACCGGAAGGAAAGGTTTTCGTTTGTTTGTTTTGAAGAATTATATTTTATTTTTGCGGAAAATTAGGGGGATAACAGAAAATGTACTGGACACTCGAACTTGCTTCGTATTTGGAAGATGCGCCCTGGCCAGCCACGAAGGATGAGTTGATCGATTATTCGATTCGGTCAGGCGCGCCGCTTGAAGTCGTTGAGAACCTCCAGGAATTGGAGGACGACGGCCAGCCATACGAGAGCATTGAAGAAATCTGGCCGGATTATCCTACCAAGGAAGATTTCTTCTTCAACGAAGACGAGTACTGATCCCGATTGGGAACCAGAAAAAGACAGCAAGAAAGCTGACCTGAGGGTCAGCTTTTTTTTCTTAACAATGCTGCAACTATTTCCAGGTCTTCCGCTGTTGTAATCTTTATGTTGTCGTAATGGCCCTCGACGAGCGTTATCGCGTAGCCATACCGTTCGACGACACTGGCATCGTCAGTAAGGGTGGCATCTTCTTCGAGTTGGTATGCCTTGCGGAGGAGGGAGGCGCGAAACGTTTGCGGTGTCTGCACCATCCAGTACCGCGACCGGTCCACGGCGCGGGTCGTGTTGTCAATATCTTCTCTTAGCGATTCTTTGGGTCTTACAGCGGCAACCGCGGCACCGTGCCTGGCGGCGCTGGAAAATGTCGCAGCGATGAGTTCCTTCCGCACCAAGGGACGGACGCCATCGTGTACAGCCACCAGACCTTCACCCGTGATTTTCTCCAGGCCCCGTTTCACCGATTGAAAGCGCGTCGCTCCTCCCGTTTGCAAGGTGACGTCCACCTTGAAGGAATGCGCGTCACATAACCTCTTCCATGTGGAAATCTCGTCTTCCGGCAGCACCAGAATGATCTGGAGCGACTTTGAGTAGTCGAGGAAAGCGTTGATGGTGTGCATCAGGACCGGCAGTCCGTTCACCTCCAGGAATTGTTTGGGCACTTCGCTGTTGATCCGGGTGCCCTTGCCACCCGCCACGATAATGGCGTACTCGATATTCAATTCTTCAACTCTTCAGGATTCAACTGTTCTCACAGTATCAGCATGGCGTCGCCGTACGTGAGGAACCGGTATTTTTCCTTTTTGGCGATCTTGTAGGCCTCCATGATCAGTTCGTATCCGCCGAAGGCGCACGCCATCATGAGGAGGGTGGACTCCGGCATGTGGAAGTTGGTGATCATGGCGTTGCAGATCTTGAATTCGTAAGGTGGGAAGATGAACTTGTCTGTCCAACCCGACTTCACCTTGAGACGGTTGTTGGCCGACACGGCTGACTCAAGGGCGCGCATGGATGTGGTACCTACAGCGCACACGCGTTTCTTGTTGTCCAGCGCCTTGTTGACAGCGGCGACGGCTTCCGGTCCGACGATAAAGTTTTCGGAATCCATCTTGTGTTTGGTAAGATCTTCCACGTCAACCTGACGGAAAGTACCAAGCCCAATGTGGAGTGTGATGAACACCATTTCCACGCCGTTGATCTGAAGGCGTTTGAGCAGCTGCTTCGTAAAGTGCATGCCTGCGGTAGGAGCGGAGACAGCTCCCTTGTGCCGGGCGTAGATGGTTTGGAACCGTTCCTTGTCTTCCGGCTTTACCTTGCGCTTGATGTATTTGGGCAGCGGTGTTTCGCCAAGGGTTTCCACGACCTTGTCAAAGGCTTCGGAGTCGCCATCGAACAGGAAGCGGATGGTTCGCCCGCGCGATGTCGTGTTGTCGATAACTTCTGCGACCAGGTCGCCGTTGCCGAAGTACAGCTTGTTGCCCACCCGGATTTTGCGTGCCGGGTCGACCAGCACATCCCAGAGGTGCATTTCCGCGTTGAGTTCGCGCAGCAGGAAGACCTCGATTTTGGCGCCTGTTTTCTCTTTCCGGCCGTACAAACGTGCCGGGAACACCATAGTATCATTCCCCACGAGGATGTCGCCTTCCTCGAAATAGTCGACCAGGTCCTTGAATATCCGGTGCTCAATTTCACCGGTATCCCTGTGTACAACCATGAGCCTCGATTCGTCACGGTTAGGAGCAGGTTCAAGGGCGATCAGGTTGTTGGGAAGTTCGAACTTAAATTCGGATAGCTTCATAAAAGACGGCAAAATAAGCCGTGGGATGGCTACTTTTTTAATAAGGTTGCAAAAATAAGCGATTATTCGTGATTTGCGGAAAACAGGGGGATGTTTTTGCCTCCGGAAGAAAAACAGGGATTTACTCTCAAATACCCGTAATTTAGCCCGCCTGTCGCCGACCCATAAGGCGCACTCACCGGACCGGAAGAGAGATGAAGACCGTCCTCCAGATTCTTGAAAGTTTTCGTTTTGCCTGGAAAGCGCTCCGGGCTAACCTGCTGCGCACCATCCTGTCACTTCTGGGGGTGACTATCGGCATATTTGCCATCATTTCTGTCCTCACCCTTGTCGACTCTCTCGAAAAGAACATAAAAGACAGCCTCAATTTCCTCGGCACGGGCGTAATCTACGTCGAAAAGTGGCCCTTCCTGCCTGAAGCGGACGATCAGGAATACCGATGGTGGGATTTTCTGGCCAGACCCAATACGTCGTACAGCGACTACCGGTTTCTCGCCGCCAACCTGAAGCACCAAAGCGCCATTGCCATCTTTGCCCGGAGGGGCGACATTGTCGTCAAGCGGGGTAGCAACAGCATTGGCGATATCGACCTCGCCGGTGGCTCTCTGGGGTATGACGAGATCTTCGAAATGAAAATCAGCCAGGGCCGATTCTTCACCGGAGATGAAATCGAGGCTGGACGGAATGTTGCCGTGCTGGGCTACGAGGTAGCTCGCGCGCTGTTCCCCAACAACCAGGATCCCATTGGCGGTGAAGTAAAGATCAGAAATCTAAAGTACCGTGTCGTGGGTGTAATCGACCGGGAAGGGCAGTCGTTCCTCGGTACACCCAGCAACGACTACACGGTCATCGTTCCTTATCAGTCCTTCCGAAAATTGTTTCTCACGGGTACGGGCAGGCGCTGGGAGATAAGTTCCCGTATTGGTGTCAAGGGTCACGAATACGATGTCGGACTCGTGGAACTCGAAAACGAAATCCGCGGCCTGCTGCGCGTGCGGCGCGGGCTGACTCCCAAAACACCTGACAACTTCGCACTGAATCGCCCCGAAGCCATTTTGAATGTCATCGGCAACCTTTTCGACGTGGTTAGCCTGGCGGGCTGGATCATCGGAGGTTTTTCCATCCTCGTCGGTGGGTTCGGCATTGCCAACATTATGTTCGTCTCGGTAAAGGAGCGCACCGCCATCATCGGCCTGCAGAAATCGCTGGGCGCCAAGAATTATTTCATCCTCTTCCAGTTCCTCTTCGAGGCAATCTTCCTTAGCCTCATTGGTGGTCTCGCCGGCCTGACCATGGTCTACCTGATAACGTTTATTCCGCTGGGCAGCCTTGTCGTAGCGCTGACGCTGAAAAATATTGTCCTCGGCCTCGGCGTAGCCTCAACCATCGGTATCGTTTCGGGTTTTGTGCCCGCGCTTATGGCCGCACGGATGGATCCCGTCGAAGCCCTGCGGGCGTAGTCAGTTGCAACTAAAACTCAGGCTTCGCTTTCTTCCAGAACTTTCTTGTTGTTCTCAACCGGGGCTACCTTTTCCTTAATGCGGCGCTCCAGTTCCTCCATGAGTTCAGGATTGTCTTCGATCAACTGCTTCACGGCATCGCGACCCTGGCCGAGTTTGTTGCCTTCATAGGAGAACCAGGAGCCGGACTTTTGTATGATGTTCAATTCTGTGCCGAGGTCGAGAATTTCACCCGATTTTGAAATACCGCGCCCGTACATAATGTCGAACTCCACGACCTTGAACGGCGGCGCAACCTTGTTTTTCACCACCTTGACCTTCACCCGGTTACCCGTGATGTCGTCAGCAGCTTCCTTGATCTGTCCGATCCTCCGGATGTCCAGCCGCACTGATGCGTAAAACTTGAGCGCATTACCACCGGTAGTTGTTTCCGGATTGCCGAACATCACCCCAATCTTTTCACGCAACTGGTTGATGAAGATGCAGGCGCAGCCCGTCTTGCTGATCGTACCCGTAAGCTTGCGAAGGGCTTGCGACATAAGTCGCGCCTGAAGTCCCATCTTGCTTTCACCCATTTCGCCTTCCAGTTCTCCCTTCGGAACCAGCGCCGCTACCGAGTCAATTACAATTATGTCGATCGCTCCCGAACGGATCAGGTGATCCGCAATTTCCAGGGCCTGCTCGCCATTGTCCGGCTGTGAAATCAGCAAGTTCTCCGTATCAATGCCCAGCTTTTCAGCATAACTCTTATCAAAAGCGTGCTCAGCGTCAATAAATGCCGCAATACCACCCTTCTTCTGCGCTTCAGCAATGCAGTGCAGCGTGAGCGTCGTCTTACCCGATGATTCAGGGCCGTATATCTCAGTCACCCTTCCCCGCGGAATCCCGCCAATACCCAGGGCAAGATCCAACCCGAGCGAACCGGTAGAAATCGATGGAATGTCTGCCACCCGCTCATCGCTCAACTTCATTACCGTGCCCTTCCCGAAGGTCTTTTCCAGTTTATCAATGGTCAGCTGCAGGGCTTTCAGTTTTTCTTTCGCGTCAGTCATAAATAAGGGTTGTTTTATGGTCCTGGTTTGGTCCAGGATTGATAAGCACAAATTACGGCAACGCGGGTCAATATAAAAATGGGATCAGCAAATCGCGACAGTAGTTGTCAGTAATAAATTCCTGTGTGCCGGCGTAGGAGAATTAACGTGCAGGGGGTATTTTACCCGCTATGCGTATCGGAATGCGACGGCTGCTGCGGCGGGTTCTTCTTCTCCTTCTGATCCTGGTGGCCATCCTCACCATCAGGTACTTCGATCTGATCGTCTACGGCATCAGCCAGGCCAAAGGTCAGCTTACCATCGTCTGGGAAGCACGACCAGTGGAAGAGTTTCTCGCCGATCCTTTATACCCCGACACGCTCAAACAAAAACTCCTCCTGATCGACGAAGTTCGCACATTCGCCATCGATTCCCTCGGCCTGCGCGACACACGCAACTACAAAACGCTGTACGATCAGAAAGGAAAGGAGGTTATGTGGGTGGTTACGGCAAGCGAACGTTTTCGCCTCCAACCCTACTACTGGAAGTTCCCCATCCTGGGCTCTGTACCGTACAAAGGATTCTTCAACGAAGAAGCCGCACGCAAGCAAGCAGAAGCGCTGGCCGATGAGGGCTGGGATGTAAACGTACGCAACCCGGGAGGATGGTCGACATTGGGATGGTTCACCGATCCTATCCTCAGCAAAATGCTCGAACGCAATGCGGGTGATCTGGCCAGCCTCATCATTCACGAAATGGTTCACGCAACGATCTTCGTAAAAGACAGTGTCGACTTTAACGAAAATCTCGCGTCATTCATTGGTGACCGTGGCGCGGAACTGTTTCTCAAGCATAAGTTCGGACCCGACAGCGAAGAGTATCGCAAATTCATTCAAGAAGACAGCGACTACGTCGCTTTCGTCGACCACGTCCTCCGCGGAACGCAATACCTCGACAGCTTGTACGCGGCAATTGAATCCGAACCTGTTGCCACAAAGCAACGACTCAAGGAGGCCATGATCCGACGCATCGTTACCACAATGGATACACTCACATTGTACTCCGGAAGGAAGCCTACCCGCCGGTTCAAAGGCCAGCTTCCCAACAACGCGTTCTTCATGTCGTTTATACACTACCAGTCCGGACAGGACGAGTTGATACAGGCCTGGAAGGAGCAGTTTGGAGGCGATCTGAAAGCATATATTGCCTACCTGAAAGAGCTTTATTCCGTTCTCTAGCGGTGGCGCGGTTAAGGAATTGTTAACAACAAGCGCCTGATTTTTAATTCACCTTTTTCTCCATACTTTTGACGCGAATCCCCGCACCTATTGCGACTCATGGGTACCAAGCAATCGCAAAAGATTCTCGTGGTAGATGATGAAGAGCCCATCAGGGAACTCCTGAAATACAATCTTCAAAAGACTGGTTTTGAAGTGAAGACCGCCAGCGATGGAGAACAGGCGCTCGACATTGCAAAGAAGTTCCTTCCCGATGTGGTGCTGCTTGATATCATGATGCCCAAAATGGATGGCGTGGAAACCTGCAGGCGCCTTCGCGACAATCCGCAGCTGCAAAAGACTTTCATAATATTTCTGACAGCGCGTTCGGAAGAATACTCGGAGGTAGCTGCGTTTGAGGTCGGTGCTGACGACTACATTACGAAGCCGATAAAACCCCGCGCTCTTATCAGTCGTATCCAGGCGCTCTTCCGCAGGAATCAAAAGAAAAGTCCTGAGACCGTAGTCGCCGGTGATCTCGTTATCGATCGCGCCAGCTACACTGTAAAACTTAACGGCAGGGAAATATCGTTGCCAAAGAAGGAGTTTGAGTTACTCTTCTTCCTCGCACAAAATCCTAACAAGGTGTTTAGTCGCGAAGAGTTGTTGCAAAACATATGGGGTTCCGATGTGTACGTCCTTGCGCGCACGGTCGACGTGCATATCCGCAAGGTGCGAGAAAAGATCGGAGATGATTTCATCACTACGGTAAAAGGCGTCGGATACAAATTCAGCCGTACGTAGGCATGCTGTACAGCTCTCGGGTACTGGCCCTGTTGCTGGCGCTTTGCATCGCATTGATCACCACTCTCGGGCTTGCGCTCTTCCGCGCGGCAACCACCGCGATGCTCTCTGCCTCTTTTGTTATCAGCTTCTCCGTTTCCTATTTGCTGGTATTTTTTCTCCTTGAGTTTCTCGTCTTTCGCGAGATCAACAGAATTCATACACTGGTTACCAAGCTCCGCAAGAAGGAGCTTTCTGATTTGGGCAAGCAGCGATCCACTCCGCTGAATCCTCTTCGCGCCATCAACGAAGAGATCTATTCCTTCGCTGAGCTTAAGCAAAAGGAGATAGATGAACTCAAAAAGCTCGAAGCATTTCGAAGGGAGTTCATCGCCGACATATCTCACGAGCTGAAGACTCCTATTTTTGCCGCGCAAGGTTTTGTCCATACGTTACTGGACGGAGCAATAGACGACAAAGCGGTTAGAAATAAGTTTCTGAAAAAGGCCGCGCGTAGTCTTGACGGTCTTGACGCGCTCGTCGAGGACTTGCTTACGCTCTCACAAATTGAGACGGGTCAGGTTAAGATGCGCTTTGAATCTGTTGAACTCTACAAACTCACTGAAGAGGTACTGGAGCAATTTGAAACGAAAGCGTCGAAACGCGGCATCAAACTCCGCATCAAGGGCGATCGACCCGCGACTGCGTATGCCGACCCGCTGCGGATCAGCCAGGTGTTGAGTAACCTCGTATCGAATGCGGTCAACCACTCGCACGATGACAGTGAAGTTGTGGTTCATATCGATCAGGGCAAGAGGTATGTAACGGTATCGGTAATAGACAAAGGAGAGGGGATTCCGCCGGAGCACATCAACAGGATTTTTGAGCGGTTTTATCGTGTAGATAAGAGTCGCAGCCGGGCAAAAGGGGGAACCGGACTCGGTTTGGCCATCGTTAAACACATACTGGAAGGTCATCATACACGTCCCGAAGTTGAGAGCACTCCGGGGAAGGGTTCTGTGTTTAGTTTTAAATTGCCGCGCAGCAAAGAAGTAATGGAACATTGAGACAAAGAGTCAGATTCAGCGATATACTCCTTCGGGAGGACGACGATTACATGATCGTTAACAAACCTCCTGGCTTGTCCACCCTTCACGATCGTTCCGACCCGTTCAATCTCCTCGATCTCGCGCGGGAGTATCATCCTGATGCGCAGGTATGCCACCGCCTCGACAAGGAAACTTCGGGGGTGCTGGTGCTTGCCCGGAATCCGGAAGCGTACCGCCACCTCGCCCTTCAGTTTCAGAATCGCACGGTTGACAAGGTTTACCAGGCGGTTTGTGACGGATTGCACGATTTTAACGAGACCATAGTGGATCGGCCGCTAAAGAAATCGGCCGATGGAATTGTTCGGATTCACCGCGAAGGGCAGCCCGCTCAGACGGTTTTCAGTACAATTGCCGTGTATCGGATGCATACCCTGGTTTCCTGCCGTCCGATAACCGGTCGCATGCACCAGATTCGCGTCCACCTGGCGTCGAAGGGAGCTCCCATCACGGGCGACACGGTTTATGGAGGGAAGCCGTTTTACTTGTCTTCCGTCAAGCGTCATTTCAATTTCGGGAAAGAAGGCATTGAGGAACCGCTGATGAAGCGGCTCGCCCTCCATGCCTTTTCCATTCGTTTCGAGGATCGGGCCGGGAGTCCTGTCACGATCGAGGCGCCCTTGCCAAAGGACATGCGCGCTCTGATCAGGCAACTGGAAGCAAACCGTTAGAAACGCCATTTTTGCCGCACCAGGGCAGAAAACCAATTTCTTTAGCCAGCTTGCATATGAGGTACCAACCGGTTACCTTTGTGTCCCTTTTTGGCAGGAAGGGGTGTTTTCGGACACTAAAAATGCCCGGTTTTTGTATTGACATTTAATATAATAGAGTGGATCACAACAGTTACAAGACGGCACAACTCAGCAAGGCCCAGATTGAGAAGGGCTGGGTGATTGTGGATGCCAACCAGCAGGTGCTGGGCCGTTTGGCCAGCCGTGTGGCTAGCATTATCCGTGGAAAGCATAAGCCCGGATACACGCCTAACATGGATTGCGGGGATCATGTGATCGTAATCAACGCTGCCAAGGTGCGTATGACCGGCAAGAAGTGGACAGACCGGGTAATCTTTACGCACTCGGGGTATCCGGGTGGTCAGCGCGAGCATACGCCGGCCATGATCCGGAGCAAGCGCCCGGAGCGGCTCGTGGAACACGCTGTTCGGGGGATGTTGCCCAAGAACAGACTTGGCAATCAGCTCTACCGCAGCCTGCATGTTTATGCCGGTGCAGAACATCCCCATGCCGCACAACAACCTAAGGAAATCAAGCTCTGATAGATGGATCGTATCAATACAATTGGAAGACGTAAAACAGCGGTAGCCCGTGTATATCTCAAACCGGGAAAGGGAGAAGTAAAAATCAACAACAAGGCGCTCGACGCCTATTTCCTTTCTGAAATCCATCAGACGCTTGTAAAGCAGCCGCTCGCTGTTGTGAAATCAGACGGAGAGTTTGACATCACTGTGAATGTTGAGGGCGGTGGAATCCGCGGGCAGGCAGAAGCTGTTCGGCTTGGCATTGCGCGTGCACTCGTTCAGGTGAACGCAGAGCACAAACCCGTTCTTCGCAAGGAAGGCTTGCTGACGCGCGATTCGCGTATGGTGGAGCGGAAGAAGTACGGTAGAAGAAAAGCAAGAAGGAGATTCCAGTTCAGCAAGCGTTAATTACCTGTAATAGAATTTTAATGGCAGAAAAACTCACATATCAGCAACTACTGGATGCCGGCGTTCATTTCGGTCACCTGACCCGGAAATGGAACCCGAAGATGGCGGAGTACATCTTCATGGAGAACAACGGGATCCACCTGATCGATCTTAACAAGACGCTGGCGTGCCTTGAAGAGGCTGCTTATTCGCTGAAGAACATTGTACGTTCGGGTCGCAAGATCATGTTTGTGGCCACGAAGAAGCAAGCCAAGGACATCGTAGCAGAGGAAGCGAAGCGTTTGAACATGCCTTACGTCACAGAACGGTGGCTGGGTGGCATGCTTACCAACTTTGCGACGATTCGCAAGTCGCTGAAAAAGCTTTCGCAGATCGAAAAGCTGATGAAGGACGAGTCGTTCCTCAACCTGGCGAAGCGCGAGCGTCTGATGATCCAGCGCGAAAAGGCTAAGCTGGAGAAGTTGCTCGGTGGTATTGCCGATCTCAATCGTCTCCCGGCTGCGCTGTTCGTAATCGACGTCAAGCGTGAACATATCGCCGTGACGGAAGCTCAGAAGCTCAACATCCCCGTGTTTGCCATGGTGGATACGAACTCCGACCCTGACGGCGTCGACTTCCCCATCCCGGCAAATGACGACGCA
>QGUY01000133.1 GCA_003242315.1 Bacteroidota bacterium
GTTCGGATCTCTCGGTGTTTTCCATTTTCTCTTGTGCCGGCGGTCTTGATTTGTCTAAGAGTAGGCGATAGAACCGACGAAACTGACCTTGTATGATCCGGTGAGGCGTGGATATCGTTTCACGTAGTACGTGAAGAACTTCATGAAATTGCTGAGGATAATCGCTTTGCATTCCTCTATCTCGGCGTGTTTGAGAAGGAATGGTGTGAATGACGCGAGGAAGCGATTGGGAAGGGGTTTGTTGTAGATGTTGTCGAGGATTTCGGGACGGCCCATTCGATAGGTGGCGTGGAATTCTTCCACTAGATTGGAAGGAAGTTTCTCCTGCAAAAGCAGTGCGATCAGATCTTTGCACATTACCGTTCCACTTCCCCAATCAGAAAACATGTAACCGAGCGAAGGCATAATGTGCGTGATCTGGGTTCCGTCGTACAGGCAGGAGTTCGCACCGGTGCCAAGGATGCACGCGATGCCGGGTTCATTTTGCAGGAGACTTCTTGCCGCTCCAAGGATGTCACCCGATACTTCTATCGGAAAACGGGTGGTGATGACGGAGGAAAGCGCGTTGCTCACCTGCGTCGCTTTTATTGGCGCGCCGCATCCTGCGCCATAGAAGAAAATCTTTTCGACGTTACCTACGAAAGGAAGAACTTTCTGCTCGGCAACTGCGGCGATGTCTTCTTCGGAAAGAAAATAGGGATTGAGGCCTTCTGTCACTACCGAGGCAAGACGGTTTCCGCCTTCGTCAACCAGTCGCCACTCCGTCTTGGTTGAGCCGCTGTCCGCAATCAATATCATAATGGCTGTCTGTCTGAGTAGATGGGGTATGAGGTATACCCTTCAGACAAAGATTGTTCCGGGAATCAAAGGTTGCATCCCGGAAAATAGTGATTTGCAATAATCACTGAATTAGCCGTTGCTTGTAGGCTTTGTTCACCAATTCGGCTGTATTGCGGGCTTTCAGTTTGTAAAGGAGGTTCTTTCGGTGGGTTTCAACCGTGTTCTTGCTGATGAAGAGTTTCTCGCCGATCTCGTGTGTAGTGAATCCTGAAGCAATACATTCGAGGACTTCCTTTTCGCGGTCCGACAGTTTTTCTTCCGCAGCATGTTGCTCCGATGCAGCTTTCATGAAACTGCTGAGCAGGGTCTTGCTGACTTCTTCGCTGAGATAGGTGGATCCCTCGTGGAGCGTGTAAATCGCCTTTAACAGGGAATCTTTCCCCGTGTTTTTCAGAATGTATCCGAGGGCGCCGGCTTTCAGGATGTCCGAGATGTAGTCGCGATCATTGTACATGGAAAGCCCCAGAATTTTTACGGATGGATGTCTCTTCGCAAGTTCGCGCGTTGTTTGAATTCCATCCATCCCGGGCATGTTAATGTCGAGGATCACGATGTCCACCGGCTCCCGGTCGCACAACTCCAGCACTTCATGCCCGTTTTTTGCCTCGCCCACGACACAAAGGTCCTTCTCATCCTCAAGCAGTGATTTGAGGCCATCCACAAACATCTGGTGATCATCAGCAAGTACAAGTCGGATCATACCCCTCGTTCAATTGAGTGAATTTAGCGGGAAAAAGGGAAATGAGGAAATTAGCGATACCGATTACTCCACCTGATTTAGTAAGGGGCTCAAAACTTTACAACTACCTTCCCCTTCGCTTTAGGCAAATCAACTTCTTTCGTCACTCCGTTTACGGTGATTTTGTATTTGCCGTAAAAGGCAGGGACAGTGAATGTGCCTTTGCTGTCGGCCTTGCCGGATTTCGTCGTCCACCATTCTTTAAAGATCAGGTTTCGATACGCTTCGGCTGCCGGGGTAGGCGACCAGTCGCGACGATACAGGGATGATACCGGAATCCAGTTTGCGCCCGCCCAGAAGCCCCACATGAGAATGCCGTCTACCGCGGGATGAGCAAAACATATCTTGTAATAGTCGACGAGTTCCTTAGCGTTCATTTCCTCCTCTTCAGGTGTCATCGTCGTGATTTTTTGTACGTGGTATTTCGAACGTTGTCCCGGCATGTTGAACTCTGTGATGCGGATGGGTAAACCGAAGATGGCCAATGAGTCGAGTGCACGTCGCAGTTCATTCCGATCGAATGTTTCCGCATGGAGGTGACCCTGAACGCCAATGCCCGCAATGGGAACGCCCTGAGCAAGCAGCTTGCGAATCTGCGCCATGTATTCTGGCAGCTTGTTGCCGGTCAGTACATCGTAGTCGTTAAGGAACAGCTTTGCGTCAGGATCTCCATTGTGTGCCCATTGTGCCATGAGTTTCGTGATCTCGGGACCCAGTCGCTCTTCATAATAATTGCCGTGAATCATTTCATTGTTCAGGTCGTATTCAGCGAACCGACCTTTGTACCGGCGCGTAACGGTCTCTGCACGATTCTGCAACGTCATTCTCAATTCGTCATCATCCATCTCCTTCACCCACGGCTGGATAAATCTTTCGATGCCCCAAAAGAGATTGTGTGCGCGAAGCGGGATGTCGTGTTTTTCCGTCCAGGCAAGCAAAGCGTCAACAACACTGTAGTCGACCTTGCCTTTTTCTCTTTCCATGCTAGGCCACTTCACGGCATTTTCCGTGACTGCGCAATTGAAGTTGGCGAGAAATTTTTCTTCATAGTTCTTGTAGTCGCTTTCCGACATGCGGCCGCTACCGAATCCGTTGCTTAGCGCTGCGCCAAACCAAAATTCATGACGGAGCTGTTCTACAGTGACATTGTCGCCGGGTTTGGCCTGTACAATGATCTCGCCCATTCGATGGCGGGCGATGTCATTTTCGATGCCCGGATACTGGGCATACACAAAAGTGGTGATGGTAACGAAGGCGATTGTTTTGAGTAACACTTTCATGGGAAGCCGGTTTTGAAGCATTGTAGGAAATTCCTTATGCCTTTCAAACCCTTTCTCCACCGCCGCACGGGCGGTAGCATAATAACCTAATTGTCAGGTGGGTATAAAGAAATCTCCTGCCGGAATTTGATTTTGATGGAATTTTTCCGAACCTTAGCATTCCTAACACCGTTAACATCCCTTAAAATCCCAATGGGAATCGCTGAACGCAGGCAAAGGCAGAAGGAGGAGGTCAGGACGGCCATCCTGGACACGGCCTGGCGGATCGTGGGTGCCGAAGGATGGCAGTCGCTCTCGATCCGCAAAATCGCCGATGCCATTGAGTACAGTGTTCCCGTGATCTACGATCACTTTGAGAATAAGGAAGCGATTTTGGAGGAGTTTACCCTTCGCGGTTTCCGATTGCTCAATGAGCAGCTGAAAGAAGCCAGAGATCAGTTTCAGGATCCAGCGCGTCAGCTTGAAGCTATGGCCTATGCGTACTGGCGTTTTGCTTTCGACAACAAAGAGTATTACCAGCTCATGTACGGGCTTGGTCTCCCAACTTGCGAAGCGATAAAGCGCGTTCCAGAACTGGCAGCCCAAACGGACCTCATTATGGAGCCTATCGAAGTGTTGGTTCGGGAGCACGGCAGCAAAGCGGATCCGTTCCTGAAGTACCACACGTTTGTGTCGATGCTTCACGGGATGATCGCTATCAATATGGTGGGCAGGAGTGCAAACCGGGAAGAGTTGAACATGATGGTGCTGAAGGACTTCCTGGAAAGCTTCCTGGCGGGATTCAATTCCTAAATTTTTTTGCCCTTAAAGTTAACAGTGTTAGATAAAATAATGATGATAATAAATCAGTTAACCTAAATCAGATGCGTATGAAAAAGAAGGTAATCTTTTGGGTGTCTACGGGCCTGTTTTCGGCGATGATGTTGTTCTCGGCTTACAGCTATTTCACCGACGAAATGATTAAGGCCGCTTTCGTTCACCTGGGCTTTCCGGACTACTTCAGGATTGAATTGGCAGTGGCAAAGTTTCTTGGTGCAGCGGCACTTCTGATTCCTTTTGTTCCGAGAGCCCTTAAGCACTTTGCTTATGCCGGATTCACGATCAATCTTATATCCGCCGCTATTGCTCACCTGTCGCTGGGAGATCCCGCCGCAGCATGGATGCCTCCCCTGGTTTTCCTCGGTGTGCTTGCCGGTTCATTTATCAGCTATCAAAGGCTGAATGAATCAAGCCGACCGGAACTGAAACCAAAAGAGGCGCTTGGATTTTAGAGAGAGTTTCAAATCTTCACCGCAATGGTACGAAGGCGCAAAGGCTACTTTCTCTTTGCGGGACCTTTCGGCTTCGCGCCATTGCGGTGAAGATTCAAAGTGTAATGCTTATTCAACTATCGACCGTCAACTCTTACTGATAAAGTTGTACTTCCCTGAACCCACTGTATATACTGCGTATCCGTTCTCAAATTTTTTGAACGTGACGGTTTTGTCACCAGGCCGACCGCCGGTTTCGGTCACATCGGATGCCTTGCCCGCGGGAACGTAGACCGTTGCTGTACTGCCAACGGGCACTTCAATATCCATTGTGAAACCCCTATCGGTAATCTTCCATTCAATACCAGCCGTACCGTACGGTGTCATGTTCGAATACGCCGTATGAGTAACATCTCCTGCTGGTTGGGGTTTGAAGATGATGTGGCGATAGCCCGGCTGGTCAAGGTCGGTATTCATTCCTGCAAGAACACGGTAGAACCAAACGATCCCGCCACCAAACATGGGATGATTGCGCGAACCTGATCCGTCCCATTGTTCCCACGTCGTCGTTGCACCTTGTTCGATCCACCAACCGTAACTTGGTTGTGTTCTCTTGTTCATCGCCTCAAACGCGAGATCGTGCATGCCATACTGCGAGAGGGTCTCGAAGAAAAACTGAGTACCAAAAATTCCGGTGTCGAGATGGCCTCCGTTAGCCGCAATGTCCGCCTTCAATGCTGCGATAACTTTGGGTAGCTGTTCTTTCGGAACGCCCATCCTCAGCGCAAAGATGTTTCCTCCAAAGCGGCCGTAAGTTCCCCGTTCTTTATCGTAGTACTTTTTCTGGAACGCGGCTTTTGTTCGCTCTGCAAGCTTCGCATAGTGTTTCGCTTTGTCTTTATAACCTAGTATCGAAGCAGTCTGCGCTGTAATGTCAGCGCAACGCCAGAGGTAAAAGGTATGCACCATGTCATCCAACGGAAGATCCAGAGCCGGTGCCCAGTCGCCCAGGTTCAACCACTTGTTTGGATTATTCGGACTTGGCGCCTGCGAGTGCATGATCCCTTCTTCGTTTGTCCACGTCAGCATGTACCGGATGTAGCCTTCCATGCCTTCGAAGTTGTTGCTGAGCATGTCGACATCGCCATAGTGCAGGTAGAATTCCCACGGCATAATTTGCATAGCAGCGCCCCACGCCACGCCGCCACCGCATCCCGGTTGCCAGGGCGCGCCATTGGGCACGTAGCCCGTTTCGGGATTTTGCGATCCGAGAATGTCGCGAATCCACTTCGTGTAAAAGGCGCGCGCGTCAAAGTTGTGCATAACGGTGACGCACGCTACCTGACCATCACCCGTGTACGGCGAGCGTTCGCGATGCGGGCAATCACTCGCAATTCCGCCGTGCATGTTGTCGGTCTGGCTTCGCCACCAGATCCTGTGGATCTTATTGAAGAGTTCGTTTGAGCATTCGAACTTCCCAGTCGTCTCGACATCGCTGTAAACGGCTTCGGCCACAAGGTTTTCGGGTTTCAATTCGCCCGGCCAGTTGGATATTTCCACTTCCCTGAAGACAAACCACGTGAACCGCGCAGCGTATGATTCCGGTCCTCCACCTTTCAGTGTGTAGGAGTTGTCGCCAACGGGCGACTCACAGATATACTTGATGTCAATGCGTCGTCCTGCCTCACCCTGAACATTCACCAAATGCAGCCATCCCGAGATTTCTTCGCCGAAGTCCACGCGATACTTCCCATCTTCCAGCCTTTCAATCTTGACCGGTTTAAGGCGTTCCATCACTTTGTCTACCGGCGACATGTGAGCGACGAGCTTTCCTTCAGGCGCTTCACGCATTGCAACGGGCTCCCATGAGGAATCGTCAAAGTCGGCGCGACTCCAACCCTCCTGCTCCAACCGCGCATCGTAGTGTTCTCCATCATATACGAGGTCCATCACGATGGCGCTTTTCGACGCTTTCCAACTCCCATCACTCACGATGATGTCCTCGGTGCCATCTGTATACGTGATGTAGATCTGACCGAAGAAGCGAGGCGATCCATAAGAGTGTGTCCAGTTGATCGGCGCGTTGTAAAAACCGTTCCCCACGATGGCGCCAAGGGCGTTGCTCCCTTTCTTTATCTTGTCGGTGATGTCATACGACAAATACATCACACGGTATTCTCTGAAATTGTCGGGCAACGAAATGTAGTTGTTCTCGAGTCCGGGTCGCTTTCCATACAATGTCACGTTGGGCACCATCACATCGTCGCTGATCTTTTCACCGTTCACGTAGAATTCGAAAAAGCCCAACCCGCTTACGAACGCTCGCGCAGAAGCTATGTCCTTGTTGACTGTGAACGTCTTTCTCAATAGTGGTGCTGGCGGAGGCATTGGCTTTGGCTCCTCGTTATTTCCTCTCCTCGGTTTGGGCAATGCTTCTTCACCCTGCCACGGCGCGCCGATCCATTGTGCCTTCCATTCTTTGGGATCGAGCAAACCCATGCTCCAGAAGGCAGGCTCACTCCATTCAGAGACCTTTCCGTCTTTATCCCACGTTCTTACACGCCACCAGCAATCCTGCCTTGACGACAAGGTTTTGCCTGCGTACGGGACGTTAAAGGACTGCGATGAGTTGATTTTTCCACTTGCCCACAGGTCGGCCTCTCCGGCCAGTAGCTTTTCCTTAGATGACGCAACCTGGATCTCGCGCGCGGTTTGAACCTGACCCCGATCGCCTTCCCTGGCAACGTTTATCCAGGATAGTCGGGGATTGCGAACGTCGACCACGGTGGGGTTTTCCAGGTATTCGCATCGCAATCTGGTGGGCAGAAGCTGCGCTTCTGCGGATTGTGCAAACCATACCAGGCACACCAGAACCGATGCGAGGGACAGGAGGGTCGACGATTGGATTCGAATTCTTTTTGCGATCACGACAAGTCTTGGTTAACCTAAGAAAGGTGTTCAAAACGGCGGTCTTATTCAAGGGATTGGGTGCAGGATTCCTGGTGATACCGGGATACCGCAGGAAAGAGCGGCGGGAATCGACGACCTTATTTTCGTCTGCTCATTACATTAAGTAATATGCAGAAATTAGCTCAAAGACCTCAATTTCAATCTGTTACTAATCGCCTTCTACTCGTTTCGCAATGTCTTGGCCGGGTCAGTGTTTGCCGCTTTCAGTGACTCATAGCTTACCGTAACGAGCGCGATCACGAGCGCACACAGTCCCGCGAAGAGGAAGGGGATGACATTGAGCGACGTACGGTACTCAAAGCCTTCCAACCATTTTTGAGATCCATACCAGGCGAGCGGTACCGCGATGACAAATGCTACAAGGACCAGTCTGATGAATTCCTTTGACATCATCCCGGTTATTTGAGAAACCGTCGCGCCCAGCGCTTTGCGTATGCCGATCTCGCGAAGGCGACGCTCCGCCATGAACGACGAGAGTCCATATAGACCGAGGCTGCAGATGATCATTGCGATTACGGAAAAGGAAGTGATGATTCTCGAAATACGTCGGTCTTCCTGATATTGCTCCTGTAAAGCCTGGTCAAGGAAGGTGTATTCAAACGGTGCATCGGAAACATGTTCACGCCATAGGTCTTCAATGCGTGAAATCGTTTCGGAGAATCCGGTGGTGTTCAGGCTGGCGATGACAAAATTGTAGCGATCGGGGCTTCCCGGGATTTCGAAGAACAGCGGAAAGATCGGTTCCCGGAGTGATACCTGATTGAAGTCTTCCATCACGCCGATGACCTCAAACGTGTATTGCTGTCCCTGCCAGTCGAAGTGCAACCGCTCACCAATCATCTCCTCCGGTGTAAGACCAAATTTTTCCGCAGACGCGCGATTGATGACCACTCGGTTGTTGGATTCGGCCTCGCGATTGTCTTCGAACGATCGGCCCGCAATTATGGGGATACCCAACAACTCGATATACCCTGCGTCAACAATATTTCTGCGGTTGAGGATGGCCGTTTCCATGCTGCCGCCATCCCGATAAAACACCATGTCATTAAAAACCTGTGTTCCGGGAGGGTAGTTGCTGGCGGACACAGCTGAAACGGAGCTTAGCTGTGAGATTCTATCTTTCAACACCGTATACTGTCGCTTTGCCTCGGCGGTGCGCAGAGGGATAAGGATCTTGGCGTTGGGATCGAAGCCGAGATCCTTTTTTTCAAGGAACGAAAGCTGACGTGAGATTACGAATACACCACACACCAGCACAATGGCGATGACAAACTGAAAGACCACAAGCGCCTGGCGCAGTTTTCCCGATGCGCTCCCGAGGGAGAATTTTCCCTTAAGCACCTCGGCCGGCTTGAATGACGACATGTAGAATGCGGGATAGCTGCCCGCGATGAGGCCTGTTATGATCGTCAGCCCAATTAGCGCGAGGATGAAGTACAAGACATTGTCATTGTTGAATGAAATGCTTTTTCCCGCCAGCTCATTGAACAGGGGCAGCACGACTTGCACCATCAGGACGCTGATCACCATTGCGATAAACACGATGACCAAAGCTTCTCCCATGATCTGCCGGACCAGGTTGCTGCGAAATGCACCCATTGCTTTTCGAATGCCAATCTCGCCTGCACGTTTGGCTGCTTTCGCCGTCGATAGGTTCATGAAGTTGATACATGCGAGGAGGAGAACAAACAGTGCAATGGAAACGATAATGTATATGTGCGTTATCCTTTGACTCCGGTCAACCGCCGACTTCAGGTAGATATCTTTTATCGGCTCGATAAACAATGACTTGGTGACGCCGAGCGCTCGCATGTCTTCAGCGCCGTATTTAACCAGGACATCATTCATTTTCCGTTCGACCTCTGCCCTTGAGTGTCCCGGAACGAGTTTGATATATGCCCGTACGAAATTCTGTCCTGCCCACTCATTCGCCGTATTAGAATCGGCGCGGACGTAATACCCCAGGCCTTCACTCATCATCGAGGTGATGTAGTTGGCTTCGAAGAAGCTTTTGGCCCGCTTATACACGCCTGTTACTTTGTAGTTGACCGGATCGCCGCCCTGCGTGATGAGGATGCTCTTGTTAAGTGCTGATTCGTTACCAAAAAGCTTTTTGGCCAGCGGTTCTGAAAGTACGACAGTGTTGGCGTCGGTCAATGCTTTTTTCGGATTGCCTTCTATGAATTCATAGGTCAGAACATCAAAAAGGGTAGAGTCGGCAACGTAGGCATCCTTTTCAAAGAACTTCTTGTCTTCATATTGAATCAAGTCCTGGTCGGTGAACGAGGCGACGACGCGCGCCGCTTCTTCTACTTCAGGAAGCTCTTCTTTTAGCGTCATTGCTATAGGAGGGGAGACAGATCCCAGCTTGTCAAATCCGATAACGCCCTCAAACTGGGTGTTAATGCGGTAGAGGTCATCCAGGCGCTCGTGGTGCCGGTCGTAACTGAATTCGTCCTGGACATACAACGCGAGCAACAGGCAGCACGCGACACCCAGAGATAATCCCAGGATGTTGATCAGCGAAAATATTTTGGTGCGGAAAAGGTTCCGGATGGCGACTTTGAAGTAATTCTGCAGCATGGACAAAAGGGTTTGTGCCGTTAGGGTCCAATATTGATGCCACCCCCGAGAGGGCATTCAGAAAGTGTTCTGGACGCCCGGGACAGTGCGAAAGTGGACAATGCTGTTCCGGGGGCGGACGGTCCCAGGCGAACCTGAATTGGCAAAATTAAGGGCCTTCGGTATATTGGGGACTGCCCTGACAGTGTTAGGGCGGGCCAAACCCACATACCATGGTTGTTAATTACCAACGTATCTACGAACACGCTGGATACCTCTTTTATGCCATCGCCGCTGCTGACGGCGCTATCAAAGATGCGGAGCTTTCCGTAATTAAAGATCTCATCAATAAAGAGTGGCTTCCTCTTGAAGACTCTACCGACGAATTTGGAACCGATGAAGCGCACTACATCTTAATGACGTTCGACATCCTGATGGATCGCGGTCTGTCCGCTGATGAAGCGTTTGAAGTGTTTAAAGATTATTTTGATACCCATAAGGGTGCCTTCACGGAACCTGTCAGACAAAAGATCAAGCTCACAGCTGCCGCCGTTGCCCGCGCGTTTGCCGGGCAGAACAAGGCTGAGTCGAGGTATCTTAAAGAGTTGAAGAAGATGGTGGGATAGGGGCAATGGTTTGCGGTTGACGTGTTCAAAAAAAGAAGTGAACCACAAAGACCGCACATAGGTATGTCGGTGTTTAATGTTCAATTCCTCTCCGTTGCGGAGATATTCTGAATTGCATTCAAGTGGTGGTCATCGTGTTCTGCGACGAAATACATCAAATCAATCACGCGCATTTCCTTTTG
>QGUY01000134.1 GCA_003242315.1 Bacteroidota bacterium
AATTTCAAGCTGGTGACCTGGAACAAAGGCATGGAGAAGTCGGTCGAGGGCTTCGGCGTACGACTCGAAAAAGGGTTCGACACAATGCTGTGGTACCCGGAGTCGGAAAAGGAACAGCAACGCAATCACTATCGACGCGCTTTTGCTGGTGAGTCGTTTGAATTCATGACTTCGACTCAGCAGAATGGGGCAACGTATCACTTTCTGTCAGTTTATGCCCCGCTGAGGGACTCGAAAGGTGAGATATACGAGGTTGCCGTCTTTTCTAAGGACATGACCCTGATGGTTGCGGCGCAAAAGGAAGCTGAAACCTTGCGGGATGAGGCTCAGAAACAGGCCCAGGAAATTCGGAAGCAGGGGGAGTTGCTCCAGAAAAACTTTGAGGAAATTGCCTCGCAGAAGGAAAGTATGGAGCAACAGTTGATACAGATCAATGATCTCAAGGAAAACCTGGAGGCGCGCGAATTGGTAATCGGTCTCACGACCATACTTTCTGAAACGGATCTGTACGGAACCATCACCTACATCAATCCGAAGTTCTGTGAGGTGTCTGGATTTACAAAAGAGGAACTCATCGGGAAGCCGCATAACGTCGTCCGTCACCCCGACATGCCGAAAGAGTTGTTTAAAGCGCTTTGGGCGACCATCAAGAAAGGCGAGCCGTTCAGAGGCATTATCAAGAACCGAAAGAAAGACGGCGGTCACTACTGGGTAGACGCAACGATCGTTCCTATCCGAAACAGGGAAGGGAAGGTCGTAAAATACATCGGCGCCAGATATCACATCACGAACGAGGCATTGGCAGAGGACCTGTTTAAGGCGCAGTTCAAGAAGCCGAACGGGGTGCCGGCATAATTTCTCTCACAGCACACCTTCTTCGCGGAGGGACTTGACGTACGTGACGGACTTCCTGAACTGATCGGGCGTTTGATTCATGTGTTTCTTGAAAAATCGCATGAAGTAGGAAAGATCGTTAAAGCCCAGAATTTTTGAAATCTGTTTAATCGACTTGTCCGTGTACACCAGATAGCGCTTGGCTTCCAGTAACAGGCGCTCCTGTATTAAGTCCGTAAAGGTTTTGTTCAGTGCACCCTTGCATAATGCATTCAGGTGTTTGGGCGTCATATTCATCAATTTCGCGTATTCGCTTGGAAGCTTCAGTTTGGTAAAGTGCTCTTCGATCAGGATCTGAAGCTTTCGAATGTGATTGACGGTTGTCGTAGTTCCCTTGATTGTTGTCGCGGACGTTGACTTGCGTGTGATTAGGATTAAGAGAATGTCCAGGCAATTTCTGAGGATGTCGTCCCACCCGACTCTTTTTTGAGTGAATTCGTCATACATTGCTTCGAGCATGGCAGGTAAGTGGGCGTCCTTTACAGGATCGAATTGCACGTAGGTATCAGGCGTGTATACTCTCAGGTACGGGAATTTTTCAATGTGTCTTTCCCGGGCATACGAGTTGTAAAACTCGAGTGTGAAGTAGATGTAATATCCTGCGATGTCTTTGGAAAATGACCAGCCGTGTACCTGTCCGGGCAACATGAGGTATGTGGCAAATGGCTTGACGTTGTATTCGATGGTATCGATCTTGTGAATGCCACTGCCGCGCGTCACTAACATAAAAAAGAAGCAATCGTGCCGGTGGGGTGTGCTGGCAAAAGAAAATCTTTCGACATTCTCCTCAACTCTTCCCATTTCGAAATGCTGCGCGGTCGGCTTTCGCCGCATTACCTCAATGGTATATATGGGTAGACCCTTTTTTGATGACATAAGAGAACTTTCTGCCGCGGCGCAAATATCGAAGTTAATCAAATTTCCACCGAAGATCGCTGTGGCTAGCCTCTCGAAAGGACCCGCCCGCATCGCCGGATGGGGATATATTCCAATCAAAGTGTGTATTCGCACAACAGAACTCATGGGGCAGGATGGAGTGGGATCCGATTTGGCGTATTTTGCTGACTCCATTAATTACATTGATATGCGGGTCTTGTTATACTTTTTCGGGTTGACCATATGCTTTCTGCCATTGTGGGTTGCTGGACAGGAGCTCAATGTGCCAGCCGTGCGTTACACGCCAAGTCCTTGGAGGGCGGTCTGGATCACCCATCCGGACATTTCTGGCAACGAGTATGCCGTCGTCAATTTTAGGAAGGACTTCCAGCTCGATGTCAAACCTTCGCAGTTCATTATATCCGTTTCGGCCGATAACAAATATGTATTGTATGTTAATGGCCACCTTGTTGCACGAGGGCCGCAGTTGTCCGATATCCGTCATTGGCGCTATGAGACGATAGACATTGCCTCCTTCCTGCAGGAAGGTCAAAACGTGATCGCTGCGGAGGTAGTGAATTTTGGTCCCGACCGCTTTTTCGGACAGCAAAGCTACCGTACCGCTTTTATCCTCAACGGCATCACAGCGGCGCCGGAATCCATTCAGGCTTCTATTGTCAATACGTCGCGAGGTACCTGGAAAACGTTTCTGAATACAGGTGTTAGCGGTAAGGAAGTACGGTGGAGAACAATGCCCCGCGACATTATCGGTGGATTCTATGCAAGTAATCCTACGGACAGCGTCAACGCGGCAGCCTATCCCTGGGGGTGGGAGCAACCATCCTTCAATGCGGCTGCCTGGAAGGACGCCGCTTTCTGTGAAAACGCAAGTGCCTTTGGCGGAGGATTCGGATGGATCCTGGAACCGCGCAATACACCCATCCCGGTACAGCGTCAGGAGCGACTGGCCAGCGTCGCCGTTGCAGAAGGCATCCAAAAAGCTGAAAGAATTCTCCGCGGTGAAGGCCTCACCATTCCGGCGAATGCTTCCGTACGCATTCTCATCGACAACAAGGTGCTTACCACGGGATATCCTGAGTTCTATTTTGACATGGGCAAAGATGCCGTGATACGGATTGGATATGCGGAAAACCTATTCCTGCCTAACTCCGCGAACAAGGGCAATCGGAATGAATACAAGGGTATGCAGTTCGTGGGGATAAGGGACGTTATTGTGGCCGATGGGGGGAAAGGCAGGAAGTTCATACCTACGTGGATGCGAACCTTTCGATTTATCGAATTGAAAATACAGACCGGAAACGAACCGCTTGTGATTCGCGATTTCTTCAACATGTACACGTCCACACCCATTCCGATGAGGGCGGACTTTAAGGCCAGCGATCCGGTATATGAGAAAATATTCGATCTATGCAGAAGAACCGTTGCACTCTGTACCCAGGATTACTTCCTGAGTGATGCCTACTACGAAACCATGCAGTATGTTGGTGACACCAAAGTTCACGCACCGGTGTGGCAAGCCTTCAGCGGCAATGACCTTCACACAAGAAACGCGTTGGAGCAGTTCCACTACTCGCGTCTTTGGGATGGGAACCTAACAAGCTGCTATCCCTTGCGATCCACCTTCGTGCATCCGACGTACTCGGTGATATGGGTCGATATGCTGTATGATTACCTCGTCTGGTCGGGCGATTCGGCATTCATTCGAAAATTCGTTCCGGGCATACATCACACCTTGAGCATGTTCGACGCACTGATACAGGATAACGGCCTGGCCGGTGCTACGCGCTGGGATTATTTTGTCGATTGGTACCAGGACTCAGAAAGGGGCGGACTTGCTCCGGGTCAGGATGGTTCCAATTCAGCTGTGGTTACGCTTCACTATGTCCACGCTCTCCAAAGTGCATCAAGGATCCTGGCTTATCTCGGTGCGCGGCAGGAGGCAGACAAGTACTTGCATAGATCAAAGGAGATCGCGGCCAAAGTTTACAATTTGTGCTTCGATCCCTCGCGCCGGCTTCTCGCTGAACGACCAGACAAGTCTTATTTCGATCAGCATACCAACATCCTCGGAATTCTGACGGATGCGATTCCACAAGACCAGCAACGCGGTGTATTGGAACGGATTCTCGAGGACAGCTCACTTGGTCAGGCAACCTACTATTATCGATTCTACCTTTTTGAAGCTCTTCGAAAGGTGGGTGCCGGTGATCTGTTCGATAAGGCGCTCGAACCCTGGAAGGATTTGGTACGCGACGGTCTGACCACAGCCCTGGAGCGCATGGAGTCGCCAAACAAACCGACCCGATCTGAATGCCATCCCTGGTCTACCGGTCCTGCTTATGCGTATTATACGTTAATTGCCGGTATCACGCCCGCTGATATCGGCTTCGGGACCATCCGTTTCAAACCGGAACTTGGTACTCTTAATTTCATCGAGGGTGCATATCCACATCCTAAAGGCGACATCACCTTTAGTATACGCCGAAAGGGCAAGTCCCTCGTCGCCGACATTACACTGCCGGAAGGAGTTTCGGGTGTGGCTGAAATCAACAATAAGACCTTGACGCTGAAGTCAGGGCGTCAGACATTACAGTAACAATGTTGTGCTTTACAATGCCGTCCCTTCCCAGACGGTTTTCACGTTGACGAATTCACGGATTCCGTGCGATGAGAGTTCGCGGCCATAACCCGATCGCTTTGTGCCACCAAAGGGAAGGCGGGGATCGGACTTGACAAGACCGTTTATGAAGACAGCGCCATCCTCGGAACCCTCGATGAATGTCTGAGCCCGCTCCCGACTTTGAGTGAACACGGAGATACCCAATCCAAAAGTACTCGTGTTGGCCAGTCGAAGCGCTTCCTCATCGTCCTTTGCGATTGTTACCGCCGCCACGGGACCAAACAGCTCTTCGTCGAACGCGGGCATTCCCGGTTGAACTTCGCGAAGGAGGGTAGGATAGTAGAAGTTGTCTTTTCGGGTTCCCCCAAAGACAACTCTTGCGCCTGCCTCCACGGATTGATTGACTTGTTCTTCAAGTTGGTCGGTGAGGTCTGTTCGTGCCAGCGGCCCCATGTCCGTCTCGGGGTCCATGGGGTTGCCGACCTTCAATTTCGCGGCATGTGCTGAAAATTTTAGGATGTACTCTTCGGCGATGTCTTGATGAAGTATGAATCGCTTGGCGGCAATACAACTCTGCCCTGCATTCTGCATACGGGCACGGACGCCAACTTCTACAGCCGCTTTCAGATCGGCATCAGGCAGTACGATGAATGCATTACTCCCGCCAAGTTCAAGTACTGTTTTCTTGATGTTCTTACCGGCCTGTGACGCCACGGAAGCGCCAGCGCCTTCGCTTCCCGTCAGCGTGACAGCTTTGATCGTGGGATTCTCAATGAGTGACGACACCTGATCCTTGTCGACGATAAGCGTTTGAAATGCTCCAACGGGAAAGCCTGCCTTTGTAAAAACCTTTTCTATGAGCAAGGCACATCCGAGTACATTCGATGCGTGTTTTAGTACGCACACGTTGCCTGCCATCAGAGCGGGTGCCGCAAATCGGAAGACCTGCCAGAAGGGAAAATTCCACGGCATAATGGCGAGGATCGTCCCAAGTGGTTCATAGCGGACGTAACTTTTAGCGGCATCTGTTTCAATGACTTCAGCGGCGAGAAATTCAGCTGCGTGTTCCGCGTAGTAGTCGCACGCCCAGGCGCATTTTTCAACTTCGGCGACTGCCTCCTTCAGTGATTTTCCCATTTCCAGCGTGATGGTTCTCGCGAGGTCGTCCTTGTCATCCCTCAGCACGCGGGCGGCCGCGCGCATAAGCGCCGCCCGGCTTTCGAAAGAAGCCTGGCGCCACGTCTTGAAAGTGTTTGTCGCCACTTCCAGTTTTTGGTTGAGTGCATTATCGGAGATGGACTCGTATTCATGCAACTCGTCCAGTGTGTATGGATTTATGCTCTTGAATTTCATGGCATCATTATCAAAGATCTAATGCGAATTTAGCGGGCACGTGTGACTTGTCCGCCGGTTCCTTCGATTATGATCCGCTGTGTTTTTGTGCAATACACGCATTTTGCTCAGGACAGTACATCGGTATGAGTGCCTGAAAGATCGGAGGAATAGCCTCTTTCAACTATTGGTAACATTGTGCAAATTGTAGATTGCAGGCTTTTTTGAGATGATAATAAGGAATTTCACCTACGCCAGGCTCTTTTTTGTTGGGTTGGGCCTGTTAGCAAGTGTTCTGATATCTTGCGAGCGTGGAAAAAAGGATACGAGGCGCTGGTATAAGGGAAATCTTCACACGCATTCATATTGGAGCGACGGGGACGAGTTTCCGGAGATGATAATGGACTGGTATAAGTCCCACGGATACAACTTCCTGGCACTTTCTGATCATAACATACTAGCTGAAGGGGAAAAGTGGGTAAAGGTGCCAAACAGCAGGATGTATGAGGAAGGATTCCAGCAGTATGTCCAGCGGTTTGGCGAGGAATGGGTCACCCACCGCATGGATTCAGGTCGAATTCTGGTTCGACTCAAGACGTTGGAGGAGTATCGTCCTCTATTTGAAGATGAATCCTTTCTCGTTATTCCTTCAGAAGAGCTTACCGACGGCTATGATGGCCGACCTGTTCACGTAAACGCTACGAATATCAAACACCACATACCGCCTCAAGGCGGTGGAAGTGTGTTGGAAGTCTTGCAGCGAAACGTTGACGCCGTATTGCGACAGCGCGAAGAAACTGGTGTGCCCATGTTCCCCCACATAAACCATCCAAACTTTTTTTACGGAGTTTCGTTACGGGACATGATCGAATTGCGCGGAGAACGCTTTTTCGAAGTATACAATGGCCATCCGCTGGTGAACAACTATGGCGATTCCCTGAGACCCGGTACGGAAACCATGTGGGATCTCATCAACATCGCATACAGCAACAGGAATCAACCGTTGATGTATGGACTGGCTACTGACGACAGTCATAACTATCACCAATTCGGAACTGCGTACGCCAACGCCGGGAGGGGGTGGGTTATGGTGCGCGCGGACTCCTTAACGCCTGCTTCCATCATCAGAGCGATGGAGGCGGGCGACTTTTACGCTACAACGGGCGTATTGCTTGATGATGTTTCCTTCGACGAGGGCATGCTTCACATTCGCGTTAAGGAAGAACCCGGAGTTAAGTACGAGATTCGCATCATCGGAGTCGCCGCCTCACAGCCGGAACCTCGGGAACTTGAAGTCGTCGAAGGTACAGAAGCCCACTTTAAAGTAACGGACGAGTATTTGTTCGTACGTGCAAAAGTTGTATCTGATCGGGTGAAGGAGAATCCTTTTAAGGAAGGTGATGTTGAAGTAGCCTGGACGCAGCCCGTCTCTACCATTACCGGCCGCCAGTAGGCCCCGCGTTGAAAACGTTTTCGATCAGATTCGCATTGTTTTTTTAGTCATACATGAACATTTATTACGCTCACTGCGTAGTATGATTGGCGGACATTTTTTACCGCATGTTGGCCGATTTGAAAGAAGTTAATTTACCGCACCTACTTGGGAAAGATTATTAGGCGAAGGTCTCTTATTGCGAAATCAACTGAAGGCCCTTGCGGGAATTGTGATTATTTAATTGTCGAGAACATGAATTGGAAGACTATATACATAAGAGGAAGAAATGATTTTCGCGAAGACGTCAATCGCAGGCTTGACCATTCGCGCCTGCGCGTAATGCCTGGGAGCCTTGGTACTTCCGAGGAAGCCGCAGAGATGTACTGGGTAGCTGAGAACGTTGAGTTGAGAGACTTCAAACGGGCTATTGGCGCGCGGACGATCTGGAAGTACAGGTTGAGATTTTATACTTCATTGGAAGAATTCATTGAAGCAAAATATGCCGAGGATAATCCTTCCGGCGACGAAATGCCGGAGGAAGACTTCATGCCTGGATTTCCGGGTCAGCCTTGAACCTTCAGGAGTCCTGCATCAGCTTTAGCAGTTTAGCATCAAGCTTGTGGCCGTACCAATCCTTGTACGCAACGTCGGTGCGTCCGGAATCGAGGATGCCAAAGCTGCCGATGAACTCCCACAATGCAAAACCGATGTTGTTTTGCTTAAGTATGTCAAGCACATCACTGAACCAGGCGAGGAACACGTCGTGCGGTGTCTTATTATAGCAACCGCATTCACCGCAGTGTACACCGACACCCTCTTTGGTGAGCTGGATCCAGGGAGCGTACGCTTTTTCCAGCAACTCTCTGCTCAAGTACTGGTCGCCTACCTGCCCCGGCCATTTCGGTTCCGGCAGGTTGTCGGGATCCTTAAATGCCCAGGACGCTTTGTAGTGTGAGATGATGCCGGGATTGTATCCCCTGCAGCTTTGAGCTATGTTGAGATCCTTGAGTTCAGGGATTACGGTGTTGCCACCGTTGTTGCCGTCGGCGATGACAAGGTGGTCAGGATTGTGTCGCCGGATGGCTTCAGCAGCTGCCTTAGCGACCTTCCTGTAAAGGTCGCCAGGTACAGCCGTGCGTTTTGAATGCTGGTCGTTCATGTCCTCCCGCATCGTTGGCTCGTTTACGAGGTCAAAGCTGATGAGTTTGGAGGAGACGTTCTTGTAGCGTTTCGCCCACATGTCCCAATGGAAGCAAAAGGCGTCAAGAGCTTCCTTGTCGAGCCACAGGTTGTACGGTTCATGGAAGCCCGCATTGATACAGTACCCCGGAGCCCGGTGGAGGTTCAGGCTCACGTGTATATTGTACTTGTGTGCCAGGCTGACTAGCCTGTCAACCTTCTCCACGGCCGATTCCTTGATCTTATAAACTTCGTCGGGCGTAATTTTCTTCGTGTGATCAATGTCGAGATAGGAGGGATATGCCATCGGTATCCGGATGAAGTCAAATCCCCAGTCGCTCATCCACTTGATATGTTCTTCTGTGGTGGTACCCCGCGAGGAGGCCGGATTCGGCGAAAAGAAATCCAACAGGTTAAAGCCCTTCCATCTTGGCAGCTTGTTCGTAGGTGCCGGATTCGGTTGTGCCAGCGACGTGGCATCGGAGATCGCCAGAGCCGCCCCCGCAAGCGCGGTGTTTCTCAGAAACGTTCTTCTCTTCATGTCCGTAGGGTTCTATGTAATCGGGGATCTTGTCCAACTTAGGAATAAATTTGTACTTGCAGTATGAATTGTTTGACGAGTTGTACTATTTTGATTCAGGCGCAACGCACAAGTCACTTTGGACAAAATGTGTAGCAAATGAACCGAACGCTGATCGGTATTATAGGAGATTACCGCGAATCCAAGCATACACACCGTGCGCTGCAGGAATGCATCCGCCATTGTCAACCCCATGTCGGGAATGTTTCGTTCGAATGGCTCCATACGAGCCAACTGAACAAGGTGATGCTTAACTCCTACAACGGTTTCTGGATTGCCCCCGGTTCTCCTTATGCTGATGACGACGCCGTGTACACCACCATCCGGCGGCTTCGCGAACGGGACCACATTGTCCTGGGAACTTGCGGAGGATTTCAGTATATGCTGGTGGAATATGCCCGAAACGTCCTCGACATTCCCGAAGCCGAACATGCCGAGACTGATCCCCATGCCAAAGTGCAGGTTATCGAAAAGTTGGCGTGCTCGCTGAAGGGATCGCGCGAAGATGTGATCATCGAAGATGAGAATTCGTGGCTGTACCGCGTGATGGGCGTCAAGCGGTTCGAAGCGGGATACAATTGCGCCTATGGCCTGACGAAAGCGTGGCAGCAGAAACTCAGCCAGGACCCGATGGTCTTCACCGGATTTTCTCCGGATGGCGTGGCGCGCGCGTTTGAATTGCGCGATCACACTTTTTTTAGAGGAACGTTATTTCAGCCTCCCCTAACATCCAGCCTGGAACAACCCAATCCTTTGATTCTGGATTTCATTCGGGTTTGTCAGGGCGCACCCTGACAAGTTCACTTTCCTTTTTGGGGAGATTCCGGCTGTGCGCCGGGAGTAACCTTCAGTAATTCAATTTCAAAGATAAGCGTGGCGTAAGGCGGGATTTCCATCCCTGCGCCACGTTCGCCATAGGCCAGGGGATAGGGCAGGAATATTTCCCACAGATCACCCTCATGCATGAGCAACAACGCTTCTGTCCAGCCCGGAATGACTTCCGCAGGCGTGAAGGTAACAGGGCTATCCGGTTCCGATTGGTCGAACACATGGCCATCGATCAGGGAGCCTTTGTAGTGAACAGTGACGCTGTCGTCGGGTCCGGGAGAGGGACCGCTTCCTGTCCTTATAACGCGATACTGAAGTCCGGTTGGGGTTTGGCGCACATCGTCGCGCTTGCGGTTTTCTTGAAGGAATTGCAGGTTTTCCGTCTTGATCTTTTCATTGCGATATTCAATGGCGGCCTGAAGGTATGGCTGGATCACGCGCATGCACTGATCTACACTCATCTTTAGCTCCTTGCCCAGAAACACATCGCTTAATCCGGCATTGATGGCGGCGGCATTGAGCGAGTCACCGCCCTGGTTTCGCAGGTTTTGGGCCAGGAGTACACCTGCAGCATAGCCAGCTTCCTGATGCCGATCAGAGAGGTCGATGGCGGTTTCTTTGGGTTTCTTCAATTCTTCACCTTTTTCCCGAAACCGGTTACTTTTTGCTTA
>QGUY01000135.1 GCA_003242315.1 Bacteroidota bacterium
ATCAAATACGAAGGTCCCGATACCGATAATCCGCTGGCCTTCAGGTACTACAACCCGAACCGCCGGGTAGGCAAAAAGACAATGCAGGAGCATCTTCGCTTTGCTATCGCCTATTGGCATACGTTCTGTGGCACCGGCGGGGATCCGTTCGGACTTCCTACGAAGAATTTCCCGTGGCTGGCTGCTTCCGATCCGATGCAAAGGGCATACGACAAGATGGATGCCGCCTTTGAATTCGCTACGAAGATCGGCGCTCCCTTTTACTGTTTCCATGACTATGACCTCGTAGAAGAGGCCCCTACACTCAAGGAATCAGAAAAGCGTCTCCAAAAAATTGTTGAGTACGCCAAGCAGAAACAAAAAGAGTCAGGTGTCAAACTGCTCTGGGGTACAGCAAACCTCTTCAGCCACCCACGCTATATGAACGGAGCGGCTACCAATCCCGATTTCAACGTCGTGTGCTATGCAGCTGCCCAGGTTAAGAATGCTATCGACGCGACAATAGAACTCGGCGGTGCGAACTACGTGTTCTGGGGCGGACGTGAGGGCTATCTGTCACTCCTGAACACCGACATGAAGCGTGAGCAGGAACACCTCGCGATGTTTCTGCGCGCGGCTCGCGACTACGGCCGTGCGAACGGCTTCCGCGGAACGTTCCTGATTGAGCCGAAACCGATGGAGCCCACCAAGCATCAATACGATTTCGATGCGGCCACAGTCATCGCCTTCCTTCGCGAGTTTGATCTGATGGACGACTTCAAACTCAATATCGAAGTAAACCACGCTACGCTCGCCCAACACACCTTCCAGCACGAACTTCAGGTGGCAGCTAACGCCAGGCTGCTGGGTAGTATCGATGCCAACCGCGGCGACTACCAGAACGGTTGGGATACCGACCAGTTCCCCAACAACCTGCATGAGCTCACGGAAGCCATGCTGGTCATTCTCCAGGCAGGAGGCTTCAAGACAGGAGGTATCAACTTTGACGCCAAGACCCGGCGCAACTCTACGGACCTGGTCGATATCTTCTATGCCCACATCGGCGGGATGGATGCCTTTGCACGGGCCCTCCTCATTGCGCACCAAATCCTCAGCGACGGAAAATACACCGCACTCCTGAAGGAACGCTACGCAAGCTTCGACTCCGGTAAAGGCAAGCAGTTCGAACGCGGCCGCTTAAAGCTTGACGCTATGCGCAGGCTGGCTCTTCAGAATGGCGAACCTGAAATGATCAGCGGAAGACAAGAGTTCTTTGAGAACCTTGTCAATAGCTATATCTAGGGGGTTACCCTAGGCAGAGACTGAGGGGGTTACCCATGTAGAGACGTTGCATGCAACGTCTCTACTATTACTTACTTGCCATACTACTATTACACCATTACCACCAGGTAATCAACAATCGATGGGGACCGCCATGTAAGGCGCGGCGTTGCTTTTGCGGTGGAAACCCTATGGTTGGTTATCCGGTAAATCAGGCAATTCAGGGTAGAGACGCCTAACATGAACGTTTCTCGTTAGGACGGACACTATTGTGAGCGTGAGTGCGAGAGTGAGAGCCGTCGACGTAAGATTGAGTGTGAAGATTAGAGAACAACTATTGAAGAGTTGAAGGATCACCTTATATTGCGTAGGATACACTAACCTGCATGGTTCGAGCCCCAGGAATCCGGGTGATTGTACTTTTGACCGGTTGCTTTTTGCTTTTTTTCGGATGTAGTCGAAACAAAAAGCAAGAAAGTGAGGTGGCGGTCCGCGGGTGGAACATCCTTTCGGATAACGAACCGAACGCCAGACGGGTGATAGACGTAGCCACTACCGACTACGATATCAACCACATCCAGTTTTCTCATCAACTCGTAAATCAACTTAAAGACGTACGCCCTGCAGGCCGCGCGGAGCTTGTTAACCGGCTGGCTGCGTACGCCCACGAAAAGGGGATTCAGGAAGTATTTGTCTGGGATCAGGCGCTCTATGATGTGGGATATTACCCGGAAGCCTTCAGGCTCACGATTGATGGCCAGCAGCGACTGGACCTCGACAATCCCGACCTGTGGCGATGGATCCGCGCCGACTACCGCAGCATGCTCATGCTCGTCCCGGAAATTGATGGAGTCGTGCTCAATTTCATGGACGCGCCTGGCAAAATAGCCGAACAGTTTTCCCAGCGACTTCCTGACGGGCCTTCGAAAGTGGCGGCGGTTATCGATAGCCTTGCACGGATATTCATTGATCGGCATAACCTTGACCTGCTCATACGCGCTGCCGTGAGCGATACGCGCGACTTTTCGCTCCTGGTAAATGCGGTGCGGAAGTTGCGTCACCCAGCCATTAAGGTAATGGTCACTGAGGCAGAGCAAGCGTTTCTCCTTACGCACCCCCTGTCCACTGTCAGCGATAGCATCCGAAAGTACCCGATAATTGTCGAGTTTGACGCCGCTCATGAATACAACGGTCAGGGTATACTGGCAAGCATGTTGCCCGAGGTACACCTAAAACGCTGGAAGGAATACCTCTCCGAGCCGAACATCGAAGGCTACGTGGCGCGAACGGATCGCTTTTATCAGTCGACAATCATCGATGGCCCCTGCGAGATCAACCTGTATGCTCTGAAACGAGCGTCTGACGATCCCTGGATGAGTATTGACAAGGTATACCGCGAATTCGTTTCCAGGAAGTATGGAGAGAAGGCCGGACCTTATGTTGAGCCTGCGTTCCGAAAGAGCCAGGACATCATCACCTCCATGATGTACACGCTTGGTCTTCCGGTCGCGAGCCATCTGACAATGTCCTTCACAAATGAGGCGTCATACATCAGTCTCAACCCTGGCAAGTGGCAACGTAGCATGGAATACACCGTCGAGCATGACGTTAACAAGACGTTTCATTACTGGCAGGACGTAACCAATCACCTCGCGCCCCGGGAATTCAAACAGCCCAATAGCGCTACTGCCGTTGAGATACCCAATGTATTCGAGAATGGGTGGCTCGACGATCGCGAGCTAATGAACGTCGAATATCTCCGAAACATTGTCGCTGAGAAGGACTACGCGGTGCGTGTTGCCCAAAGTGCGCTGGAAGACGTCCTGCAGGCAAAGCCGCACATCACAAACGCGGAACACTACAGTAAGCTCATCGAGACCATGCGGCGCACCGAGATGGCTGCAAGACTCTACCGGGGCAGCGCAAAGGCTTACTTTGCTTACCGCATCTATGCACGGGGAGGTGAATTTCGGACACCCGAAGTCGTGTACATGCTGCAGGATGGACTCGACGAAATCGCAGCGGTAAGTCGTGAAATGACGCTGTATCCTTATAAGGGCCCACACGCGGAATTCGATTTTCTGGGACTAGCCACGAGCGCACTTGCTTTACGACAGTCAATTATGGACGAACTGGGTGCGGGGCCGCGCATCCTCAACATGAATGGGCAGTAGCGATCACAACTGCAACCTTATGTGAATGCGGTTCAGCCATCTCACGATCCAAACTACCGCGACCGCATACAACAAGCAGTATACTATTCCGATTATGCCAGTCCGCAAGGAATCGGGGAGGGGATAGTAGTGGAATACCCGGTAGCTGGCCCACATGATAAAGGGAATGATGTACGTGAGCAAAGGATTCGCGCCGGCCGGCTGCAGGAACCTGGCCCATTTATTTATTCCTTTCAGATCGGTGAGCCAGTAAAGGAAGATAAAGGCGATGATGGCGATGACGGAACAGTATAATCCCCACGAGGGTGTGGCGCCAATCTTTCCGATATGGTAGTACGGCCGAAGGATAAATCCAGCCAGGAACAATATCGCAGCAAAACCCAGTGCTTCGTTGAGACGCTGCATGAGCGTACGCTCAGTCTTTTGATCAAAAAAGATGATCGTCAATATGGCACCACAAAGCGCGATGCCGGTGTGCGTGGCGTTCCCGGCCTGTGAGCGCGTCCACCCGAGTAAGATGCTGTCTTCCGAAAGCGGTGAGCGGCCAACGGCGTAAATGAGAATCGTAAGACCGACCATCGCCAGCAAGGCATATCGGTTTCCGCGACACAGCTGGTACAAAATACAGGTATACAAGTACGCCCAACCGATGAGACCCAGAATGCCCCACCAACGCGGTTGGAGGTGTTGCGTGCCGTCTTCCCCGCCGCGATAGATCATGGCTAGGGCTATGAGTCCGGCAATGCCAATTCCGCGCAACAACCACGCCCATGTTTTGTTTTGAAACGTATAAACGTTCCAAACGAGAATGACACATGGATAAAACAGGAGCGACCAAACGCCGATACGCATTCCCATCGCTCCTTCGTTGTAGCCGCCTTCAGCGTTCACCATAAAGATGCCAAGCACAAGCAGTGCAATCGTGCGAACCAGGATGTGCCCCTGCAGTTTGAGGAGACTGTCACCTTTTCGGATTCTGTTATTCAGCGACAGCGGCACTGCCATCCCAACAATAAACAGGAATCCGGCGAACACCCAGTCCGTGATCGTCATGCCGTCTACACCGGGCGCAACGTGTTTTAACCATGACGGAATGTTTCTCATGCCCGCTACCTCGTTGACGAATACCATCAACAGAATGGTCAGTCCCCGTAGAATATCGACGGCATGGAGACGCTGGGAGGGGAGTTCATTGTAAACCTGCATCAGGGTGCTATTTTTTCGTTAAGCGCGTCCAGAAGATAGCCCTTCGGATCGCTGGCGAATTGCCAGAACATGATGCCCGCAAGGTTGTTCTCGATCACATAGTCGCATTTGATTTTCAAGGACTCTTCATCATCATACGCGACGAGCTGCTTTTTCTCTTCATTGAAAAGATACGGCATCTTCGCTTTATCATCCCAGTACCTGACGAAACCCGGCTTGCTCATGATGCTGTCGCGAATGAAGGTGTAGCCGCCACCACGGGCAACAGACTCGATCGCCCTGTTGATTCCGTGGTTGTCAGTTGTCTGCATGATCCAGCTTCTTCCGTAAAAGGGAACCCCCAAAACAATTTTCTCTTTCTGCACGCCCTGTTGGACGTACTCGGTGATGGCCCGGTGAGCCGATTGTTCCGCTTCGTAGCTTTCGCTGTGGTACAGGTTGCTGTGATGTCCTGCGAAAGGTCCGGCAACATAGAAATCGTATGCCATCAGGTTGACGTAATCAAGATACTTTGCCGCGCCGCCCATGTCGTTCTTTTCCAGAAATTCTGAAAAGCAGGGGACAGCAGTGGTCAGCAGTTGTACCTTGCCAGTCTTTTCAGAAAGGCGATCGAGTTCTTTGCGAAGGGCTTCAAACATGAGCACGAAATTTTCGCGGTCTTCAACCCTGAATACGTTATCCTCGCCCTTGAAGCCCGGGTATTCCCAGTCGATATCGACGCCATCGAGATCATACTTCTCAACGATCGCCACGCTCGTTTCCGCGAACTTTTTGCGCGAAGAAGGAGTCAGAACCGCATCGGAAAAGTTTTCACTCCAACTCCAGCCACCGATCGAGATCACGATTTTGAGATCAGGATTCTTCTCACGAAGCTTGACGAGGTTACGAAAGTTGATGGTGTCGGTTGCCATGTTGGTAAGCCACGCCATGCTATCCTTTACATCGACGAACGCATAGTTGAGTATGCTGACCTTTTCCGCGGCGATAGTCTGCGTATCAATCGCACCCCGGAATCCCGGGACATACCCGATGATCAATTTAGAAACACGTGTATTGGATGTGCTGCTTTCCTGCTGACAGGATAAACACAGCAAACCAATGGTGAAGGCTAGTGCAAAGAAGAAACGGTTCATGATTATACTTGCGTGTATTCACACATCTTTTCGGAGGGGCTTTTTCAATATTAAAAACTTTCGTTTGGGTTTCATACACCGGCTACGGAATTCCGGATTCGGGACTTGTGCCGTCAATCATTCCTTTTTACTTTGTACATCCATCTCGGTACTGAATTCATGCGTAACGCTATTGCCTCTTTCCTGATTGTCGCGCTTATTCTCCCGTTCGCAACGATGGCACAGAAAAAGAACATACCCGATCCGTTGAAACTCGCCCGTGGTGTCCGCGTGAAAACGGTCGATGAATGGGAAAGCATCCGTCGCCCGGAGATTCGCGAGTTGTTCAGTCGGCATATGTACGGCTACTCGCCGGCACCGCCCGAGCTGTCATACCGTATCCTGTCTCACGATCGCGATGCGTTGGACGGCAAGGCTATACGCAAGCAGGTGCGCGTGTTTTTTGCGCCGGATACGTCAGTGTGGATGGACATACTGATATACCTGCCGGCGCGTAAAACATCGCCGGTACCTGTTTTCCTGGGCATGAATTTTTATGGCAATCAAGCCGTATGGAATGACCCTGCAATTCTCATCACGCCCAACTGGGTCGATCAAAATGAAGTGTTAGGCGTGGAAAACAACCGGGCTACAGAAGCCTCCCGTGGTGTACGCTCTTCACGCTGGCCCATAGACCGGATTCTCGAGCGAGGTTACGGCGTGGCTACGATCTATTACGGTGATGTGGATCCGGACTTTGATGATGGTTTTATGAACGGGGTTCACGGACTCTTCGACAAAGGTAACCGCACAGAAAGTTCGTGGGGTTCAATTGCCGCCTGGGCATGGGGACTTCAGCGCGCCCTGGATTACCTTGTAACCGATAGTGATGTAGATGCATCTAAAGTTGCCGTATTGGGTCATTCGAGATTGGGAAAGGCAGCACTTTGGGCTGGCGCTACCGATGAACGATTTGCCATGGTCATTTCGAACGAATCGGGCGAAGGAGGTGCCGCCCTGACACGGAATGAGAAGGGAGAAAGCCTGGAGCAAATAACCACTACATTTCCTCATTGGTTTTGCAGTGTATACAAGTCGTTCGCAGGGAGAGTGAATGATCTCCCGTTCGACCAGCACATGTTGCTGGCCCTGGTTGCGCCACGGCCGGTCTATGTTGCAAGCGCAGTAGAAGATCTTTGGGCAGATCCTGAAGGCGAATTTCTCAGTGCCGTCTATGCTGAACCCGTCTACAAACTTTACGGGCACAAAGGACTGGGTACGCGCAAAATGCCGGACGTCGGTAAACCACTGCACGAGGGTAGAATTGGATATCACTTGCGCGAAGGCAAGCATGATTTAACGGCATACGACTGGGAGCAGTTCATGAATTTTGCCGACAAGCATTGGCGCACCGGCAAATAGAAACCCATCAATTACCGAATACCTGAACTATGAGAAACAGTTTTTTCTGCATCCTGGCTGTCGCCGTTCTGGCCGCCTGCTCGGGAAAACGCTCGAGCGAGCCAATACAGACCGCCGCACCTGACTGGAAGCTGGGTGTCGCTTTCTGGACTTTCCACACGTTTAAGCTTCCGGACGCACTTGACAAGATCGACAGCAGTGGTGTCAACTATGTCGAAGGTGTAACGTTCTTCAATGCGGGACCCGAGTTGGGAGATTCACTCATTGGAACGTTGTCGAACGCGGGCCTCGCGAAGGTTCGCGCGATGCTCGACGAACGCGGCTTGAAAATGGAGTCTATGTATGTGGGTGGTGACAGAAACATCGATTCGTGGAAACGCCAGTTCGATGTAGCAAAATTCTTCGGTGTGAAATACGTAACAGGTGAACCCCCGGTCGCAATACTCGATGAAATTGACAGCCTGCTCAGTGCTTACGATTTACGGATGGCGATTCACGAACATTGGCGCGGCGTCAGCCAATACTGGCATCCGGATTCAGTACTTGCCGCGATCGAGGGACACAAGAATTTCGGAGCGTGCGCCGACCTCGGTCACTGGCCCAAGAGCGGCGTTAACCCGCTTGACGGAGTGAAGCGTCTGGAGGGACATATCATGGGTATTCACCTCAAGGATATTGCCGAGTATAATAACCCAAATATTCAGGACGTCCGCGTAGGAACCGGAGTGGTAGATTTCCCGGCAATTTTTGCAGAGCTCAAACGACAAAACTTCTCAGGTCACATCTACATCGAACGCGACGCGGAAACGGTTCCGAGTAATCTGCCTTCGGTGCTTGAGACGATCGAATACTATAACGAACAGGTGGCGCGACTGGGCAGCGCGACTCAGTGATGTCAGAAGGTCCACCCGCGTGATTTATGCTGTTGGTATTAGCCGGATATTTTTATATTGAATGCCGGCGTAGAAAAGCATTGTGCAAGTGAAATAATTGGCTGATGGAAAAGTCGCGGCGTTCTCTGTATCCGGTTCATGAGGACTGGGCATCCGTAATCCTGGGTTTTCTGATCATCGTCTTATCACTTATTTGGTTTGTTGTTCCCGCGCCGAACTTCAAGTGGGAGTCGTGGCAGCAACTGGGAGGACACGTATTCGGACGAGAGAACCTGGGGGCAATGCTTGTACAGTTTCTCTTCATTGGGGTAATGGCTGCTGCAGGCATTTTGATGACAGGGAAGTCTATCCGTCCCTTCCTCGGTGTCTTTCCGGTTGTGTATGCGGTGGCTTTGTGTGCGCTCATTATCGAAGGGAACGGGACAGTTCGCGATCTGAACCTGGAGGCGGTGATCTTCAGCTTGTCTATCGGGCTGCTCATCGGAAATCTGTTCAAGCTTCCGGAATGGTTCCGCTCAATGCTCACGACGGAGTTGTTTGTCAAGATAGGTCTCGTATTGTTAGGCACCCGCATAATCTTTTCAGACATCCTGGAGTCGGGTTCGCTTGGTCTCATTCAGGCATCCATTGTGGTGTTGGTCGTCTGGTACTTTGCCTGGTGGGTGTGCAAGAAGTTTAAACTGGACGACGAGATGTCGATGATGATTTCCAGCGCTGTCTCAATATGTGGAGTGTCGGCGGCAATAGCGACGGCCGGTGCGATTAAGGGCGACACGCGGAAGCTCTCATATGTAATATCGCTCGTACTCATCATCGCGATCCCGATGATGATCTTCATGCCCATGATTGCCAATCATTTTAATTTCAGTGAGGAAGTAACAGGAGCATGGCTCGGTGGGAGTATCGATACAACAGGTGCTGTGGTTGCCTCGGGCACCTTGGTAGGAGAGACAGCCTTGAAGGTGAGCACGATCGTCAAGTTCTCACAAAACGTTATGCTCGGCATCGCAGCTTTTGCCATAAGCATTTACTGGACTTACACGGGGAAAGGCGAAAAGATGTCCAACGTTGAAAAGCCCAGCCTGCGTGTTATTTGGGAACGCTTTCCAAAGTTTGTTTTGGGATTTGTACTAGCGTCCCTTGTGTTTTCGTTCCTCCTTTCTCCGGCAACCATATCAGCCGTATCAGGAAGCCTGAAGACAATTCAGACCATGTGGTTTGTCCTCGCCTTTACCAGCATCGGCCTTGAAACGCGATTTGCCGACCTCTTCCTCAATAACAGCCGCAAACCGCTCTATGCCTTCGTCATTGCGCAAGCGTTCAATGTCGTCGTGACACTGGTTGTAGCGTGGGTACTTTTTGGATAGAAAGGCGACTCTGCCAAATCTTTCGTAACTTTCTGCAAGCCAGAACGTGTTATCCATTCAAAACCGAAACGGCTATGAAATGCAAGGCAATTTTCGTACTAATGTTGATCGCTATGGAAGGGTTTTCGCAAGGCAAACTTAAGGTGGGGGATATGGCTCCCGATTTTACCGCAAATGACCAGGATGGAAAAAAGGTAAGCCTTAGCGAGTACCGCGGAAAGAAGGTCATCCTCTATTTCTATCCCAAGGATGACACTCCCGGTTGCACCGCCCAGGCGTGTAACCTTCGTGACAACATGGAGCCTCTGACACGCGCTGGCTACGTTGTTCTTGGCGTAAGCGGTGACGACGAAGCGTCTCACAAGGCATTCCAGCAAAAGTACAATCTACCGTTCAGACTTGTTGCCGATACCGATAAGTTGATAAACAAAGCGTACGGTGTTTGGGTTGAAAAGGAACGCGACGGAAATAAGTACTGGGGTACCGCGCGAACAACTTTCATCCTTGACGAAAACGGCAGGATTACCGAGATCATCGACAACGTCGATACTAAACAGCATGCCGGTCAAATCCTGAAACTCTGACGGGCATGGAATACGATGCCGTCGTCGTCGGGGCGGGTCCCAATGGCCTGGCCGCGGCGATTACGCTTCAGAGGGAGGGGCTTTCGGTTCTGCTGCTTGAAGCTACGCAAACCGTAGGAGGTGGCACGCGCACTGCAGAACTGACTGTTCCCGGATTTTATCATGACGTTTGCTCTGCAATTCATCCGCTGGCGGCAGCATCACCCTTCTTCACGACATTGCCCCTGGCCGAGCATGGCTTAGAATTCATCTATCCACCCGCGTCCGCCGCGCACCCTTTCGATGATGGCACAGCCGCCATCCTCACACGCTCCCTGTCGGACACAGCGCACAATTCCGTGAAAATGCACTCGCAATCAGGGGAACTGTGGATTCGATGGTG
>QGUY01000136.1 GCA_003242315.1 Bacteroidota bacterium
CTTTAACGATCTGGATCCGCAAACTCTTGGAAAGACGGTTAAGACCTCCGCGGACGTATATGACAGTCCGGAAGCTTACAAACAAGGTCTTGCCAAGCTGTACGCAACCTTTGCCCTCAGTGGACAACAAGGTCCCGCAGGGCAGCCGGATATCGCCGGCATCGATGAAGGCTTTGGTAACTATCTCCGTCAATACTGGAATTGCCAGGAGCTCACTACCGATGAGGCTGTGATCGGATGGAATGACGCCACGATCAAGGATTTTCATTGGCACACCTGGACGCAAACAGACGTTTTCATCGGTGCTATTTATTCCAGAATCATGTACACTGTTGCGTTGTGCAATGAATACATCCGCGCCACGGCAGGCAATGAGGACGCCAACATCAGGACGTATCACGCTGAAGCACGTTTCCTGCGGGCGCTGGCGTACTACCACGCGCTTGATCTTTTTGGTAATCCTCCATTTGTAACGGAAGCCGATCTGGCGGGATCATTCTTCCCGAAGCAGATCAAACGCGCCGACCTGTTCGACTACGTGGAATCCGAGCTGGCAGATATCGAAGATGATCTCGGTGCGCCGCGGTTTGAGTATGGCCGTGCCGATAAGGCTGCGGCGTGGATGCTCCAGGCCAAATTGTACCTCAACGCTGAAGTGTATATCGGAACGGCTAAGTACACAGAGGCACTCACCGCTCTTAACAAAGTCCTCGGCGCTGGTTACACGCTTGCACCAGCTTATCTCATGAATTTCGTCGCCGACAATAACAACAGCCCTGAGATGATCTTACCCATAACCTATGATGGACAAAGCACGCAGTCCTACGGGGGTATGGTCTATCTCGTCCATGCACCTATTGGCGGATCAATGTCGGGTGTTGCCATGAGCATGTTCGGCGTTGCCGGTGGATGGGGTGGTGTACGCACTACATCTGCGTTCGTTGAGAAGTTTGACGATATCACCGGTGAAACAGATTCTCGTGCGCTCTTCTGGACGGATGGTCAATCGCTTGAGATCGACGACATCGGTCAGTTCACGGAAGGGTACGCGATGACGAAATACAGGAATCGCAATTTTGATGGAACCCTCCCTGCGGACGCACACGCTGATTTTGTGCATACCGACTGGCCTATGTTCCGCCTTGCTGACGCATACCTCATGTACGCAGAAGCCGTGCTGAGAGGAGGGCAGGGAGGTACCGTTGCTGAAGCGCTTAACTACGTGAACGAGATTCGCGAGAGAGCATACGGTGACGACTCCGGAAACATCACGACCGGCGAACTCACACTCGACTTCATCCTGGATGAACGCGCACGCGAACTGTACTGGGAAGGACACCGTCGCACTGACCTGATCCGGTATGGCAAGTTCACCGGCAGCAGCTATGTGTGGCCGTGGAAGGGAAATGTTAAGGAAGGTACCGGTACGGAATCATTCCGCGATCTTTTCCCTATACCTGCAGCCGACCTCGGCGCGAATCCGACTCTGGTACAAAATCCGGGATACTAATAACTCATGGGAAGTATGAAAACACTGATAATGAAAAAATATAATCGCGCGTTTGCACTTTGCATGATTGTTCTTGCTGCAAGCTGCGCCGATGAAGGACCAAAGCCGACACTCGGGGATGAGAGCACGTTTACTCCACCCGTGTTTAAGAACAACGCAACGGGGGGTCCGTTCGAGCTGTTGCCCGATAAGGCGGGTGAAATACTCGAAACGTTCGAATGGGAGCGCACGGATTATGGCGTTCAGTTGTCGACCAGCTATCAACTTCAAATGGACGTCGATCCGGATTTTCCTGCGCCGCGATCACTTGCGGAAACGACGACCGCGAGTGCTGCCATCACCGTTGAACGTTTTAACAATACGATGCTTGCACTGGGCGTGGCTGGATTTGAAGAAGGTACTGTATACCTGCGAGTGCGTTCCACAATAAATGGTTACTCTGGTCGGGAGCCGGTCTACTCTCAGGTGATCACACGAACTGCGACGACTTATCAGGACAGTGAGTGTGGTAATTACTGTACCATTGGCGTGCTCGGTTCGGCGACACCGGGAATGTGGGATTTCGACATCGATATGCACCTCGCGGACCCTACGAAGGCTGACAAGTCTACCTGGACGCTCACGACTTATCTAACGGCTGGTGAGCTGAAGTTTAGAGCCAATGACGATTGGGCGATTAACTGGGGAGCCAACGCTTATCCGAGCGGCACGGGCGTTCAGGACGGTCCGAACGTGCCCATTCCTGAAGACGGGTATTACAAACTTGAGCTCGACGATCTTACAGGTAATTACACGGTTACCAAACTTGACGACACGCCTCTCGCAACGGTTGGCCTTGTGGGAACCGGACAGGCCGGGGGCTGGGACAACGACACAGACCTGACACAGGATCCCAACGACGAGCACATCTGGACTGCTACACTGACGCTCACGGACGGTGAAGTTAAGTTCCGCGCTAACGACAACTGGGATAAGAACTGGGGAGCTGATACGTATCCGTCTGGCTACGGATTCCAGGGCGGACCCAACATCCCGGTGACCGCAGGCACCTATTTCATATGGTTCAACGATCAAAGCGGCCAGTACTTCTTCATGCCTACCGACAGGTCGACGCCCTACAATGCAGTGGGCATACTTGGCGACGGTACTCCGAATGGATGGGATGCTGACATCGATCTGATCCAAAATCCCGCCATCCCGTATCTGTGGTCTAAGACAGTGTCATTCGAAGACGGAGAAGTGAAGTTCAGAGCGGATGATGATTGGGAAGTGAACTGGGGTGGATCTGATTTTCCCGGTGGTATCGGAACGCAGGGAGGACCTAATGTGCCGATGAAGGCGGGAACGTATTTCGTCACCTTTAATACTGGGACCGGCGAATACTATTTCCTCAAATAAACCTGGCGTCACTTTGTGCTATGGCGCCCTTGCGGTGGATAAATGACAGGAAGACAGATTAGTTGACTTAATCAGGGTTTGAGCCCGCACACAGACCAGCCCGTCCGGAGTAATGGCGGAGGGCTGGCTGTGTTCGCGGCGCGGTGTAAAGTGTTCATGAAAAAAATCTACTTAGCACTCATATTCACATTGACGGTGGTCGTGGTATGGTCGAAAGAATCGATCGACCCAACCATAACACCGGCACTGTTCCGACCTACCGATGAGATCACGGTCGTGTACGATGTAACGGGTACCCCGCTTGCCAATCTCTCATCAGCGTGGGTATGGGTGTGGATCCCCGGCAGCAACATCGACGCGAAGTCGAACATAAACCCTGCAAGCAGTAATCCAACACTCACCACTCCTGCGAAGTGTACTAAATCTGTCTCCGAAGGCAAGACGTTGTTCACAATCGTCTTTACGCCGTCAGCGTTCTTTGCAAGCGACATCACCAATGCAACCCAGATCGGCATCCTGTTGAAGGGGAACGACTGGTCCGACGGTCAAACGACGGATTACCTTGCGTCATTCTGGGATGGAGGCTTTGAACTAAAGCTCACCGAACCGACTGCGCGACATCTCTTTGTAGATGCAGGAACCAGCATTGCCATCGCGGCCGAAACACCGACAACCGCTGATTTCTCTCTTTATGTGAACGATAACCTTGTCGATGATGCGCAAGGTACCACGTACAGCTTTACGTATGTTATTCCCGCGACGCCTGAGGCCGCGATCATTAAACTCGTGGCCGAAGCCAATGGCGATACCGATGAGGAATCGTTTCAATATATCATAAGAAAGGCGAGTGCTGAGGTTCCGCGCCCGCCTGGTATTATCCCCGGTATCAACTATGCAACCGGCGATGATACGCGCGTGACCCTTTGCCTGTGGGCCCCGGGAAAATCAAGTGTCTATGCGCTTGGTGATTTCACGGATTGGCAAGTGCAGTCGGACTACCTTATGAACCGTGATGGTGAGTATTTCTGGATAGAAGTGAATGGACTGACACCAGGCGTAGAGTACGGCTATAAATATCTCATTGACGAATCGATTTACGTCGCCGATCCCTATGCCGATAAGATACTGGATCCCGAGGACGTGTACATACCCTCATCTGTGTACCCTTCGCTTAAACCATATCCCGCTGCCGCCCTGCATTCGGAATGGTACTTCAACCGGGTCGCGGTGTTTGCAACCGGAATCGCGCCATATCAGTGGCAAGCCAGCGACTATGTTAAACCCGAAAAGGAAGAACTCGTCATCTATGAGTTGCTGATTCGAGACTTCTTCGGACCCGGTGAACGTTCCTATCAAAACCTGATTGACACACTTTCATATTTTAAGCGACTTGGAGTGAACGCCATTGAACTGATGCCCGTAATGGAATTCAACGGCAACGAAGGATGGGGATATAACCCGACCTTCATGTTCGCGCCTGACAAGTATTACGGCACGCGGGACAAGCTCAAAGAGTTCATCGATCGTTGTCACCAGGAGGGTATCGCTGTAATTCTCGATATCGTCATGAACCATCAGGATTTACCGAATCCGTATGTGCTGATGGATTTCGACTTCACCGCTATGAAACCCGAGGCGGACAACAAGTGGTTCAACACGGACGCAACACACCCCTTCAACGTGTTCTTCGACATGAACCATGAAAGCTCGTACACGCAGGCATACCTTGATACCGTAACTTACTATTGGTTGAAGGAATTCAAGGTTGATGGCTTTCGATTCGACTTATCAAAAGGTTTCACACAAACTCCCAATCCTTCGAACGTTTCAGCGTGGTCGGCCTACGATGCGAGTCGGGTCGCGCTCCTGAAACGAATGGCCGACGCCATCTGGGAACACACACCGGACGCCTGGATCATTCTCGAACACTTCGCCGCAAACGAGGAAGAGAAGGAACTTGCAGAATACCGTGCTGATGAAGGAAAGGGCATGATGTTATGGGGTAACCTGGTGCATGCCTTCAATCAGAATACCATGGGCTATCAGGAAGAGTCGGACATCAGCTGGATCGACTACCAGGAGCGTGGGTGGAGCGCTCCGCACGTGGTGGGATACATGGAAAGCCACGATGAGGAGCGCATTATGTATAAGAACCTTACCTACGGCAATGTATCGGGTACTTATTCGGTTAAAGACCCGGTAGTCGCCTTACGCCGAACGGAGGGTGCGGCTTTGCTTTTCTATTTAACGCCCGGCCCCAGGATGCTGTGGCAATTTGGTGAACTGGGCTACGATCAAAGTATTAACCGATGTGAAGACGGCTCGATCAGCGATGGTTGCAGGCTGTCGCCTAAACCGACAGGCTGGAGTCTTCGCGACGAAGGGCCGAGAAAGCGTTTGTTCAACCGCACAGCGGATCTCATCAGGCTTCGACAGGAGTATGCTGTGTTTACGGAAGGCACCGCTGAATTTCGTGGAGGAACAACTTTGCTGAAGCAAGTTACATTAAGGAACAACCCATACACGTCTTCACCTTCAAGTACGGATGAAATGAACGCTCAGCTTGTAGTTAATTTCAGTCTGAGCCAGCAGGGCATCGTTGTAGAGTTTCCCCACACCGGGATGTGGTACGACTATTATGCGCATGGCGAACCGCTAGAGGTGAATTCCACAGCGACTGTTGTCACGCTTCAGCCCGGGGAGTATAAGCTTTATACAGATGTGCCGATAGAAAATCCCCTTGTTACGGCTGTCAGCAGCGAACAGAAAACGCGACTTTCAGTGTTCCCAAACCCTGTGCGGTCTTATCTTAACATATCTTCGGACCATGGACCTGTTACCGGTGTTACGGTAAGAAACCTGTTCGGACACAGCGTTGCGTTGCAGCGATATGGGGAGAGCCAATGGAGTATGGAGGGATTGACGCCGGGTCTTTACATCGCTGAAATCCAGACCCTGCATCACCGGTATGTCGTCAAACTTGTAAAGGAACCTTAACATGATGAGAATCCGCCTTGTGTTCGTGATCGTCGCCGTGGCAGCGACGTCTTACGCACAAAAGAATACGTTAACCATCGACCGGGTTGAACCACCGTTTTGGTGGACTGGGATGGCGAATGATCACCTGCAATTGCTCGTAAAGGGCAATGACCTTTCCGCAACTTCTGTGACCATCGACTATCCGGGAGTGGAAGTTACCAACGTCACGCCTGCCGCTCACCCCGGATTTCTTTTTATCGATTTGAAGATTTCGCAGGACGCAAAAGCTGGTACGGTTCCAATTACTTTCACAAAAGGAAAGCGCACACGCAAGTATTCTTATGAGCTAAGGGAACGCGCGTCACGCGGGCGCGGACTAACCGGAGGGGATGTGATATATCTCATCACTCCAGACCGTTTTGTGAACGGCGATCCTGGTAACGATGTCGTCAAAGGTATGAAGGAGGGAAACATTAACCGGTCCTTCCCGGGTGGACGACATGGTGGCGACCTGGCAGGAATCCTTTCCAAACTGGATTACATCGAGGACCTTGGCGTCACAACGCTGTGGCTCAATCCGATACAGGAAAATGACATGCCCGAGTATTCCTATCATGGATATGCTATTACGGATTTCTATAAGGTGGATCCGCGCTATGGCACGAACGATCTGTATTTGACGCTGTCATCTGAACTGCATCGTCGCGGAATGAAACTGGTGATGGACGTGGTGTTCAACCACTGTGGCCTTGAGCACTGGTGGATGAAGGACATGCCTTTTCCGGATTGGGTTCACGATTATCCCAACTATGAGGTCACCAACTATGCCATTGCTTCGTTGTCGGACCCTCATGCCGCGGAACGCGACCAGCGTCAAATGGAAAAGGGATGGTTTGTTCCCACGATGCCCGACCTCAACCAGGACAACCCGTTCATGGCCACATACCTCATTCAAAATACGATATGGTGGATCGAATACGCCGGCCTGGATGGCCTTCGCGTCGACACCTACCCGTACAACAGCAAAGAGTTCATGTCGCGCTGGTCTCTTGCCGTTGCCCGTGAGTTTCCCGGCCTCTACGTGGTGGGAGAGACATGGATTGGAAGTCCTGCGTTGGTAGCATGGTGGACTGACCGAGGGGCCGACTACAAGGGGTACAACTCGCATACAAAGGCTATGGCCGACTATCCGCTGTACTTCGCGATGCTGAATGCATTTCGCCCGGGTGGAAATGTGTGGGCACTGTATGAAGCATTGAGCCACGACTTTCTCTATGAATACCCGGAGACACACAAGGTATTTGCGGATAACCACGACGTGGATCGAATCTTTCATAGCGTGGGTGGCGACATGGCCCGGTTCCGGCAGGCTATGACGTTCCTTCTTACCACGCGCGGCATACCGCAGATTTACTACGGCACCGAGATATTGATGAAGGGTTCGGGCGATCACGGTGTGATACGCGAAGACTTTCCAGGCGGATGGCCGGGTGATGCACGCAATGCCTTTACTACAGAAGGACGAAGCCACGAGGAACAGGAAGCTTATGAATTCCTGCGCCGTTTGCTGAATTGGAGAAAGGATAGCGAAGCAATTGCCAAAGGTACACTAAAGCATTTCATTCCACGGGATAACGTGTATGTTTACAACCGAAAGTCAGACAATCAGTCGGTCTTGGTGATGATCAACAATGGTGATACTTTTGCCACGCCAAACATGTCTCGCTTCGCGGAGGTGTTGACAGGTTACGGCGCGGCAAAGGATGTCCTTACAGGCAGGACCTTTGACGACCTGAGTTCGATCTCACTAGAACCCCATTCGACGCTGGTGCTTGAATTAAAACCCAGCGGTAAATCAGTGGAGTGATGGTATCCTTTTTTTAACCTAAACGATGAAGAAAGGCGGAGCTTAGTCTCCGCTTTTTTTTGAACCCTGAAGTCAAGGTACTTCAGGGTACCTCAGGGCAACAAGTGTGTCTATACACACAATCCATCGACAAAGAATTTTGACTAACTTCCCCCCGTCGTTGTGCAACAACGCGTGGCTTTATACCTCTTGAAAATCTGATTGATATGAGAACTTTGATAATCGCTCTTCTGGTTGCCGTCTCTGCGAACGTCAGCGCGCAGAAGAAAATCTTCAATGGGAAAGATCTTAAAGGCTGGAAGATTTACGGCACGGAGAAGTGGTATGTGCAGGATGGCTTGCTGGTGTGCGAAAGTGGTCCGGATAAGGGGTACGGTTATCTCGCAACTGAAAAGCAATACCGCGATTTTGAACTATCACTGGAATTCAAACAGGAGGCAGATGGCAACAGCGGTGTCTTCTTTCGATCAAGCATTGAAGGCACGAAAATTACGGGCTGGCAGGCTGAAGTTGCCCCTCCCGGCCATAACACGGGTGGCATTTATGAATCCTATGGACGTGGATGGTTGATCAAACCCGATCCCGAGAAGGATAAGGCGTTGAAATATGGCGATTGGAATACGATGAAAATTCGCGTCGTCGGCGGCGTTGTCGAGACCTGGCTGAATGGTGAACCGATGATCCGGCTCGAAGATGAAAAGATCGCACAGGCCACCGGCAGCATCGCGCTGCAGATCCATGATGGTGGTGGCATTAAGGTCTACTGGCGCAACATAAAGATTAAGGAACTCTGAGCAAACCTGCTTTCTTCAACACGCTCACGTGTAGGTTTTCTTTACGCCTTCGATGAGTCCTTTGATGTAACCGATGGCGAACAGGGTTCCCAGTTCGCTGTAGCCCGGATGTTCGTTGCTGTCTCCGGCGACGGTCGGAACATGGTCGGGACGCATCGGACCATTGAATCCCACTTCGAAGTAGGTTTTCATTGCGTTAAACATGTCGGTTTTTCCTTCATCGTGAAAAGTCTCTTCGAAGTTGAATCGGTCTCCCCGGATATCGCGAAAGTGCACAAAGAAAATTTTCTTTCGCTCACCAAAATATCGGATCACCGAGGGAATGTCTTCGCCCATCGTCGCGAATGTTCCCTGGCATAGCGTGAGTCCATTGTTCGGACTTGGCACTAGTTCAATAAGTTTTTTAAACGCGTCCGCAGTTCGCATGATCCGGGCAATGCCTCTGATTTGCGGCACCGGAGGATCGTCGGGATGCAAGGCGAGCTTGATGCCGTTCTTCTCGGCTTCCGGAACGACTGCCTTAAGGAAGTATTCGAGGTTTTTCCACATCCGCTCTTCGGAGACTTCTCCGTATTCGGTAAGAGGCATCTTTGCCGCTTCTTCGTAGTCGAATGCGGTGACGACCGCGCCCCCGCGTCCCTTACGGGCGGTGTCGGTGCGTGTCCAGTTTATGACGGGCATCCAGTTGTAGCAAATAATTTCCACACCGACGCGTTTCAGGTTTCGCATCAACGTGATGAAGTTGTCAATTTCCTGATCGCGTCCATCCAGTCCCAGCTTGACTTTGTCGAGTGGCGGGGTGCCTTCCAGGACTTTCCATTGCAGTCCGTTCTTCTCGTACGCCGCCTTTACCGCGGCTACAGCCTCATATTCCCAGGGTTGCTTGTCCCTCATGCCGATGGCCCAGGGCGAAGAGGGAGAAACTACGCCAGTTATTCCCATTTGTTTCTGCAGGGCCATCTTGCGTTCCTGCATTCCATAGAAATAGGCGAGGCAAAGATCAACGTTTGCCGCGGAAGGTGCGCTGCCCGGTTTGGCGAGCGCTGAATCTAATCCCATCGTCGCGAGTGCCGTGAGCGCTGCGCTATTCCGAATAAATTGTCTGCGGGTGTTCATATCATCAAGCGTGTGTCCGAAAGTACGCATCGCGAAGATGTTATGCGCGGGCTTTGTTGGCAATGGACAAAGTTCCCCAGGAATGGCGGCAAATTGAATATGATGTCAGTCATATGACTTTCGCCGAATCGGGCCGAAATTTGGCGTTTGAAAACGTTGAATTTGTCAGTAACTAACGCCGAATGAAAAGCTACCAGCGGGCTCTTTTTGCGGCATTTGCCTTCATCAACCTTGTTGCAGGGGTTCTCGCTGGGTTTGGAAGACTTGGCCTGAGTTTTCCTCTTTCACATGCCGTCATCCATCACGGTGCCATAATGGTCGGCGGCTTTCTGGGGACGCTAATAAGCCTTGAGAAGGTAATCCCTCTCAAACGGAAGGCGCTGTTGATTATCCCTGTCGTCAGCGCGCTGTCCATCATTCCATTCAGTAGCGACATGCTTCCCGTAGGTGCCGGCCTGTTGCTTGCAGCAAGTGCCGGACTGGCAGGAGTATATCTCACCTACCTGTCGCGGCAGCGTGCGCTGCACCTCTACGTAATGTTTGGTGGCGCGATCTGCTGGGTGATTGGGAATGGCGTGCTGTTCCACGGCCGGTTTTTTCCAGCGGCGTTTCCCTGGTGGATGGGTTTCCTGTTGTTCACCATCGTCGGGGAACGGTTGGAGTTGTCGAAGTTTCTTCCGGTGAGCAGTCGCGCAAGGGCAATTCTGTTTGCGTTCATGGCGCTCG